>NZ_JBVJVY010000045.1:0-55101 GCF_055603265.1 Streptomyces sp. NPDC037288
CCGCCGCTGGGCGAGACTGAAGAAGAGGTCGTCGAACCGGGCCGCGTAGTCCTCCAACGGCCCCGGCGCAGGCGGACACGGACGGCGAGCGGTCATCTTCAGCCCCCAGTAAGGAAGTTGACTCCTCCCACCGGCCTACGGCCAACCCGACCTGCCGCCAACCCACACCACCGCCGGATTTAACGAACTACCGGTAGGACGTCGACCACGAACTGCGAGGTTTCCATCAGCCTGCGGTACACCCCCGAGGTCAGACGCTGGGAACGGGCGAGCACCTGAGCGCCGTCTGCGCAGCCGTAGCACAGCGGGAGGGAGGCGCACAGCAGGGTCGAGACGACCAGCGCCTCGTAGCGGCCCAACAAGGTGCGGCCGCGCTCGATCAGCTCCCGGTCGGCCCACTCGGGCAGTACGGAGGTTTGCCCGAAGTACCTGTGGAGCTGGGGCGGCAGGCTGGCGGGCAGTGCGTCGCTGTTCTTGCCGAACCCGAGCAGCGCCTGCCGTACCTCTTCCTGCCGCCCCAGCTCGTAGATCTCGGCGATCGCGGTATCGCCCACCGGATCACCGGCGACCCGCATCGGGTCCAGCACTTCGTCTGTCCATACACCGGCGGGCACATCGGCCTCCTAGAAGCAGGTCACGGGATACCCACTCCTACCAGCCCGAACAGGACTCCATGGGAGGTATCACCCAACGAGGCCACGGATGACTCAAACTAGTTCTGGACCCACCCGTTGGCGGGGTCGTAGCGGTAGGCGGGGGACGTGACGTCCCCCGCTGATGTCTCTTCGCCCAAGCGGACGTTCAGGGTTCCGGAGTTGTCGGCGAAACCGTCGTCGTTGATGCCAAGGAACAGCGTCCGGCCCTTGAGCGGATCGTCGCCCAAACCCCGTTCGGTGTAGTGCTCACCGACCTTGAAGGTCTCCCCATCCTTACCCCACTAGCCGACGAGAGACCCCCGCACGGCGCCCGCGCCGTGGTGGGGCGTGGTCTCGTCGCCATCTACGCGCATGTAGTCGGAGGCGACGCTCCCGCCTTGCGGCCCGGTGGTCCACTCACAGCGGCCGTGTGGTCGGGTAGCCGGATCACCGGCACATGGAAGATCAACAGCTATCGCGGCTCGACGCACTCCGCTTCGCCCGACGCGTCGTCGCCGAGCACACCGCCCGCCAGCTCGCTGCCATCGACCAGTGGATCGCCGATGAGGAACGACGCGAGACTGAGCGACGGCAGGGTGAGGAGCGTCGTCCGCCAGCGCCGGAGTAGCTGATCCAGTACGGCCTCAACAGGGCCAACGTGGATGATGCTGCGGGATCACTGCTCGCTCTACAACGGTGCGTTACAGGAGCGTCGCGACGCCTACAGGAACGTCTCGAAGACGAGCGCCACGTGCGGTGACCAGTCCTCTCAGCTCAAGGAAATCCGGACGTTCGAGCCGGATCGTCAGGGCCGCTGGTCGTTCTCCTCGCAGCAGGCCACGCTGCGCCGGCTGGACAAGGCGTTCGCCGCATTCTTCCGTCGGGTGAAGGCCGGTAAGAAGCCCGGGTACCCACGCTTCAAGGGCGTCGGGTACTTCGACACCGTGGACTTTCCCAAGGACGGGGACGGCTGCCACGGGGATGCCGCCCATCTCCAAGTCGGCCAGGACTTCAGTGCCAGGCGCCACCAGCGGGGCCATCTCACGGGCAATCTCATCGAGCAGGACCGGATCGCCCTCGAATTGGCACTCATCGAAGCATTCGGTGCGGCTGCTGCTGACCGAGCCGCCGTTTCCGAGCCCGCAGCCGTGCCCTGGCTGCGGGCCGTCGGCATTATCGCGGTCGAGATGGAGGGCGTGTGGTCTGTTGGACATGGTCGCCGGGGTCGAGCCGCGTGGCCTGGCCACCCGGCCGAACCAGATGCACGCCCGATACGCACCTACCTCGCAGACCGGAGGAGCAGGGTTCCACTGCTGAGTCTGCGGGGCAGGTGCATGACTCACGTACCCTGCGGTGCGTCCGATAAGCCCGATCCCTCCCACCGCCGCAAGGAAGCTTCTCTTTCACGCCAGTGGGCCCGGCCGTGCCGGCCGGGCCCACCATTGCTCGCGCGTGGCGCGCTCCTCGCGCCGGGTGTCATTCGTCTACCAGCGGTACCAGCGGCCCTTGCGGCCTGCGCTGTCCGCGGAGCGGACGACGAAGCCGAGCAGCCACACGATGAGCACGATCACCGCGATCCACCACAGTGCCTTCAGGGCGAAGCCCGCGCCGAAGAGGATCAGAGCCAGCAGAAGAACCAGAAGCAGGGGAACCATCGTTATCAACCTCCTGGCCACCGGATGCCCTTGCTTCAGCCCTACAAGCACAAAAAATATGAGTTACTTCCAAGGAATGAGGGGCATATACGCGGCGATTCGGCGGGACCACCGAGCCGGCATGACGATGCGGGAGTTGGAGCGCAAGCACAATGTTGCCTGGCGGACGGTGCGCAAGGCCCTGGACTCGGCCTGGCCGGAGCCGCGCAAGCCGCTGCCGCCGCGGTCATCGGCGCTGGATCCGTACAAGGCGGTGATCGACGGGATCCTGCGGGCGGACCTGGACGCGCCGCGCAAGCAGCGGCATACGGTCACCCGGATCTTTCACCGGCTGATCGAGGAACACGGTGCCGACGTGTCCTATCCGATGGTCAGGCGCTATGTCGCCGACCGGAAGCCGCGGATCGCGGTGGAGGCGGGCAAGGCGCCCATCGAGGCGCTCATCCCGCAGACCCATCCGCCCGGCATGGAGGCGGAGGTCGACTTCGGCGACGTGGCCGTGCGGCTGGCGGGAGAACTGGTGACCTGCTACCTGTTCTCCTTCCGCCTGTCGTATTCGGGCAAGGCCGTCCACCGGGTGTTCGCCTCCGCTGGTCAGGAACCCTTCTTTGAGGGGCACGCGCACGCGCTACGCGCGCTGGGCGGGGTTCCTCGGGGCCGGGTGCGCTACGACAACCTCAAGGCCGTCGTCGCCCAGGTGCTGGGGCTGAGCCGGGCGAGGGTGGAGACCGACCGGTGGATCGCCTTCCGGTCGCACTACCCGTTGACTGAACTACTGGAGACGTCTCAATCCGTCCTTGGTCCCGCCCAGTTGACCACCACCCAGGTCTATCTCACGCCCCGCAAGGAAGAGGTCATCCGGCGGCTGCTGACCCATCACGCCGAGCAGACGAGGCAGGCCGCTGCTCGCACCGCACCCGCCGCTGCCCCTGGCTACTCGGCCGAGTCGCTGGACGTGCTCGGGACGGCCCGCTGATGACCATGATGCTGGAGACCGAGCAGGCCGCGGCGCCTTCGCCGCCGCGGCCGGTCACGGAGTTGGTCCGAGCACGGCCGCGGGAGGAGGCATGGCCCGCGACCGGGCAGAGCCGCGAGGAGGTCTGGGGCCGGCTTGCCGCCGAGCCCTTCGCCCCGGCTTGCGACAACAACGGTCGCAAGTTCGGGCTTGGCCTGCTGCTGGACTGGCTGGCCGATCAGCCCGGCGCCACCTGGCAGGAACGTTGGCTGGCCAGCGGCGCCGACGACGACGGCGCCAACTGGCGGGAGATCCCGCAGCGTTGGATGCGTGAGCGCGGACACGAGGTTCCCTGGCGCCAGGAGTCCTTCTTCCGGGCGGTGCACCCCGCTCTTTGCGCCGACCCCGTCCGGCCTTCACTGCCCTGGTTGATCACCTCGTCGCTTCGCAGCAGCGCGCTCGTCGGCATGCTCGCCCAGCACCGCGACCCCACCGGCTTCGCTCGACTGCGAGAACGCTGCGCTACGGACCCGAGCATCAACACGGCCGCGGCGACCCGCACCGCATATCGCGCTCCCCAGATCCTCGTCGCCAAGGGCGGCATCATCGCTGACATCGTCCCGGGCGACGTCTTGGAGCTGCCGGACATCGAGGCCGATCTGCGCGGCACCTCTGTCGGAGCCACCCACCTGTTCTACCGTGTCCTGCACGACCTGGGTGTCTTCGACGATCGGGCTCCGGCGACGCTGCGCGAACTCCGAACGGGCGGACAGCGCACGCCCGAGCAGCTGATCGACCGCTACAGCATCGCCTGCCGCCCCGTCCGCGACCTACCTGCGAGAACGCCAGCCGGCACTGGACTACAACAGCTTGGATGCGCTGTCGTACTACCTGGCCAAGCTGTTCTGGTCCGACCTGGAACGGCACCACCCGGGCATCGACAGTCTGCACCTGCCGACTGATGTCGCCGACGCCTGGAAGCAGCGGCTTCGCACCACCACCAAGACCGTTCGCACCCCGGACGGCCGCCGGATCACCACCGAGGCACCTCGGATCAACTACCGCGAGTGCCTGACCCCGGTGCGGGCCTTCTACCTGGACCTGGCGCACTGGGCCGTTGAAGATCCCGCCCGCTGGGCCGGCTGGGTCGCCCCCTGCCCGGTCGGCAGCGAGGAGATCAACCGCAAGAAGGACAAGCGGCGCCGCAAATCACGGATGGATGCCCGCACCCGCGAGCGGCTGCCCGTGCTGCCGCTCCTGGTCCGCAGCGTTGACCAGCGCCGCAAGGACACCGCCACCGTGTTGGCCGCCGCCCGCGAGGCTGCACCGGGCGAGATGTTCACCGCCGCAGGCCAGACATTGGTGCGCGTCGCCCCAAGGCGGTCGGCGGCCGCCAAAGTGCTGGCCGAGGACCCCGTCACCGGGCACCGACGCGATCTCGGACGCGAGGAGGACCACGCCTTTTGGGCCTTCGCCATCGTCGAGGTGCTGCGGGCCACCGGCATCCGGGTCGAGGAACTCACCGAGCTCTGCCACCACAGCCTGATCCAATACCGGCTGCCCACCACCGGCGAGCTCATCCCGCTCCTGCAGATCGTTCCGTCGAAGACCGACACGGAACGGCTCCTGGTCGTCAGCCCCGAACTCGCCGAGGTCCTCTCCACGATCATCCGCCGGGTCCGCGACAAGAACAGCCGAGTCCCCCTGGTCCCCGCCTACGACCACTACGAGCGCACTTGGCTGCCGCCCGCACCACTGCTGTTCCAGCGACACCGCGGCTACGAGAACCGGGCGATCAGCTCGGGCGCCGTCCGGAAGGTGCTTACCACCGCCCTCGCACACACCGGTTTGGCGGACTCCGTCACCGGCGGCCCGTTGCACTTCACGCCGCACGACTTCCGCCGTCTGTTCATCACCGACGCCGTCCTCGGCGGCCTGCCCCCGCACATCGCCCAGGTCATCGCCGGACACCAGGACATCAACGTCACCCTCAGCTACAAGGCGGTTTATCCCGACGAGGCCGTCCAAGCCCGCCTGGCCTTCCTGGCCCGTCGACGAGCCATGCGGCCAACCGATGAATACCGCGTCCCGACCGACGAGGAGTGGACCGAGTTCCTGGGCCACTTCGAGCGGCGCAAGGTCTCCATCGGCACCTGCGGCCGCTCGTTCAGCACCCCCTGCATCCACGAACACGCCTGCGTCCGCTGCCCGATGCTCTGGCCCGACCCGCCCAACGCGACCGCCTCGTCGAGATCCGCGACAACCTCCTCGCCCGCATCGCCGAAGCCGAGCGTGAGGGCTGGCTCGGCGCGGTCGAAGGACTCAAGGTCAGCCTCGCCGGCTCTGAGGATAAGCTCGCCCAGATCGACCGGCGTTCCCAGCAACGAACCGCCGTCGGTCTCGGCATCCCCATGACCAGGAGCGACGCCCAGTGAGCACCGATTCAGATCAAAGGGAACCAGAGCGTGATCTGAGTACTTGGCCAATCGAACGCCTCCAGGCGTTCACTGCGGACGCTCACGGCTGGTCTCAGCTCGAATTGGTCCGCGTTGTTGCCCAGCAACACGCCTACGACTCCAGCGGGCCCCGCGAAGTGCGTCGGCACTGGGCTGAGCTGTCGCTGCTGGCGAACCGGCGCATGCTCGGCGACGGCGCAGAGGGATCAGCGCGCGAGCTCCAGCAGGAATTCATGCTGCGAACGTGGGTGATCGAACACCTCGGTCCCGAGGACGAGAACTTCGACTGGAGTCCAGAAGAATTGGGCGCCGACACACTCGCCGCACTGGCGATGTCGCCATCAGATGCGGCGACCCTCGCCACCAACTGGCACGAGCTTCCCATCGAACAGATCCGCGAGCTGCGGCGGCACAAGAACCTGACAGGGCACCTGAAGTGGCTCATCGGCCATCTGCAGCCCGGCCCAACGCGTGATCGGCTTCTTCCTTGGATCGAGACGCGCCAACTGCTGCCCTGACCACCATCGGGCTGAACTTCAGTATTCAGAAGCGAAGTTCAGAGAATACGGGTTCGAAAGCATGTACTGCCGCCCGGGCCTCGAAGGAGCCCATGAGAAGGGCGGGGTGGAGGGGCAGATCGGGTGGTTCCGCCGGAACCACCTCGTCCCCGTCCCGGAAGTCGACTCCCTCGCCGAACTCAACGCGATGGTCGAGCGATGGGACGCCGAGGACGATGACCGCCGCATCCGGTCACGGCCCAGGACGATCGGCGAGTACTTCGCCGTCGAACGCCCGCTGCTGCAGCCGCTGCCCAACGAGCCGTTCGAGACCGGTCGGCTGTTCAGTCTCCGGGTGGACAGATACGCGCAGGTCAGCGTCCGCACGAACCGCTACTCGGTGCCGGTGGGACTGATCGGCCGCACCGTTCGGGTGATGCTGCACGCCTCCGAAGTCGTCGTCTATGACGGCCGCAAGGAAGTCGCCCGGCACAAGCGGCTCATCGCCAAGGGCCAGCCCTGCCTGGAACTGGACCACTACCTGGAAGCCCTGGTCCGCAAGCCTGGCGCCTTTCCCGGTGCGACCGCGCTGGAACAAGCCCGCGCCGCAGGCAAGTTCACTCCCGTCCATGACGCCTGGTGGGCCGCTGCCTGCAAGGCCCACGGTGACCGGGATGGCACCCGCGCTCTGATCGAGGTCCTGCTGCTGGGACGGCATCTTCATCATGAGTGCCTGGTGACTGGGCTCGCCGCCGCCCTCCGGGCAGGCGCCCTGACCGCGGACGCGGTCGCTCTGGAAGCCCGCAAGGCCGCCGAGGCCGACGATGCGCCGGCCACGACGGCAGATCCGGAGCCGGACCGGGCGAGTGTGACGTTCCTGACCGAACGGCGCCTGGCCCACCTGCCGCCCGACAACCGGCCGCTGCCCTCGGTCGCGGCCTACGACCAGCTGCTGCGACCGAGGCGGCCGGCCGACCACTTTGCCGTCGAGGGAGAAACGCCATGACGACGTTCAAACGCCACCGCGGGCTGACCGAACAGCCCGCCGACGCTGCTGTCGACCAGGCATGCCGGATGCTGCGGCTGCCGACCATCCGGGCCCAGTTCCCCCAGCTGGCCGAAGCCGCCGCTCGTGACCAGATGTCGTATCGCGGTCTCCTCGCCGAACTGCTGATGGCCGAGTGCGACGATAGGGCCCGTCGCCGTTCGGAGCGGCGGATCAAGGCCGCCCAGTTCCCACGCGAGAAATCCTGCGGGCCTTCGACTTCGAGGCGAACCCCAGCGTGGATCCGGCGGTCATCCACACCCTGGCGACCTGCGAGTGGGTCAAGAAGGTCCTGCCGCTCTGCCTGATCGGTGACTCGGGCACCGGCAAGTCGCACCTGCTGATCGCGCTGGGCACCGAAGCTGCGATGGCCGGCTACCGGATCCGCCACACACTCGCCACCAAACTCGTCAACGAGCTGGTCGAGGCCGCGGACGAGAAGCAGCTGACCAAGACCATCGCCCGATACGGCCGCGTCGATCTTTTGTGCATCGATGAGCTGGGCTATATGGAGCTGGACCGCAGCGGCGCTGAGCTGCTCTTCCAGGTTCTGACAGAGCGTGAGGAGAAGAACAGCGTCGCCATCGCCTCGAACGAGAGTTTCACGTCTCCGGTCTCGGAGGCGAACCATGCCCACTTGGCCTGAACCCCCTGCTCTGGACGGCGCAGATCGGCTGGGGACTCGCTTGGCCGGTGCTTGGCGGAGAGATCATCATGTGGGAATGTCTGAGAACCGATCCCCTGTGGCAGCGACTGTGGTGCGCCTTGCCCAGTACACGAAGGCGGACCAGGAAGAGATCCTTGGCAACAGCGATGATCCCTTCGGTGTCGCCTCGACCGGTCTGACCTGGCTGCCGAAAGAAGAGCACTTCGGCATCAGACACGACGGCCGGCTCGTGGCACACGCTGGCCTGCTGCGACTGCCTGTCGCGATCGGCGACGCCGAGACAGAGGTGGTGGGCGTCGGCGGGGTGGCCGTCGCACCCGGCATGCAAGGTCAGGGGCTGGCGCGGCTCGTCGTCGCAACTGCACTGGAGCACGCCCGCACGATGGGGCCTCAGCACGCGCTCCTGTTCTGCCGACCTCCCCTCGTGCCGCTCTACCAGCGCCTCGGATGGCACCCGCTCGACAAGGACGTACTCGTCGAACAACCCGAAGCCCGCCTGGTGACCATGCCGCTGCGGACCATGGTGACGCCCCTGCGCGACGACGCCCGCTGGCCCTCAGGACCAGTACGGCTGTTCTCGCTCCCTATGTGACGGACCCCTTCAGCAAGAACCACCCAGCGCGGTGACAAAGAGTTCACCCATCCCGCACCGGTATCAGTTCTCACCAACATTTTCCGGCTCTGCGATCAACAAGTGCTGCCCAAACTCGGGGACAAACGGTGTCGGCTCTCGGTTACGAAGCCACCAGTGCCGCGCCGGCGCACGATATGCGAATCCCACCCCGCGTGATCCGGGATCAGGTGGTGAGAGCGAGGCGAGCGAGGTAGTCGTCGGCCGCTGCGGCGCCGAGTTCCTGCCGGACGGCGTCGCCGCGGTTTCCAGACCAGGGGGCCTCCCTCGCGCTCGAGCCGCTCAGCCCCTGCGTAGACCTCCGCGAGGCTGTGGCTCTGCTTGAAGCGGTGACCGATCTTTGCTTCGAGGTCGCGGTAGCGGGCAGGCAGTGACAGTCCGAGAGCCCAGCACAGTCTCGGTGTCGTCAGATCTGTGGGCCTCTTCCAAGCTGCTCTCGCAGTCGGGTTGGGTGTGTAGCCCGGGCATTGATGCGGGCGGGGTTCCTGGTGCGACAATTCGACAGGGTTCAGATCAGGCTGCGGCTGGCTCGCCGTCACGGATGTGGTCAGCGCAGGCCACCACGGTCAGCTGGCCGGGGTGCCGGGCCGCCGGCCTCGATGGCGGGTGCGGGCCGCCCGAGGTGTCGTCGATTCAGGCTCGGGATCACCGTAGGTCTGAAGGGGTGACCGTGGTGCGGGTATGGCGAATGCCTCATCTGAAGAACCGGATTTGCGGGTAGCGGGGTGAGGGGTGCTGGAGCAGCTGGTTGTCGAGGTGGCGTAGATGAAGGTCGAAGAATGCTCGTATGTAGTCGCGTTGGGCGTGGATGGCGTGGTGCGGGTCGAGGGTGCCGATTGCTTGCGTCACCTGGCTGGGCGTCAGCCCGAGGGCGGGCGCGGCCTGGGGTAGCAGTGTTTCCAGGTCGGTGAACGAGGTGTGGGTGGAGCCGATGAGGGCCAGTTCGCGTTTCCAGCCGTACTGGCTGGTCCAGAACTGATCCCAGCTGGGATCCTCCGGGCCTGGGCGGGGGTCGCTGCCGAAGAGAAGGAATGGCCGGTCGGTGCCGGCGGTGACGGGTGGTAGGAGGCTGCCGTCCAGGTTGGCTCCGGCGCGCAGGCGCCGGTCGGCGCGGATGGCTGCGGCGGCTGTGGCGCCACCGAGGGAGTGGCCGAGCATGCCGATGCGGGACAGGTCGAACGCGCCGGTGAGGGTGGGTGGCAGGGGTCGCCGTCCGGCGTCGGTGTTCTGTCCGGCGTTGAGCGCGGTGAGCTGGTCCAGCACGAACCGGGTGTCCGCGGTGCGGACAGCGAGGGCCTTGGCGATCAGGGCATCGTCGATGTCGCCGGTAATGGCGAAGGTTTCCACCCGGCCGTCGGGAAACTCGACTTGGTCGGCGTCGTAGGTGTGGTCGATGGCCACGACCAGGTAGCCGTGGCTGGCTAGTTCCTCGATCAGAACCGTGCCGAGGCTGCGGTCGCTGTGCAGGCCCGGTGAGTACACGACGACCGGTTTTCCGCACCGGCCGCGATCCACCGGTGCGGCCAGATGGGCGTGCGTGGTGGGCAGCTGCAGCGTGCCGGACGGGATGCCCTGTTCCCGCTCGAAGAAGGTGCTGGCGCCGGGTGTCATCCACGGCGCGGGCGGGTGGCCATGGGCGGTGCGTGCGGGGTACCAGAGCTGGATCATGAGTTCCCGAGCCGGGCGGGAATCCTGCCAGGGATCGACGCGCGACCGGTCGACCAGGTGCACCGCGACCGTGCCCAGGGGATGCGGACCGGTTGGTGCGGGCAGGGTAAGCCGCACCGGACTCGGCGTGAGGCTGGCGGCAACCGGCGCGTCCGCGGCGGGTCGCGACTGAGCGGATGCCGCGGTGGCCATCGGGACGGAAGCGATGGCTGACGCTACGGCGGTACCGAGCAGCGCCCGGCGGGTCAGGAGCCGCCTTTGGTTCAACATCCCAGAAATGTAAGGCGTACCTTCCATCAAGTCAAGGTCGCTTGACCTGATGGAAGGGACACCTTACATTCATCCACATGACAAAGCAGGTACAGCAGGACCAGGTGACGCGCGCGGCCCGCCGCGCGGTACTCATCGACGGCATACCCGTGTCTACTTTGGGCGTGATAGCCCTGGCACTGGGCAGCAACCCCCATCAGAGCACCGCCCAGAAGGCGTGGTGGATCGCAACCACCGCCGTCTTCACCCTCGCGATCGCCTGGGTGCTGCTGCGGGCATTCCGGCGCGCAGACGAATACCTGCGCAGGATTCAGTTGGAGAGCATGGCCATCGCGTTCGCCGCAGTCCTCGTGGGGCTGCAAGTGGCTACCCTGCTCGATGCCGCAGGCATCGTCCAGCTCCATCAGCTCGCGCAGTTGATCCTCCTCGGTGGCGTAGCCATCTGGATGACGATCGCCGACCTGCGTACCCGCCTGAACCGGTGACGGCGCATTGTGAAGAACCGACTACGCGAACTGCGTGCAGCTCGCCGATGGAGCCAGGCCGACCTGGCCGACCGGTGCCAAGTCTCCCGGCAGGCCATCAACGCCATCGAAACCGAGCGGTACGATCCCAGCCTGCCTCTGGCGTTCACCATCGCCGACGTCTTCGGCCTGACCATCGAGGAAATCTTCCATCCCGACCGGACGGAAACGACGGACAACCCGGCCTGACATGTGATGGATGGCTAGGACGTCAAGTGCCGGGGCTGGTGTCTCCTCGCGCCCCCTGGGTGCTTGAGAGGCATTGAGTCGGCTGGCGACGTAGCTGGCGCGGTCTCCCCCGTTGAGCTTGTGCCAGTTGTGGGCCGTGCCGTCGGCGAGGCCGAGGAGATCGGCGAGCATCTCCCAGTGGACGGCGCCGACCATGGCGAGCCATGCCCCATTGCGGGCCTTGCTGGTGCTGGTGATTCCCAGGCGGGTCAGTCGTCTCTGCAGAGTGTTGGAGGTCATGGGCTGGTCGAGGCGGAGGCCGGGGAGAAGGCAGGGTGTCTCGCGGGTCCTGAGCGGGGCGGCCAGTGGACGTCGTTCGTTGATCAGCCGTTGGAGCAATGCCGACAGCCGCGGCCGGAGCCAGAGCGGATCTCGGCCGAGTTGAAGACCGAGGACGCCGGGCTCCTCTGGGTCGACCAGGACGTGGTCGGTCGTGAGGCTCACGAGTCGGTCAGTTCGCAGCCCGTATTGCAGGACGAGACAACCAGCCACGCGGTCGGTGATGTGCTCGGACTCGTCGGTCTCCAGGCGGAGAGCGGTGAGGATCCGGTCGGCATCGCTCGTGATCGACCGGTCGACGGTCCTGGCCGCGGTGGCGATCGCGACGTTCAAGAGGGATCAAGTGGGAGGTGGCGGCCCAGAGCAAGAAGGAGCGGGCCTGGTTCTGGCGGGGCTTGTTTTGCGATCAGCCATCGATCGACGAGGGGCTGGGTGACGCTGTCGAGAGTGCTGCCGCGACGGCGGATGTGGGTGAACAACACGTGTGCCGTCTGCAACTTGCGGCGAGATGCTCGCGCGGGAACCGGTTGAAACCGGACCGTTCGAGGCGGTGGTGAGCGAGGGGCATGAGATGCCAGGGTGCTTATCGGGCAAGGACAGTCTTGTCGTACGGGTCCGTCACCACGTCGAGACACACCCTGATGTCCAGCTTGAACTGGGCCAGTTGCTCCTTGCGCGGCTCCAGCACCTCAGCCAGCACCAGCAGTCCACGGAGGTGCTGAACAGACGCTGTTTGGTCGGAGCGGCAGTGGACGCGCACGGCGGGCGCGCCGCCCCTGATGCTTCGGGTCTCGGCGTACCAGTCGGTGAAGCTGGCGGCGTTGCGGGCGACGGCGGAGGCCTTGATGTCCTCGGGGGTGGCGGGGATGTCGGTAGCGCGGAACGGGCATGCCGTGGCCGGGTCGAGGGTGAGCATCACCTTCTCGGCCTGGTTGAGTGCGGCGTCGATGTGCGCGAGTGCGGCCCGGCGGGCGGGGAAGTCCTGGCGGGCGGCGGCGAGTTCCTCGGCGGCGTCGACGATCTCGTCGTGGGCGGTGACGATGTCCAGGTGGTGTTCGGCCGGGGCCAGGCGCCCCATAGCGCGCAGTGCCTGCCGCAGGCCACGAAGGTTGTCCTGGGACGGCGTGCCGCGAGTGAAGCGCAGGACCTCGCGGGCGGCGCGGGCTACGCCGTGGTCCTGGAGTTCGTCCAGCACCGGTACGGCTACTCGACCCTCGGACGCAGTGACGATCAGCCTTGGCTCTTCCCGGGGAAGGCCGGCGGACAGCCGATCAGCAGCCGGCAACTCATGCGCAAGCTCACTGCGATGCGCATCCGGGCTCGACCCACCCGCAACACCACCCTGATGCAGCTCTCGGCCGCACTCCCCGCTGTGGTGCTCAGCCGCTTGCTCGGACTGCACATCTCCGCAGCTGAGAAGTGGGCCAAGGAATCGGCATCCACACGCGCCGCCTACGCTGCTGAACTCTCCCGCCGGAAGGCAGACGGAGGCTCGTACCGGTGAGCTCGCGTATCTTCCGCGCCTTCGGTCCGGCCAGCGGCGGGCTGCTACCCGCACGAGACCCGGCGGAGACTGGGGGCGAGGACGACGATGCGGGAGCGGACTGAGTGTCAGGATACGGCAAAGGCGCTGGTCAGCGTGCGGGCCCAGCCCGGCCATCCCTCTCGATGGCCCGATGTGACAGATCCTGGTCATTGCGGCCAAGTCCGATCGGGCGGAATGATCAGGGCATGTCCCAACCGCACCGCGTCGTGATCGTCGCCTTCCCCGGCATCGAGCTGCTGGACGCCACCGGACCGGCCGAGGTGTTCTCAGTCGCCTCAAGGGTCGCCGGAGCCGACCGGCCTGGCTACCTCGTGCAGATCGCGACGGCCGACGGCCGCCCGGTGGCCACCTCCAGCGGCGTCCGGCTGATGGCCGACCTGACCCTCGACGACGCGACCGGCCCGATCGACACCCTGCTGGTGTCGGGGGCTATCGAGCTCGTCGACGGCGGCGTGGAGCCGGTGATCGACCATGAGGTCACCCACTGGCTGCGCTGTGCTGCACCCCGGGCCCGGCGGATCGGATCGATCTGTGCGGGAGCGCACCTGCTGGCCGCCGCCAGGCTGCTCGACGGCCGGCCGGCCACCACGCACTGGCTCACCGCTGACCGGCTGGCCGCCGAACACCCCGGCATCCGGGTCGATCCCGATCCGATCTTTATCCGGGACGGGCAGGTGTGGACCTGCGCCGGCGTCACCTCGGGGATGGACATGGCGCTCGCCATGGTCGCCGAGGACCATGGCCAGGACCTCGCGCTCGCGACCGCCCGGATGATGGTGATGTACGTCAAACGCTCCGGCGGGCAGAGCCAGTTCAGCGTGCCGCTTTCCGTCCAGGGCTCCTCGGACGGCCGTATCGACGAGCTGCGCAGGTGGATCGCCGAACACCTCGCCGAGGATCTCTCGCTCCAAGCCCTCGCGGCCCGCACCCACCTGAGCACGCGGCACTTCACCCGGTTGTTCCACCAGCGCACCTCCACGACACCAGCCGCCTACGTGGAGGCGGCCAGGCTGGAGGCCGCCCGGCGACTGCTGGAGGACAGCGACCGGAGCCTGCCGGAGGTCGCCGCCACCAGCGGCCTCGGCTCCGTGGAGACGCTGCACCGCGTCTTCCGCCGACGGCTGGGCACCACCCCGGCCGAGTACCGCCGCCGCTTCTGACCCCTCACTACCTACACGGCCTGCCAGCCACCGAGCGCGCCGCGCACCGGCGGGCCGAGCTTCGCCATGCCCGCACGCGGCATCGACCAGCACACTTCGGAGGAAAACCATGTCCCGCACGAAGGTCGTCCCGATCCCGGTCATGGGCCAGCACAACATCAACGCCTACCTGCTGCTCGGCCGCCGTCCCGTCATCGTCGACGCCGGAACCCCCGGGAGCGGCCAAAAGATCCACGACCAGATCACCGCCCACGGCGTCGACCCCACCGACGTCGCAGTGATCGTCATCACCCACGGCCACATCGACCACTTCGGCTCCGCCGCGGAACTGCACCGGCTCACCGGCGCGCCCCTCGCCGGCCATGTCGCCGACCTCGAGCCGTACCGCTCCGGCCAGGTCCGCGAACCGTACGTGCCCACCGGCCCGATAGGCCGCCTCATGGCTCGCAACCGGAAGCTCCACGCTCGGGCCGAGCCCTTCGAACCGACCGTGCTGATTCGCGGCGAGACGAGCCTGGAGGACTTCGGGCTCGCGGCGCGCATCATGCCCACCCCCGGTCACACCGCCGGATCGGTCTCGGTCCTCACCGACGACGGAGACCTCGTCGCTGGCGACCTGATCGCAGGCTCCTTCATGGGCCTGGTCCCCGGCAGGCCCGCCAACCCGCCCTTCCACGACGACCCCCGGCAGAACCTCGCCAGCCTCCGCGAGATGCTCGCCCTCAACCCCACCGCCCTCCACGTCGGCCACGGCACCGCGCTGGATCCCGACCGTGTACGGCAGTGGGCCGATCGGGAGCACGGCCGCCTCGCACGACTCGAAGCCGCCGGGCGCCTCACCACGCGAAGTGAGTGACGCACCGTTTCGCAGCCCGGCAGCGGAACGGGCCCTGGTGCCGACCGGCAACGGCCTGTCGGCTTGGCGGCGGCAGTGTCCCAGGTCGGCCCGCCTCACCCGGCGCGCCGGCGATCCCGCTGCATTGCCGCAGGGGCGACAGAGAAGGCACTCACTGACCACGAGCATTCCGCAGGTTCTGATAGCCGGACTTACCGGTATCGACGTAGAAGAGGGAGTCTTCCCCTTCGTCGCCGGTGACCGCGCGGACCACGATCAAGTCGGACAGGTCGGGTTCGAGGCCGTGGGCGGTGGGGTTTGCGAGGTACATCAGCAGGATCGCTGTCGAGTCGGCGCCCAGGCCGTAGGACAGGACGGTGGCCCGCTTGGGGCGGAAGGCGTTGGTCACGGGGTTGGTCACGGGGTTGGCCGCGAGCTCGGCGAGCTGGGTAGGCGGCGCGTACACGGGCATGCGGTGGCTCCAGAGGGTTGGTGCACGAGTGGCGGTGACCGGAGCGGCGGCCGCAGTGCCGGACCCATACGGAGGGCCCGGCACCGGGCGGTGTGCCGCGTGCGGTCAGTCGCGCTCCAGCTCAAGGGCCACGAACTCCCTCTCAGTGCGGGCGGTGAAGCTCACCGGGAGCGGGGCGGTGGGGGCGTCGAGGACGTACGGCCCGTCGAGGGGGATGTAGATCTGGATGCGGTCGGCGCGGAAGCCTCGGAAGCTCCCGCTCAGGCGGACCATGGGCTGCACGAAGACGGCGCCGTCGTCGCCGGTGACGATGTCGTGGATCTCGATGGTGCGGATGGAGGGGCTCGTCGGCGTCGGCGTACGCGATGGTGACGGCACTCTGTTCGTCCATGGCGCGGCCGAGGTCGGTGAGGGTGTCGGTGAGCGACTGGCGGGCGGTGTTCTTCATCGTGTCCAGCACGGAGTCTCCCTGGGGATGTGTCTGTCCTCGGTGGTGAGCTCTGCCACGAAGCCAACAAGACAAAGATACGCGCTAGCGTCACAAACGGGAGGGGAACTCGCCTGCTTCCCAGGCGAGTTGGCACGTTGACCGACACCGGCTACACGAAGCGGCCTGGACACCGAAACGGTGTCCGGGCCGCTGGCCGGGGTTATCGCCTCGCGCGTTTTCCTGCTGGCGGGTTCAGCCCTGCAACGTGCCTCCGACCTGGTAAACAGTCTTGGGATGCCTGGCGCCGTGCCGGCGGTCGGTGATCGCGGCCAGCAGCTCGAAGGGATCGGGCTGCTGATGCTCGCTGAGGTAACGGATGCCTTCACCCTCCGGCGGGGTGCCGGTCTCCTTGCCGATCGGGTGCCGCCTGCTGACGGCGGTACGCCAGCCGTAGCGCTCGTCCCACACGAGGGCGGGCGCGCCGGATCCGCTCAGCGCCACGGCCGCGGCGAGCACGTCGCCGTCCAGGCGCTGCACCCGGACGTCCTGCGCCTGGGCCAGGCCTGCGCCGACCAGGACGTCGGCGACGCGCTGCAGGTACGGCTGGACCTGCCGGGCGCGCAGTTCGGTGGCGGCGCTGGCAAGGGCTGTGCGCTGCAGCGCAGTTGGGTAGCCGAGCCGGGTGGCGGCCTCCTCGGGGGTCACGTCCGGTTCGGCCTGCACCAGGTCGGCGATCCGCTCCCCGCGCAGCCGGGGCAGGGCCCGCGCGGCCGCGGCGTAGGACAGGCCGAGACGCTCCTGGACCGTTGCGAGGGTCACCGCTGGGTCCTCGTCGAGCAGATCGCCGACCCGGGCGGAGATCTCGTCGCGGGGCACCATGTCCCCGCTGCCCTTGGGCCTGCCCTTGGGTCCGGCATCCTTGCCTGCGTCCTTGCCGGTGCGGAAGGCCTGCACGATGCCACGCGGGCAGTGCTCCACCCCCTTGATCACGGTCAGGTGAGGGGCGATCTGGGGATGTGTTTTATAGTTCTTGTCCCAGGTCTTGGGGCTGACGCCCAGCTCGGCGGCGGCTTCGTTGCGGTCGAGGAGGTCCTGCCCGTCGCCCTCCTGCGGCAGTTCGGGAACGGGTCGGCCGGCCAGGTGGGCGGCGGTCTGCTCGCTGTCCCACAGCTTCACCCGGGCCCGGTCGGAGCTGATCTGCGGCGGGAAGTCCTCGCTGGCATAGGGCTTCTTATTGCGGAAGGTGCCGATCGTCACGCCCATGGCGGCGGCGAGCTCTTCGCTGTTCTGGACGTACTTCCGGCGTCCGGCGCGGATCATCAGTCTCTCCTGGTCGGTTGTGCAGGGCGCCGGCGGCGGCGTTGCGGGCGGGAGCGAGGCAGGGACGGTTCATGCGGTTCAGGCGGGCGTGCCCGCGCAGGCCACTGGGATTCGAGGGTGCGGAGCCGCCCACTTCGCGCTGATCAGATGACCTCGAGGCCGCGCAGGGCAAGAGCGTCGTCGAGGTGGACATCGGTCACGCGGCCGAGACGGGCGGCCAACTGGTGGTTGCCGCGAGCGGCTTCCTCGCCCCGGGCCGCGCGGGCGGCAGCCGCGTCATGCACGGCGGTCGCCGCCAGATGGGCGGCGGTGGCGGTTGGACTGCTGGTTCCGCACGCCTCACACGACGCGCGGTCGACATTGCGCATGCCGCAGCCGCCACAGGCCCAAGCGCTGGTCATCGGTGCGGTTCCCTTCGGTGCGTGGTGATCGTCTCTGTCGGAAAGGGTGACGGTCTGGACTTCGGTCCGGGGTGTGCTTGCCACAACACACCCAACAAAAGAAAGTTACCGGGCTTGCATCATCGCGGGCAAGGAGGCGGTCCGCGAGCCCGCCGCACCGCTACACTCGACGGACGGCGCAACCGGTGCGCGTCACTTCCTGTCCTGGGCGGTGTGTGTCTTCGGTTGGCCGGTGCCCTTGCCACCCGCTTCGGCGGATTGGGCGCGGGCCGCTCTCTTTGTCCGCGGCCGGCCGACTGTCCCTGCAACGTAAGGTGCCCCGCGACGAGGGGACAGCGGGGCAGGATCAGTGTCGCAGCCCGAGCCCGGCGCAAGGCGGGTTTCGCCGCACCAGCTCTTCCCGATGGCCGAGTCCGTGCGCTCGTCGACAGCATCCATCACCAGGCACTTGAGTTCGGCCGGTTCCAATGCCTCAACTTCCCACTGCACGGGACGGTCCAGGTCGAAGCCGTAGCGGCGGGCGAACCCTCGCCAGCGCGGATCTTCCCTCTTCCCTTCGGCCGGCGGCAGCTGGTACTCGCGGACCTGCCCGTCCGTCAGCAGTACCCGCTCCACCCGCTCCCAGCAGCCGGTGCGCTGCACCCAGTCGCGTTCGATGTCGGAACCGCTTGCGTCGAAGTCGCCGATGTAGAGCAGCTGCCTCCGGCCGGGGATCGCTGCGCGCCCGGTCACGGACGACGTCGGCGTAGGGCTGGCTACCGAATCCGCGCACGACGAGGCGGGGATGCTGTACTCCGCGAGCCACCCGGTCAGCAGCTGGCGCAGCGTGTCCTTCTCAGCCGCCACGTACAGTGCTCACTCCTGCCCGCGGGTCCGGTCCAGGCGGAACCACTCGGGCATGTCCGCCACGAACGCGGCAGCGTCGGGCCAGGCCGGTGGGACGTGCACTTCGCGGATCGTGTCGATGAGGTCCGGGAAGAGCCCATCGCGGCGGGCCTGGGCGAGCCGGGAGGACAGCCTGCGATAGGTGGGTGCGGTGTTCGGCAAGAGTCCCTCGGCGACCAGCCGGTACATGACCTGCCGCACGGTGACGCCGCCGTCGTCGCCCTCGACGATGTCGCGGGCCCGGTTGATGATGTCCTGCCCTCTGATGCGAGCACTCATCCGGTACATTTGGCTTCCTCCCCGGCATCTACCAGGGATTCCCCGGCGCACGGGGTTCGGCCGGTTGCCCAGCTCTTAGGTTCCTGCCTCACAGACCGGCTGACGCCGACGTCTCCACAGACTGAGACCGCGAGCCCCGCGGCCTTGATGTTCTTCGCAGCCTTGATGTCGGCATGGTCCTGGTGACCACAGGCACGGCACCGGAAGACCGCTTGGCTATCACGGTTCTCTGGAGCTGTGTGCCCGCTGGCATGGCAGGAGATCGATGTGTACGCCGGATTGACCTTCACCACACGCGTGCCCGTGTACCGCGCCGCGCTGGTGAGGCGAGTTCAGGGCGGTGCCATCACTTGTCGAGGATAGTTGCGTCGGTGCGGTGTTGCACCGAACCGGAGTTACGACGCCGACGCCTCCTCACCCTGACCCAGCGGGAGCAGGGAGAGGAGGCCGGCCTCCGCGGGTAGTACTCCTCGGGCCCGTCCAGCAGTGCGGGCCCGCGGAGCAGGGTTGTCAGCGGCGGCCTTCTTTGCTGACCGCATCCCACCATCCCCGCTGCACGGGGACGATGCGCTCCCCCACCTCAACGTCGGGCGTGGCCGGGTCCGGCCCGTAGGTCGCGTTCACCCATTGCGAGGTAGGCCGGGGTCGGGGCGCTCCGTGCGCGCATGGTGTCCCCGCGCGTCCCGTGGCGGCCCACGGCCCGGTGACCCTCCAGCCGCGCTTCTCCACCAGGGCAGCCAGGGTGTCCCGTTCGACGGACAGCGGGGTGCGGTAGCGGCCGTCGATGGTCTGCGGCCGCCCCAGGGTGTCATCGTCGTGTTCCCGCACGTCCGGCACACGAAGGCCAGTACCGCGTTCCCAGTGATCGGCGAGACGTAGAGTTCCGCAGCCACGGGACGGTGATCCTCCTCCGTCCGACAGGCGATGGCTCGCCGCTCTTCCTCGGTCAGCCGCACGGGTGCCTGGCGCCGCTCCCCCTGCATCCGGTAGGCCGCGCGCCGCTGTTCCTGGTCCACACGGCGGCGGTCCCCTTCCAGGGCGGCGGTACGGCGGCGGTCGGCCCGGACGATCGCGCGCACGTCATCCATGCCGACCCAGCCTCCCAGGTCGACGTCGGCACCGCCGACGGTCCGACGCACGGTGTAGGGCAGCGCCGCATCAGGAGCGTGATAGACGCGGTACTCCTCCCCCTGCGCAAGTCAGCGTCGCGGTCCGGCGGTTGGTGCCCGGGTTCGTGACCCACTCGGCCACGGCCGGACGCACGGCGTACGGGTCCCGGCCGGGCCGCTCCGCCACGAGTGCGTCCGGCGCGCTGGGCCGGTCGACGCCGACGCATGCCCCGCCCTCGCCCTCCCACACTGCCGAAGAAGAAGACCGCTGCCCAAGAAGACGACAGCGAAGAACAGCCAGCCAAGAAGACGTCGGGGCGCCGGCCGCGCACGCATGTTCCCGGGTGGGCCTTCCAATGAGCTGCGCGCGTGACATTTCCTCACTCTTTCACGGGCTCCACATGGTGAGGATCCCGGAGGTAAGCGCGCCGGCCGCCGCGCCTTCCAGCACGGTGCGCAGGGTGCGGCCCATTTCACGCAGCCGTGAGTGATCGGGTTGGTCCTCCCCCACTTCCCTGAGGACCGCGGCAGCCAGTTGATGGACCGCGCACTGCTGGCCGGCGTCCAGGTCAAGCGCAGGCAGAGCTTGGACGATGGCCTCGGTGAACCGCGTCAGGCGAGGAAGGTCGACCACGTTGGCGGGGCCGCCCATCACCACCTCGTTGTTCCGCCCAAGTACCAACTGGCCTTGAATATCGCCCTTGATGCGCAGATCGTAGCGGTCACCGAGTTCGTCGGGACGGTCCTGAGATTCTGTCACAGCATCCTCGATCAGTTCGTGTAGTACGAGTCTGAGTAGTGCGGCCCGGGGGAGAATCCGGAGGGTGGTGTCGCCGGCAGTGTTGGCCAGTCTGAGGTTCCGTACGCGCTGCACATGTTCCTCAAACCGACCGGCGCCTCCAGGCACAGCACCGTGCCCTTGTTGACCCGCACTGTGCAGGTGGCCAGTGCCGGTGAAGCGAGCGGATCGTTCTGCTCGTCGCACCCCACGAATCCGATCCGCACCTGGCTGTTGTCCCCGTCGACGAGATCCGGATTGCGATCTCTCCGTGTCGCCTTGAGGTGGAGGGTCGTTCCGGTTGGTACGACGAATCTGCAACTCAGGAAACTGCCGCCGGCTCGGTTCTGCGATGTCGTGTCACTGCGGCATACCGGCTGGCCGGCAACGTCGGCGGACACTTCGCTGATGTATCCACCGGGTGTCATCACCATCACCGGAGACAGGGCGGTGGGTGACTTGGACGGATCCTGTTTGTCAGGCTCATCACCGATACCGGCCAGTCCTGCGCAAGCCGTCCGGGCTGCTTCGTCCTTCGGGCTCGTGGTCGTCACGCAAACAGTGCGCTCTTGGTCGGCACGCACGGTGCACGCCGAGGCTGAAGGGCCTTGATCGCAGCCCCAGTAGACGAAGTGGACCCCGTCCGGGAGTGGAGAGTTCGGCCGTACCTCGATAGGCCCGTTCTCGCCCTTCTTCGGAGTGACTGTGGTGGTGCAGTCCGTTTGGCCGTGCCCCGTCCGGCATCCCTTCTCGCGTGTGCCGGGCAGGGAGACCTCGATGATGGCGCTGGTGACCTTCACATGTACAGGTACTGTCTCGGGGGCATTGCCGTTGACTCCGAAGACGACTCCTGAGGCGACCAATCCGGCGAGACCGCCGCCGAGGATCAGCTTGCCGGTGAGTCCAGACATGACCTTCCCGAGTCCCGCCTTGGCGGCACCAGAGCCTCCCGCATGGGTCGATCCGGATGTGCTCGCAGTGCTCGTGCCTGTCGCAGCTCCTGGATCCGCAGGGGCGGAGGAGTGCCCTGCTGTCGGGTACGAGACGTGCGATGCTGACGCGTGACCGGCGGTGGGATCTGCCGGGTGGCCGGCGGATGCGTGAGGCCCATACGACATGTGGCCTGTGGGGGGTGCGGAGGTCGTAGGCCCGAAGAGATGCTGAGTCTGCCGGGTTGCCTCCGCAAGCGTGTGTTCGCCGAGTTGGGACCAGATGGTGGCAGCTGCCGTCAGTGCCGCGACAGCCGCTACGCGCTTACCGGTGAGAAGCGATCGGATTCCCTCTTCGTGGGTGAAGTAGGCGATGAGTCGCTGATCGCGTGCGGCTGTGGCGGCTTGTACGCCGTGTTCGAGGATGCGTCGCCAGGGGCCCATGCGCAGTGAACGGGCCGCGCTGGGTGCCATCAACGCGGCCAGCCGGGCGCCGACGCGTGGTTTCCCAGTCGTGATCGTCGCTTGAATGACGGCGGACACGAAGCGGCTGTCGTCGCTCACGCGTCTTGCCTGGGCGTCCGGTGATGTCGCCCATTCGGTCAGACGTCCAGCAGTGTCGGCCAGTTGTCCGGCCTTCAGCTTCAGGTGTTCGGGCAGAGCCTCCCTGGCTCCCCGGGTGAGTTGTAGCCCGTCGTCGCATGCGGTGATGATGCCAAGGGCAGTGAGGTGGTCGGCGGCCTGGAGAAGAGAAGTCGGTTCGTCGACCAGGACCGCGATGAGCTCGGTGGACATCCAGCCTTCGGCGGCTCCGAGCAGGGATATCATGTCCCGCTCCGCTGCAGTCAGGTCGTCGAGGACCCTGGCGAGGATGTCAGGGAGTTCACTGGGAGACGGCAGGCGGACGCCGCTGCCGTCCGGCCTGCTGGCGGCCGCCGCTCGCAGCAAGGCGAGGGGATTGCCCGACGTTGCCTCCCAAAGCGCGTCCGCAGTGTCCGCCTCCGCTGAGGTGAGGGCTCGCCCCAGGGCATCGCCTAGCAAGGATCGCCCGTCCTGTCGCCCCAGTCCGCGAAGCGGGAGAATCCGGCCGTTGCCCCAAAGAGTCTGCTCGGCCGAGGTAAGGACGAAGGTGGCGTCCGGGGCCCGGTCCAGCAGCCCCGTCAGCTCTGACCTGGGGCAGTCCAGATCGTCAATGACGAAGCAGGCTCCGATCCCGGCCATCAGCCGTTGCATTTCGATCACACTCGGCCGATATGCGAAAGAGTCGTAACAGGACTCGAAGATATCTTGAGCGATATCGTCGGCGTCGCGCCCGGATCCGTTCAGAAACACGATTCCGGATTCCCGTCCGGCCATCATGCGAGCTGCATGTCGAACGAGCGCGCTTTTCCCGACCCCTTCTCCACCGTGGACCTGGATCGGGTCTGCCTCCGACACAGCTGATCTGATCTCACCCATTTCGCTCTCACGGCCACGCAGTGCGCCGGTCCGCCGTGGAAGCAGCTCAATACGCTTCCGGCGAGTGGGCTCGGGCCGCTCTCCCGGCTGCAACACCGTCACGATCGAGCGTTCAGCGGTGACGACGACGTTGTGGTCACCAATGACCAACTGGCCTCGCACGTCACCCGTGACACGAACCCGCGCATCAGTTCCGCTCATTCGCCCCCCAGCTCCCCAAAATCCGTGTTCCGATGAAACACTAGAGGAAATTTCATCCGGCGGATACAAAAATGCGGTGATATAGCCGATCGAAGCATGATCGGCGCGTTCCGCTCCGCCTCACCTGCTGAGGGCACCCCGTCATGCCGGGCAACAGGCGAGCACTGAGCGTTTTCAGGGTGGCCACTGATCCGGTGACGAGGCCGACGTCCGCAACGCACGAGGCTCCTGTGCCGTTGAGAGAGGTGTTCGACGTCTCAACTCATCAGCGCAGGAGCCTCTCGTTGGTTCCCTATCCTGCCGCACTCGACCTGCCTCACGCCCTGGTCGAGTGGGTAACCATGCTCATCGTCACCCGCGAGGGTGACCGCCGGTGCAAGCTCCCGCCTCACCAGCGTGCTCTCGTCGGCTTGATCTACCTTCGCCAGCACGACCCCCTCACGCAGGTCGCCGCCGGCTTCGGCATGTCCGTCGGCACCGCCACGCCGACGTGACGGCCCTCGTCGATCACCTGTCCCACCGGGCACCCGGCCTGCTGTGAGTCCTGCGGGAGACCGATCCCGAGCACGTCCTGCTCGACGGGACCCTCGCCGAGTGCGACCGGGTCGGCGACAGCCGGGCGGACTCCTCCCGCAAGCACCGCCGCCATGGCGTGAACGTGCAGGTCGTGGCCGATCCCACGGGCAAGCTGCTGTGGATGTCGCCCGCGCCGCCGGGCCGCACCCACGATCTGACCGCGGCCCGCACTCACCGCATCATCCGGATCTGCGAACACGACGGCGTTCCCGTCCTCGCTGACCGCGCCCACATCGGCGCCGACTACTGGGTGACCACGCCGATCAGACGGCTCCCGCACCAGGACCTCAACCCGACCCAACGGACGATCAACCGAGCCCTGTCAGCAGCGCGAGCGCCAGTCGAACGAAGCGTCGCGAGGCTGAAGTCCTGGCGGATCTTCCGCAGGGCCCGTTGCAGCCCCAACCGCGTCGTCGATCTCCGCCGCCGTCCTCACCCTGGAGCGTCAACGCTGAAAACGCTCAGTGCCGAAGGTGGCCGCTCAACGCTGCGATTGCTGACCTGTGTGCCCGTCGCGCATGGGGGCACAGCGTAGTAAATGCCGCCGCGCCGACGGCTATAGGTAGCCGTCTCGTTGTCGGCTGCGTTGCTGCTCCTGCCGCGCCCTTATGCGTGCACGCACGAGAGAGGTCAGGGGAGCGCGGAAGGCCAGAAGAGCCGTGAGGGCGACAGCGACTCCACCCCAGGTGACGAGCGCGTTGCTAGCGGAGTCGACGCGATGCGTCCATGTGTTTTCCACGGCCACATGAACGACTATTGGTGGCTGCAGCGTAGCGAGAGCCCGGTCGGTCGCGCCCTGATAGGTGGTGAGGTTCAGCATCAGCTCGTAATTCCCTGGCTCGGCTGCCGTGATGCTCCACTGCCAGTTGATGGTGTCCCCCGGCTGGGCGATGACTTGACGGGCCTGAGTGTCAGCCAGCAACTCAACTTTGACCTCATGGCCCACGGGGGTTAGAACTGCGCCCTGAACACCGCCGACCTGAAACTGTCGAGTCTCTCCCGAAGGCCGTACGGCTACTTCTGTCTTACCTAGAGCTTCGAGATCGATCTCGTAAATAGTAGAGTCCCCAACCGTGGTTGAGATGTGTTTGCTGTAGCCGAGGAGCCCGCTGAAAAGCTTCCGTCGGTCGTCACGGATCTTGGCTTGGAAAGCCGCCTGATCATTAAGCTTGGGAGGTGGTTCGGGTGGGCTTCCAGCCTGGTTGTTCCTCCCGTACTGTGTAGAGAAGAGGATGCCCACGCCGAAAACACAGCAGGCCGCCGCAAGAAATATCCACAGCGCGAATCGTATTGGATTGCGTCGGCGCAGCCTCGCGCTGGCACCTATTGAAGTGTCCCGATTCTTCCTTCGTTCTCTTCTCTCTCTCAACCTTTTCGGCGCCATCAGCAGTGCTTTTAGTAGCTGGATCAATAACCAGATGATCTGGCCGATTCCGACTAGACAAAGAGCAGAGATGAAGACCAGATACGACATGATCGCGATATCGGCCACTCGACTACCCCCGGATAATGGTTTTTCGGTGATCGCACTGCGTCGAGGACCGGAGCATGATCATTTATCGATATGGAGTCCTGTACGGAGCCCGGTCAGGTGCAGGGCTAGAGATCGTGTGGACCTCAGCGTCTCAAATTCCTCAACGAAGCGAGGGCAGGATCAAGAGCTTCGCGGAACGCGGTGAGTGGAGCGAGGCTTCCCCCGTGAAGCCGTCGCGGCTCTGTCCACCCTCGCTCCGCCCCTGGAGGAGGCGATGAGGGCGATCCGGGAGAAGGCGTTCGTCATCCTCGACGGCACCCCGCTGCCGATCTACCGTATCGCCGCCGACACCCCGTACTGCTCCGGGAAACACAAACGCCACGGCATGAACGTCCAGGTCCTCACCGACCCGTTCGGACGGCTGCTCTGGGCCTCGCCAGCTCTGCCCGGCTCGACTCACGACCTGACCGCCGCTCGACAGCACGGGATCATCGACGCCCTCGCCGCTGCCGGGCTCAAATGCTGGGCGGACAAGGCGTACCAGGGCGCCGGCGGTCCCGTCCGGGTACCGTTTCGAGGCCGCCGCCTCAAGAGTCGCACCCGTCAACACGGGATCCGTGAGACGACGCGGCCCGCCGGGAAGCCGGGGGCTCTGTCGTGTGGTGGGTTGATGTGGTGTGCCCTGCTCGGGCGGGGCCAGTGGTACGCCGGCTGTCCGTGGATGTGTGCCGTAGTGGCCACACTTGATGTTGAACCTCTGACACACACCGGACTTGGTCGTACCTGCCGGACGCTCTGCGGTCACAGGGCGGACGCCGACGCCACCTGGCGTCGGGGGGACAAGCAGGGCGATCGGGGTACCACGATGACGGCTCGTGTCATCGGCAGCTGATGAAGGGCGAACACGTCACCTTCCCGATCCGACCAGGCCCTGACGACCAGGCGTTTCGCGGTGTTCGCCGCCGGGAACCCGGCGGGCCGCCGACGCAGACGAGAGGAACGGACATGAGCGGGCAGCAGGACCGTGACACTGATCGTTACCACCGGGCGCGCAGCGACGAGGAACCCGGTGCCCACTCCGGCGGGGAGCAGCAGGCACGGGACCGGTCGGTGCCGGGCACGGCGAGTGCCAAGGAGGGCTACCAACCCGATCGCGGTACGACGGCGGGCAAGCCCCTGGAGGGAGTCGAAGCACCAGCGGAGGCCGACGCCGAACGCGGCGAAGAAAGCGGAGAGGTCGGAGACAGCTAGTGACCGTGAGCCGCCGACTGCCGTCAGGGAGGACAGTCCATGAGTGAGAGCACGCCGTCGCAGGCCGAGGGCGAGCCCGAGCAGACGAACGGAGCGGAGGGCGAGCGGGAGCAGTCCGGTCGTCGAGACGCGCCCCCTGACCACGCCGTCGCAGGCGGAAGGCGGGGACCATAACGGGGACGGCGACGGAGAGTGGGAAGCCGGCTGGTCCGGTCCGTGAGGCGGTGGCCAGGCCGGAGGGGCCGAGCCGACGTTCCGTCCGGCCGGACGGCCCCTGCCGGGCTCCGGCCCCGCATCCCCAGGGCTGCCTCATGACCTCATGACCGTGTCGGCGCGAAACGTCATGAGGCCATCGCCTGTCCTTCGGCGACCGATCAAGGGGCTGGAGACCGATCAAGGCGCCGGTGCACCAGACGGTTCGTGGCCGAGCTGGCGGCGGGCCGCAGACAGGGCGCTGTCCACGTCTCGTGTCCCCGTGGAAACGCACAGCGTATAGGCGACGTCCTCGATCCTCTGGCGGGCGTTCGGTCCCCCCGCCTCGGCATGCAGCGCGGCGAGCACTTCATACTGCTCGACCAGGTTGCGCAAGATCACAGGATTGGCCATCAACATTGCCGGCTCCCTTCCCGCACCGTCCAATGTCGGTCGTGTTACCGCGCCGTGGCCCCCGACTCCAGGAAAGGCCGGGGATCGGAGTCGGCATCACCAGGCTTCTACGAGTGTCTGTGCCTCACATCGTGCCCCGGGGAGTGCCCCGCCGCGACTCGCCGAGGCGGCGTCCATCAGGCGGCCGAGGCGAACACGGCGCGGCGATCGTCGTTGGTGACACGGCCCAGCGTCACGGCCATCACGCCGACCTGGTCGCCGCCGTCCAGGAGGCACCTGGATTTGTACGCCGTCGTCCTGCGCCACCTCCACGGTCAGCGCGTCGAGGAAGCAGTGCCTGGCGGCGGCATCGGCGATCACCTGCGGCTCCCCGCCCGTGAGGCCGTAAGGGCAGGGAGACGTAGGCCCACGCACGTGGAGGAGGCGTACGAGCCCGAGCCGCCGGCGGACGACGACGTCCGCGTGGACCCGTCAGGCCCGGTGCCCCCGCCCGGTGAGGAACGGGAACGGGCTCAGTGGAAGCCTTGCGCAGCGAACTGGCCCGCCACCTGGAGCGAGCCGCGTTCCCGGCCGATCGGCAGACGGTGCTGGACGTCCTGGAAGCGCACCACGCACCGGACGCGGCGCTGGATGCAGTACGACGGCTGCCGGACGGCGGCGAATACGCCAACGTGGCCGAGATCGTCAGCCCGATCGATCACAGGCCCGAGGGATGAGTCTTCCGTGATGCCGGCCGGCATCCCGTCGGCCACCGGGGTGAAGTGTCGGACCAGCGTGAGGTCGCTGCCGCGCGCGTGGGAGGTATCCGTGCTGGGTGGGGCGTGCGCAACCGGTCGGCCCCCGGCCTCCGAACGACGACGAGTGGAGAACCATGGGACACGGCGGAAACGTCATCCAGGAACTGACCGCGGACCACCGCGAGGTGGACGAACTCTTCGCCCAGATCGAAGCGCTGCCAGGGGCGGACCAGCAGCGACGCGAACTGGCGGACCGGCTCACCATGGAGCTGCTCCGGCACTCGGTGGCCGAGGAGGAGTACCTGTACCCGACGGTGCGCCGGTACGTCGACGGGGGAGACGACCTCGCCGACAAGGAGATCGCCGACCACGGCGAAGTCGAGCGCATGCTCAAGGAGCTCGAAGACTGCCAACCCCAGGAGGAGCGCTTCGACACGCTGATCCTGCGGCTGAAGAACGCCGTCACGGCCCATGTCAGCGACGAGGAGAACCGGCTCTTCCCGCTGCTGGCCGACGTCTGCTCCGCCGATGCCCTGGAAGAGCTGGGTGAGAAGGTCCGCTCGGCGAAGCAGCACGCTCCGACTCGCCCGCACCCGTCCGCGCCGGACACTCCGCCCGCCAACAAACTCCTCGCACCCGGTACCGGCATGGTCGACCGCCTGCGCGACATGCTCACCGGGCGCGGAAAGCAGGGCTGAGAGGACAGCAGCGGCTCCCCGCCCTTCCGGCGCGGCTCGACGCCCGGCGGCCCGGCCCCCTGGCCGCTGCCGACGTCCGTCAAGGTCGGGGCCGGCGAGGACATGGTTAAACCCTCACAGCCAGCAGCCTGCTCCGCAGGCGCCACAGTGACATTGTGCGACTGGGGTTGCGCCGTGGGTGGCACAGTCGGCTGCCTTGCGCCGAGCTGTCTCGAAATGTCTGAGACAACCGCGGCGAAGGCACTCGCGGAGCCGAGCAGCAACGGCATAAGCCTCCGGGACGGAGCCACATTCCATGCGCTCCTCGGCATCTACGCCCTGGTCCACGACCCGGTCGCCGCTCTTGTCGCCGACGGCCGCACAGCTGGGAGCGGCTGCTGAAGGAGGTGACCCGATGAGGATCGCCATGGTGTCCGAGCACGCGAGCCCTCTCGCGGTGCTCGGCGGGGTGGATGCCCGTGGCCAGAACGTGTATGTGGCCCGTCTCAGCGAGGAGCTTGCGGCGCGCGGCCCTGACGTCACCGTCTACACCCGGCGGGACTCCAGGGACATGCCCGACCGGGTGTCCCTGCCCGGCGGTACTGTCGCGGAGCACGTGCCGGCCGGTCCTCCCGAACCGGTTCCCAAGGACGCGCTCTATAACCACATGCAGGACTTCGGGGCGTACCTCGCGCGGGTCTGGGGCCGGGAGCGGCCCGACATGGTCCATGCCCACTTCTGGATGTCGGGCGTGGCTGCCCAGCTGGGTGCCTATCCGCACGGCATCCCGCTCGTGCAGACCTTCCACTCGCTGGGCACCGTCAAGCGGCGCTGCCGGGACGCCAGCCCGCCCCAGGGCATCGCTCTGGAGCGGCAGATCGGCGGCATCTGTGACCGGGTCCTGGCCACCTGTACCGATGAGGTGCAGGAACAGCGTGTCGACCGCTCCCTCCCGGCGGGGACGAGGCCTCGCGCAGGAGAATGGAGAGCTGCAGATGGATGGGACTGTCTACGCGGACGGGGGGGACCCCTATCCCTACCCATGTCACTACAAACGCACTTCTGTCGACCCTGAGGCCTAGGACGCTTCCTTCGGGTCATCTCGCTGACCAGATGAAGATGGCGGCGAGGTGGAGTCCGGCTAGATGTCCTGGTCCGGAGATCCTTTCGCAGTAGCGGCAGAAGCCAGATACAGCCCCACCACATCACGGTCTTCGGCTGACCGGGGGCAGGCGTCCTCACGAGGTGCTCCGTCATCTCTCGTGAGCATTTCCCGATCCTGTCGACCGCCTGCTGCCTCCCGAACCGAAGAACAAACGCTGCTCCGGCGCGGACGTCGATCGAGACTCGGCGGTGTGCTCCGCTGTCGACACGCCAGCGTGGGACGCGACGGTATCGACCCGGAGAGCCAGACCTGCCACAGGGTCGGGCCCTCCGGTTACGGTCCCTGCACGCGGCCGAGCCGGCTTGGCGCCGGATGGGAGTTGCTCAGTACAGGGCGTCGCCCATGGCGGATCCGTCGCCCGTGACGTACGCGCGGATCGATGCCAGGTACTCCTGGCGGCTGACGCGTCCGTCGTTGTCGTTGTCCAGCGCGTCGAAAGCCGCGTCGGCGTTGTCGGCCCGGTTGCCCAGTGCCCGGCGCAGCGTGGTGAATTGCGTCCGGTCCAGGGCACCGTCCTGGTCGGCGTCGGCAAGGTCGAACAGGGCGCCCAGTGCGTGCTGGCAGATGGTGTCGAATTTCTCGGCGTCCACCCAGGCGATGTACTCCTGGTAGGTCATCACGCCGTCGCCGTTGGCGTCCATCGCAGCCCAGGCGCGTTCGCCCGTGGTGCGTGCGGCGATGACCAGGGGGTCGTCGTCGCTGCGTCCGGTCGCTTGCTGAGCCCGTTCGATGCGGACGAAGTAGTCGTGGCGGGAAGCGACTCCGTCTCCGTCGGTGTCCAGCATGGCGTAGATGCGCGCCTTCGGGGTGGTGGGGTCGGCCGGGGCCGTGTGCGGCCTGGTCGAAGGGAGCGGCATGCCGGGTCTTCCTTCCCGTGTGAGGAGTGTACTGGTCGGCGCGGCTGGTCAGTGGGTGAGGCGGAGCACGAGGGTGGAGTCGACGGCGGTCTCGCCGGCGGGGGTGCCGCAGCCGGCGCCGGTGCTGGTGCCCACGGCGTTGATGGTGTCGCTGGCGAAGCGCGTGCTGTCGGGGGTGACGGTGCCGGTGACGACCAGAGAGGCGGTGCCGTTCACCTTCACAACGTCGATTTTGTCGAATCGGAAGGTGGAGGCGGTGTTGTCAGTCCAGTGGACGGTCGTGGTGGAGGTGTCCTCGTGTTCGTCGCCGGTGCATTCGGTGGCCGGCATGGTGACCGTCCGCTCGAAGGTTCCGGCGGCCACGGGTGCGCCGGTGGCGTCCACGCACGTCACGCTGCCGGTCATGGCCAGCGTGTCGGGTACTGGGAGGTTGATCCCGCCTGGATCGACCGCGTTGGCGAAGACGCCGTGGGCGTTCAGCACACAGGTGGCATCGGTCGTGGGTGCGGCGGAGCCGGCGTAGGCCGAGGCCCCGGCGAGCAGCGGTACCGCGGCGAACAGCGATGTGGCGACCAGCAAGCCACTGCGGGCTGCGATCTTCATATTGGTCTCCCGTGCTCTCTGCTGTGGGGAACGGGCGTGTCCGTGGCCAATGAGGACGGCGGGCGGCAAACTCAGAGGCGCTGTGATGCCGGATGACGTCCTGCGCCACAGCGGTCACTGGGTGATCACCTTCCGTGAATCCGCCCTTCGCCCCCCAGCGTGGGCCACGATCTCCTGACAACGTGCCGACGTCGCAGATGACCACCCGATTCGGTGATCGCTCCTCAGCCACCAAGCACTGCGATGTGACCGTGTCAGCCCTGCCCGCCCGGTACCCGGCTCAGATACGCCGGCGGGCTGGGCGGGACTTCGGGCTGCGGCGCGCGGACCCAGCCATGGATATGCATGGTCTCGGTCCCCCAGTAACCCCACTGACCACGCAAATGCACCAACCACCAGACCGCCAATACCGACTCTCACCACCACCGACCCCAAGCGAGGAAGCCCCAACCGAGGGCCGGACCACACGGCCAGCACCTCGCCGTCTCCCTCTTCGTGGCCGGATCGGCGGTCTTTCGGCGTCAGGGCATGGCCGGGTACGCCTGGGATCATGTGGTGGTCCCGCCCGGACTCCCGTCGATCGCCATGGAGGCGCGCTTTGATGGCCCCAGCCGGCATGACCAGCTTCGAGGACGTCTACGCCCTCCCCGACCCCCGCGGGTACTTCGCCGCCCTCGAGCCGTACGCGTACCAGACCCCCGGCCACGCCCAGCCGGTCTTCCGCGCGCTCGCCGCCGAACTCGGGCCGGGGCGGCGCACGGTCCTCGACCTGTGCTGCTCCTACGGAATCAACGCCGCCCTCCTCAACCACGACGTCACCCTCGACGAACTGTTCGCGCACTACACCTCGGCCGGGATAGCCGAACTCACGACCGCCGCACTCGCCGACGTCGACCGTGACTTCTACGCGGCCCGCCGCCGTCCCGACGCCGTGCGGGCCATCGGCATCGACGTGTCACGGCCGGCCCTGGACTACGCGGTAGCCGTCGGGCTGCTCGACGAGGGGCACTGCGTGGACCTGGAACACACCGAACCGACAGAGCGGCTGCATGGCTCACTCGCCGGGACGGGCCTGATCACCGTCACCGGCGGCACGAGCTTCCTGACCGAACGCACCTTTACCCGGCTGTTCACCGCCGTCGGCCACCCCGTGCCAGTGGCGGCCTTCGTCCTGCGTACCCACGACTACGGGCCGATCTCCACCTGCCTGCAGTCGTACGGCCTCACGGTGGAGCGGGCCGCCGGCACCCAACGGCAGCGGCGCTTCACCGACCCGCGGGAACAGCAGCGAGCGGTGGCCACCGTCACCACCCTCGGCGAGGACCCGGCAGGAAAGGAGTCGGCGGGCTATTTCCACACCCGACTACACCTGGCCCGCTGAAACCCATGCCGGGGACCTGGCAGGACCGGTCCCGTGCCAGGCGGGACTTGTACCACCCGACCTACAAGCGGTACGGGACCGCATCCTCGCCTGGATGCCATTCTTCGATGACTACGGCACGACCTCGAGGACGTTCGGATCGCGTCCTGCAGGCCCGGCTACTGCTGGTTCGGCCCAGCCGCCAGGACACCGTCGCTCTCTTCGTCGGTGAGGGTGAGTGTCGGCATGCGCGGCCGGGCGTCGGTGCACTACCAGCTGGTCGAGCTGGAGGCGAAGGCCACGATCGCGCGCGAGCCGGGGCAGTGGAGAGGGATCCGCCTCGCGTGAACAAAGCCACTTCCGGCTGTCGTGGGCAGCTGTCGGCATGGAAGGCATCGTCTTCAAGCGGCTGGACGACGCCTACCACGCGTCGGCGAGGGGGTGGCACACCGAGGCGATCGTCAGCGCGGTCACCGGCAGCCCGGCCGCTCCCCCACCCTGCTGCTCGGCGGATACGACGATGACGAGCACCTGCGGTACACGGGCCGCACCACCAACCTCACCCAAAGCGGCCAGCGGCACGCTCGCTGGCCTCCTCGCCACTGGCTTGGCCCGACCATCCCTGGACGGGCCGGGCGTTCTCCGCTGGGTGGGCCAGCCGGGAGACCCTGCACGTCACGCTGGTGGAACCCAAACTGGTGGTGGAAATCGGCGTCGACGTCGTTGTGCGCTCACGAGGCACGACCAGGGCAGGTCATGAAGCGGGGCGGAAATGGGCGGTGACGGCGGGGCCGACCGAGCCGGGGCCCAACTTCGCACGGATCCGATCCATAGCCTGTTCGGCCATGTGCCGGGACTCGCGTGCCTGATCGAGGCTGATCTGCTGGGCGACCTGGTCGGCGTCGAGCAGGAAGAAGTCGCCAAGGATGTCGCCTCGTTCGCCTCCGGGATCTCGTTGCTGCAGCAGGTTGTCCCGCTGTTCGTGGCCGGAGCCAGCGACGTGGGCGTGCGTGCGGGCCGTTCCTCCCCCGGCGAGCAGCAGCCGTTATGGGAGGCCGCCCCAGGCGTCGAAGCCGGTGGTGATCGCCCCCACAGGTGCCAGACGTCGTCGGGCTGGCGGTGCTCGGCGAGCAGCAGCGTGGCCACTTCGATGTCGGATCCCGTGCCGAACTGACAGTCTGCCGGGTCCTGACCGCTACCACTCGTCGGAGAGGCGGTCGGCGAGCGTCTGGATCTCCGGGTCATAAGGCCAGCGTTCGGCGAGTGCCATCACGGCCGCCCATTGCAGGTACCAGTCGGAGTCGTCGGCGGCCCGCTCGCGTAGTAGCGCCTCGGTGACGGGGTGGTCGCGCCAGCCGCCTGCGAGGGCCCGGATCGCCGCACTCCGGCTGATCGTGCCGGCTCGACTGGTGACGATTCGCTGCAGCAGCGCGCCGGTCTCCGGGTCGGCGCGCCAGCCCGCCGCCAGAAGGTATGTGACGTTCGCGCGCAGGTGTTCGTCGGGATCGTCAACGGCGAGCCGGCGCAGCAGGACGGCGGTCTGTGGGGTGTGACAGCCGGTGACGAGGGCCTGGACGGCTGCCGAACGGACGTAGGGATCGGGGTCGTTCTCGGCTCTGTCGTGTAGCAGCGCGACGGTGTCGGGGTGGTCGCGCCAGCTGGCTCCGAGCGCCCGTACCGCCGTTTTCCGTACATATTTGACATTCTCGGCAACTATGAGTTTATGCAGAAAAGACCGGGTTTGGTCGCTGCGCCATCCGGCGGCGAGGGAAACGACTGCCACCGCGCGGGCCTGCCACTCACCCTTTCCCTTGGCGACGCTGCGCAGCAGTGCCTCAGCGTCGGGATGGCCGGGCCAGACGGAGCCGACGGCCCGCAGTGCGGCCTGTCGCACCGGCTTGCTCGCGCCGGAGGTGGCGAGCTCGCACAGCCACGGCAGCGTTGGCGGATGGGTGTGCCATTCTGTGGCCAGTACCCGCACCGCGGCCATCCGGACCGTGTCGTCGGGGTGAGTTTCGGCCCGTTCGCGCAGCAGCATGGGGGTCTTCGCATCGGTGCGCCGGTCGACGACGAGGGGCTTCAGCGCGGCATGCTGCGGACCCTCTGCGGCGGGCGAAGGCGCCGGCCGGGCTGGGGCAAGGTCGGCGGGTGGGGTCTCGGCGCGGGCGAGCGCCCGTTTCGCGGCCTCTCGCACCCATGGCTCGCTGCCGGCGTCGGCGGCGACCGAACGCAGTAGCGCTACGGTCTGCGGATCGTCGGGCCAGCCCTCGACGAGGATGTGGAACACCCTGTACCGCAGATGCGGGTCTGGATCGCGGGTGGCGCGGTCGCGTACCACGGCCGCAGCGTCCGGGTCGCGCGGCCAGCCGTCCGCGATGGATTCCACCGCGGTGAGGCGGACCGAGTCGTTGCGGTCATCGGTCGCGGATTGGCGTACCAGGGCGAACGTCTCAGGCTCGTTGCGCCAGCCGTCAGCGAGCGCGGCCAGCGCCCCCTGCCGTAGGTACCGGTCGTGGTCGGTGAGGCACGTCTGCAGCCAGTCTCTGGTGGACCGGTCCTGGTGACGGGTCATCGCGAATAGCTGTAGCGAGCGTCTCCTGAGGTTTCCATCGGGGTCTGTCTCGGCGAACTTGCGGAGCAGTCCGGCGACCTGCGGATCGTCGGGCCATTCCTGCAGGAGCGCGCGTAGCGCCTCGTCCCTGTCGGCGGGCTCGGGTCCGAAGACCGCCCGACTGACCAGGCCCTCGCGGAACTCGCCGTTGTCGCGTAGCAGCGCGGCGCCGACCCGCGCGGCCGGCGGTACCTCGGACCAGATGAAGTCCTCACCCTCCCTCGTGACCCTCAGGAACTGACCGCGCGCCAGGTACCAGTCGTGGTACCGCCGACCGATGGCGTTGTTGCGTGCGCCGAGCCGGCCGAGCACAGGCGGTAGCGTCTCCGCGACCGCGCCGGTGACCGGGGAGCTGGGGAAAGCCCGTTCCGCGACCATGTCCTCGATCAGCGCGATCACCGCGTTGACGACGGCGGAACACTGGACGGGTAGCTTGCCGGGATCACGGACCTCGCCGAGGCACCTAGCGGCGAGCACGATGTGGTGTGGCGTCTCGCCCGAGGACGACCCGGGCCGTCGAATGAACCACAGCGGGTCGGCCGCGAGGAGGTGGTCGACGATCTGGCCCGCGAGGCGCGGTTCGACCATTCCCGCGACAAGGACGAGCGTTTCGTGCCAGGTGGGGTCCGCCCAGTGCTTGCCGTACACCTGGTGGATGAGGGCGTCCCCGGTCAGGCTGCGCTCGACGGTCAGCCGGTGCTGGATTTCCGCCGCGGCCTGGTATTCGAGGAAGGTCTGGTGAGGGAAGCCGAGGCCGTCGGCGCGGTGGACCAGTAGTCCGGTGTGCCGGAGAAGGTTCTCCAGGAAGGCATCCCAGCGCTCTGGGCGGATCTTTCCGGGGCGTCGGACGGCTTCGTGTGAGGCCAGTACCTCGGTGACTGGGGTCTTGTGATCGGAAAGCCTCTGGTAAGCCAGGTAGCCGATCAGCTCGGGCAGCCGTTCGTGGACATGCCGTGCGGCGGCTTCGGCTTCCTTGCGCGCCCGCGGACTCTGGACGTTTTCCACGAGGTGCTTGATTGATTCTTCGTGGCTTTTCGCAACTCGCTTGCTCTGGTTGTTCTCGTAGACCAGGTCAGTGAATGCTTCATACACCGCGGCGCGGCCGTCGGGCAGTGGGCTCTCGGGCTTGGCGAGGTAGAGCTGGCACAGCATGAAGGCCATCAGCGGGGTACGGGCCAGCTCGTCCAGGGAGGCGCTGCGGAGCGCACCAGCGAAACGGTGGGCGCGGCGGGTGGCTTCTTGTTGCGGCCAGCGGGTGCGGAAGTACTTTTCCATGTAGGTGTGCAGATCGTGCGACGTGAACGGCTGCAGTTCGTAGTGCGGCGCCTTGAGGCCGAGGACGTGGTCGAGGACGTTGAGTTCGCCCTCGGCCAAAGGGCGGGTTGCTACGACGCACCGGTACAGCGGCGGTTCTGCCGCGACGGCGTTGGCCAGCTTCTCCAACACGGCGCGGCGCTCGTGCGCGTTGGGGAGCTCGTCGAGGTCGTCGACGAGAAGCTGCCAGTGCGCCCCTGTCCAAGGCCGCTGCAGGAAGCGGTCTCGGGTCAGTTTCGGGTGCCGCCCGAACTGGCTGAGCTTTCCGGTGGCGGCGGCGAGCACGTCGGGTACGTGCCTCTCCTCTCCGGTGAAGGCGTGTGCGCTCACCCATACCGGGACGGCCGGATCGGACTTCGCGCTGTTGTGCGTGTTGGCGGGCAGTTCACCGGCCGCGTCGCGCAGCCGCGCGCGCAGCAGCGTGGACTTGCCGGTTCCGGGGCCGGCGATGAGCACGCACAGCCGGTCGGCCTTCCGGAAGACCGCTTCGGCTGGCTCGGAGGGAACGGCAAGGCCGTTACCGCTTCTTCCGGCGGCAGAGCCGTTGCCGGGCACCGCGTGCTCGGCCCGGGCCGCAGGGCGGCTGCGCTGGTGCACGTAGACCTCGTCCAGGGAAGGCGGTTCGGGAATGTCCAGATACGGGTGCTTCTCGGCAGCCTTCCGGGCGGCTGCCAGGTAGCCGCGCACCTCCTCGGGCATGCTGGTCCCGCGGTGGGCGACGCGCTCTTTTTCGGCCTCCGCGTACAGCCGTCGGGCGCGCCGGATGTCCTCCTGGCTCCCGCCCAGCGCTTTGACCAGACGGTCGAGCTGGTCCCGGTCCGCTGGCCGGCTGATGCCGCGCAGCAGTTCACCGACCCGGGTCGGCGCGGACAGGCCCATCTCCGGGGCGATCGCCCGCAGGGACTTCATGCCGTTGTCGGCGCGGACCTTGTCGAGGTGTTTCAGCAAGCGCCGGAACGGTCCCTCGGCAGGCCACGCGGAGTGATCGACCGGCTCTCCCCTGCTCATCGGCCCCTCCGTCCGGTGTCCGGTCACTGTCCTGTGCTCGCCGCCGCCTCCTGACGACATGCCAGGCCGGCGACGGCGGCCGGGGCGGCAGGCCCGGACAGGACGCGGCAGGACACGCAGCCTAGCCAGCCGACGGGCAACGTGGACGCCGTCCACAAAGAAAGGGAGCACACGCAATGCAATCCTGGCTGGTTCTCATCGGCGATGTCCTGGGGTTCTCCGCCGCCGTCGTCGCCCTGTTCACCGAAGCCCTGCGCCGGGGCCGGCGGCGGGCGCGGCACCCCCGGTCCACCGGACCCGGCCGGTCCGGCGGACCCGGCGGATCCGGCGGGCGGCGGTCATGAGGTCAGGCGTTCACCGTGAGAACCGTCTTGCGGTCGGCGCATGCGCACCAGCCGCGCCCGTCGGACGCGAGGGCGGTGACGGGGGCGAGGACCGTAGCCCCCGTCAGGGGCTTCCCCAGTCGACCGACGGCCGGCCCTGGCCTCGGTAGTCGGTGTCGTGTGGCTGGCGCCGCGCCGTGGTGCCCCCAGGGGGTGCTGCGCCCCACCGGGGCCGGCCGGCCCGGGCCCGAACCCGAGCACCCGGGCCCCGTCAGCGGCCCGGCCCCGGCCCCGTGTGCCCGCATGTTCACGGAGTCGATCGCGCAGCGCGACCAGTCCCGCTCTCCACGGGAGCCGAGCTCGTCGAGCACCGGGGCGGTGCAGCTTCCCCCGTACCCGGGCCTTCGACCACTCGGCGAATCGCCGGTGGGCCGTCTCACGACGGCCTCACGGACTCGCGAAGCTGGGCTGTCCGGGATCGGGATGCCGCTGGCATTCCCAACTACCAGACGTGGCCTGCTGCCTGCTCGCCGCGCCCGCGCCGGGTCGGGGGAACCGGCCTCGCCGGGGTGCGGGCGGGGCCGTGACGGTCAGCGGGCACGGACCTCGATGGGGGTGCTTTGGCTCGTCTCACTTCCCACCTGGAACGTCAAAGACGTGCGGCCCGTGGTGTTCGGGTCGATGGCCTTGACGGCCACCCACGCGGTGGACTTGGAGGACTTGCCCGGCAGCGCCAAGTTGACCTTGGAGAAGGTGAGGGTCTGACCGTCCTGGGACAGCTGTCCGACGAAGTTCTTCTGCGCTCCGTCGGAGTCCAGCACGGTCAGCTGGTAGCCGGGGTTGCCTTCCTCCACGAACTGCAGCCCCATCCCTTCGGGCAGGCTGACCTGGACGGTCTGCACGGGGACCGGCCCTTCGGTGGTTTCGAGATGGACCCCGGGATAGCCGACGGGTCCGCCGGCGGTCAGCCTGACGTCCGGCGGTCCGCCCGGGGCGACCGAAAAGCCGGCGCTGCGAGCAGCGGTGTAGCGGAAGTAGACGCTGCCGATCTGGAAGGCGTCTTCCGGCTTGTCCGGATTCCAGCTCAGGGTGCTTGTCTTGCCGTCGGAGGTGTTGGTGGACTGCGGCCAGACCAGGAACCGGTAGTACCCCGGCTTGTCGCCCTCATCCAGCAGGTTGACGGCGTCGAGGATGCGCTTGTTGCCGGTTCCGGCGTCCGCGTGGCCCTTGACGTTGAGCTTGACCGGGGCGGGAGTGAGGTGGGACGGCGTGCCGTCCTCGTGGACCAGCTGGTAGTACACGTGGTCGCTGTTGTTGCCGGCCACGTTGTCCCTGCCCTGGCGGGGGTTGACCAGATCGATGATGAACTTGTCGGCGATGTAGCCGTTGTCCGACACGTAGCCGAAGCCGGCCTGGCTGTTGGGAGTCCCGCCCCAGCCCCTGTCGTAGGGCAGGCGGACGAAGGGCCGCCCGATCCGCCCGTTGTCCGGGTCGTAGCCGGGCCAGAGGACCTCGACCTCCACGTGCGTGATGCGGGTCGTGCCGTCGTTGAGGCTGACCTTGACGCCGAGCTGGTACGTGCGGCTGTACTGGCCCTGCTCCGGTGCGGAGTCGACGTTGAGGTCACCGCGCAGCGTGAAGGTGATGACGTCGGAGTCGGCGAGGAACGTCAGGTCGATCACCTCGTACTCCTGGTCGATGCCCATGCGGCCGCGCGGCACCTCGACAGCGGTGATGTAGGACAGGTCGTCCCGGCCGTAGTAGGCGTACTCAACCTTTGTGATCTTGACGCCCATCGGGACACGGATGCGGCCGTCGTACCGGAACTCGGAGTCCCAGACAGAGAACCGGTTCGCGTATCCGAGGGTTTTGATACTCGTCCGTTCCGGGTCCGACGTGGGAGCGTCGACCGGTGATACCGCTGATACTGGTGCAGTCATGCCAATCTCCTTTCGACTGGAAAATGTGAGGGACAACCGAACGGCGGCAGCTGGCCTATTCGCTCTTCGCGGCCGCCGCGCCCCAGCGGGTGTTGAGCTGCGTGCAGGCACAGCCGCATCGCCGTGCCGCACACGGGATGCGTTTCAGCACAGCTTCTGCCCGTGTTCTTTGGCCTCCGTCTGTGCCGGAACTCGGGGCAACTGCTGAGCAGCCGCCCCGCCGGGCTCTTCGGGCACAGCGGGGACCGTGTGACTGCCGGGTTGCTCAGATGACTCAGATGACTCAGATGACGTTGATGGTGGTGGAGGGTGAGAGACGGTCGCTGACGGAGAATTCGACCCTGGTGGCGCCGGGTGGGGTGGCGTCGGAGGCGCTCACGGCGACCCACATGACCGATCGTGATCCGGCATCGGGGATTCCCAGGTCGACGTGGGAAAAAGTCAGCACCTGCCCGTCGTCGGAGAGGTTCCCCATGTACACGGTGGTGTTGTGGTTGGCGTCCCAGACGGTCAGCTGGTGGTCGGGATTGTCCGGTGTGCCGAACTGCATGTTGAGCTCAGCTGGGAGGGCCGCGGTGACGGTTTCCAGGGGGATGGCCTGTGATCCGTTGTTGCGGACCTCCACGCCCGGGTAGACGGGTGCCCCTCCTCGTTCCGCGGTGACAGGGGCGCCGCCGGGTGTGACGTCGTAGGCGGGTGTGACGACGACCGTGGTGGAGGGGGAGGGCTTGCCCGCGACGGTGAAGGCCAGGCTGGTGGCTCCGAGCGGGGCGTTGTGACCGGCGCTTACGGCGACCCACATCACCGATGTCCCGGGCAGGTTCAGGTCCACGTCGGAGAAGACGAGCGTGGCTCCGTCCTCCGAGAGCCTTCCCATGTACGGTGTCGTCTGCCCGGAGGGGTCTTGGACGGTCAGCTGGTAGTCGGCGAGTGTCTGCGTGCCGAAGAGCAGTCCGCGGTCGGCGGGAAGGGTGACCGACACCGTCACCGGCTCGACGTCCACGTCGGAGTCGACGTGGACTCCCGGATACCCGACGGGCCCGCCCCGCGTCAGTTCCACGTCCGGCGGGCCGCCGGGCGTGAGTGTGAACTCCGCCCACTGCAGTACTACTTGACCGTGGTTGTCCGCGTCACCGACGGGAGACTGGTACAGGGGATCCTCCTTGCCGCCCGCCTGGGCGCCATTGCCGGCCACGGTGCGTCCTGCGGTGACGCCAGGGCCGCTCACAAAACTGCTGCCACCTCCACCACCGCTGCCCCAGTAGCCCTGTGAGGAGGCAAGGGTGATCCCTCCACCGCCTCCCGCGTAGCCGGCGCCTCCACCTGTTTCACCGGCGCTGTAGCCTGCGCCCCCGCCTCCCCCCATACCCGGGATCGGCACCTGGCCCCCAGGATTTCCTTTTACGTTGGGGCCGCCGTTCTGGCCGGTGTTGCCACCACGCCCGCCATAGTTGCTGCTCCAGGAGCTGCCGGCACCGCCCGTCGAACCCGATGCTCCGCGTGCCACCGTGCCGGTCCACCCACCCCGCGACTGGGGCTGCCCGTCGGAACCGCTGGTGCCGCCGCCCGCCCCGCCGCGCGCATCAATGAGACCCGGCCGCGAGCACGCGCCTCCTCCTCCGGCGATCAGCAGCGGCTGTCCCAGCCGCTGGCTGAACAAGCCGCTCATCCCGCCCCCACCGTGGCTTGCTCCCAGGTCGACAACGATCCGCAAGGTCTCCCCGGGGACGACGGCGATGTCCCCGGTGGCGAATCCGCCCCCGCCCCCTTGGTCGGCTCCGCCGCCTCCGCCTCCCCAGCAGCGGGCATTGACCGTGGTGACGCCGGGGGGAACCGTGAAGTCCTGGACGGCTCCGGTGTAGTCGAATCGCAGGATGTGGGTGAAGGGAGCGATCGGTGCGCTGATGGTCGGCGCAATGGCCGCACGTGGCTCGATCACCGTCACGGGTTCGCCGGTGGGGAGAAGCGCTGCCTCGGTCATGACGTGCCTTCCTTTCGTTGCAGGTCGACGGGATCGGTTGTGGTTTCTCTGTGCCCCGCGGCACCATGACGGCCGCAGGCGCGGTTCGTCCCCCGGAGCGCGGAGTCGTCCCCAAGGCTGTGGCTCATCTCGCCCGCATCGACGAGCGTGCCGATGGCGCGCTTGCGTACGCCGTTGGCCATGCGCTTCATGGCCAGCGATTCGATGGCGTCGCACCAGGTGGCGAGGTCGGGTGTGGCGCTCAGTTCGATGGAGCGGGCTGCGGCCCGTTGCGAGGCGCGGGCCCAGTTGTCCGGGTCTTGCAGGGAAGTCAGAGCGTCGATCCAGGCGTTGAGGTCGTCGCGGTAGGCGAAGATGCCCGCTTCACCCAAAGATTCGACGAGTCCGGGGGTGGGGTGGGCGATGACCGGGATGCCCGAGGCGAACGCCTCCACCGCCACCCGTCCCCAGGACTCGTACAGGCTCGGCATGAGCATCACGCGGGAGCGGCTGTAGACGTGTTCGCGCATCTGCTGTCCGGGAACGCCGTCGAGGACCTCGCAGTTGGGCAGCCTGGGCGGAGGCATGATCTGCTGGCCGTAGGCGCCGCGCACACCAAGGAACTTCCACTGAGGTGTCCAGGCGGCGATCTGCCAGAACAGCTCACCGCCCTTGTCGGCGTTGAGATTGACCAGGGTCGCGCAGTCGCCGGGCTGCGTGCGGTACTCCTCCGCGATCACCGGCGGGCGCACGACGATGCTGTGCCGGGGCAGGAACTCGCGCGGGTAGCGGGCGTAGAAGATCTCGCCGTCCCGCCTGATCCACTCGCTGTTGTAGACGACGAGATCAGCGCCCGCCGCGTTGTGGAAGCTGGCGGCGAAGTTGTCGTGGCAGATCACAGCCAGCGGGATGAGACGGTCCCGGGCGAGGCCGGCCACCAGGGGCACGTTCTCGTAGTGGGAGACCAGCACATCCGCCGTGTGGGCCCGGGCGGCAAAGTCGATGCCCTCCTGGAACGGGATGACCCGAACTCCGTCGATCTCGTACGTCTTCTCACTCTTGCCGGGGTGTGACAGCCAGACCTCCACCTTGTGACCGCGCTCGGCCAGGGGGCGCAGCATCGAGTGGAGCATCCACTCCGAGCCGGCGTTGTGGTCCGGTGGATACCCGTACACCCGGGCCACGATGGACACGCGCCGCACGGTCGGTGCCACGGCCAGTCGGTACGGACGCAATGCCAGCTGGTCCACCAAGAAGTCCCTCCGGATGGTGGTGCGTCGAGGCGCGCGAAATCAGGCGGAGCGTGTCTGCCGGCTCCGGCCTCTCATCCATTCAGCCCTGACCCACCCACGCGGAACCAGTGCCTCCCTATTGAAACCACCGCTACGTGCGCTGCTGAGGCACGGCATGAAACGCCCAGCTCACAGGCACTCTGGCTCGCGCCGGTCGCAAACCGGCCAACCGCCGCCCCTCACCGGCCACACAGCGCCGGCAGCAGGGCGCAGGGGCCGGTCAGCTGGTTCTGCCTACCGGCACAGGCACCGGCGAGGAGCTGAACGCGGCGGACCAGCAGCGTCGGTTGGGGTCTGGTTGGCGGTGCTGGGCCGACGCCTGCACGCGGCCGCCTCTATGCCGGGCAGAGACAGAACCCAACGCCGCACGACCAGTCTGCCGGGCCGTCGACTGCTGGTCGGTCGAGACCCGCTTGTAGACCAGGTTCGCCATCTGGGGCCCCCTTCCGTCCGGAGATTGGACTCTGTCTGTCACCGAAACCCTGTCATCAATCGCCAGGCGGGGCAGGCCGCTGGCGGGGTCTACTGGGCTGCTGTCGCGGCGGGGATGTCGACGCGGGCGGCCCTGCGGGCGGGCCAGAGCGAGGCGAGCAGCGAGCCCGCCAGGGCGATCAGGATGGTGAGGGCGAGGCGGCCCCAGGGCAGGACCAACTCGTAGCCCGCGACGTTCGCTTGGAGGGTGCGTCCCAGTGCCCAGCCGAGGAAGACGCCCATGACCGTGCCGAGGGTCGCGCCGAGCGCGCCGAGGAGCAGGGCTTCCAGGCGGATCATCCGGGTCACTCCGGCGCGGTCCAGACCGAGGGCGCGCAGCGTGCCGAGCTCCTTGCGGCGTTCGAGGACGGACATGGCGAGGGTGTTGGCGATGCCCAGTGCGGCGATCACCAGGGCCATGCTCAACAGGGCGTAGAAGACGTTGAGCTGGTCGCCGATGCCACGGCTGTCCTGGGCGCGGATGTCTGCCTGGTCGAGGACGCTCAGCGTGGGGTTGTCGCCGAGGGCGTGGGTGACGCCTGCGCGCGCGGCCCGGCTGGGTCCGCCGTCCGTGGCGACGAGGATCCCGGCGGTGCTCGGGGTGGAGTCGTAGCGGGCGACGAGGGAGTCGGGCGCGGTGATGCTGGGCATCAGGTCGCTCTGCTCGTCCGCCTGGTAGATGGCGCCGATGGTGAGGCTGCCGCGCTGGTCGTTCCGCCTCTCCAGGGGCAGGGTCTGCCCGACGTGCCAGCCCGCCTGCTCGGCCTTGAAGTCGGCCACGGCGATCTGGCCCTTGGCAAGGCTGTCGAGGGAGCCTTCGACCACGTCGTACCGCAGGAGTTTGCCGATGGTGGCGGGGTCGACGCCGGTCAGGACGGACTCGCTGCCGTCCAGGCGGTATCCGGTGGACTGGTTGAGCGGGCTGTACGTGGCGCTGGCCAGCTTCTTCAGGGGCGCGGCGGTGGTGGGGGTCATCCGCTGGCCGCCCACGGACTTCACCACGTAGTCGGCGCTGAGGGCGTGGGTGGTCGCGCGGTCGAGGTAGTGGGTGGCCGAGGCCCCCAGGACGGACAGGCCCGAGGCGAGGGTGAGGGCGATGGCGAGCGCGGCAGCGGTGGCGCCGGTGCGGCGCGGGTCGCGCACGGTGTTACGGACGGCGAGGTCGCCGTGCACCGGGGCCAGGCGGGTCAGCAGCGGCCGGAACAGGGTGACGACCGGCCGGGACAGCAGCGGGATGAGGCCGATCGTCCCGGTCAGCGCGATGGCCGCGCCGAGGCCGATGACGGTCCGGGCGTCCTTCCCAGTGGTGAGGGCTCCGTACACGACGGCGGCGGTGCCGGTGAGCACCAGTGCGGCGCCGAGGCCGGTACGCAGGGAGCCGGGGCGTGCGGGGGCCGTGTGCTCGGCGGCGCTGAGCGCGGCGACGGGCGGGATGGCCATGGCCCGGCGGATCGGGAGCCATGCGGCGACCATGGGCAGGAGGGTGCCGACCAGCATGGAGATGATCACGGTGGTCGGGGTGAGGACGAGCGGCGCGGCCGGGGTGTCGGCGAAGAGCGTCTGGAGCAGGGCGGCGACCCCGGTGCCGACGGCGAGGCCGGCCACGGAGGCGATCGCGCCGACGAGGAGGGACTCGGTGAGCAGGATGCGCCGTACCTGCTCGCGGGTGGCTCCGACGGCCCGCATCAGGGCCAGCTCCCTGGTGCGCCGGGCGACCAGCATGGTGAAGGTGTTGGAGATGAGGAAGGTGGCGACGAACAGGGCGACCGCGGCGAAACCGACCAGGATCTGGCTCATGGTGCTGGTGCCGCTGGTGGCGAGGTTCGCCTTGATCTGGGCGAGCCGGGCCCCGGTGACCGCGCTGGTGCCCTTGGGCAGCACCGATTCGACGCGGCTGAGGAGCTGCGTCACGTCAGTGCCGGGCGTGGCCGTGAGTTCGATGTTCTTGTAGCGGCCAGGTTCGAGGAAGAACTTCTGGGCGGTGGCGCCGGCGAACAGCGTCAGGCTGCCCCCGGCGGGGAGCTTGGTCCCGTCGGTGCGGAAGATGCCGCTGAGGGTGTAGGAGGAGGCACCCTTGTTCGTGCCGACGCGCACGGTGTCACCGACGCGGTAGCCGCCCTTGGCGGCGGTGGCCTCGTCGAGGGCGATCGTGTCCTTGCCGGTGGGGCCGGAACCCTCGGTGAAGCGGTACGCGGGGTCGTTGCCGTCCGCGGCCGGGGCGAAGTTGCCGCCCTGGGCGTCCTTGCCGTTGCCGAGGGGCTTGCCGTCGCGGTCGGCGACGGCGGCGAAGCCGTCGACCCGGCCCGCGGCGGCGGCGACGCCGGGGAGTTTGGCCAGCGCGGTCGCGGTGCGGGCGTCGAGGTCGCCCGGTCGGCCGCGGTTTGCGGGGTCGGCATCGGCGGAGACGTTGACGGCGATGCGCTCGTAGCCGTCGGTCGCCTTGGCGGTGGTGGCCTGGTTCAGGCTGTCGCCGTAGACGAGGCTGCCGGTGATGAAGGTGACGCCGAGCATGACCGCGAATGCGGTCATCAGTAGGCGGGCCTTGTGCGCGAACACGTTGCGCAGGGCGGTACGGAACATGGGTGTGGATCCTGGGAGGCCGGCTCGAGGGAGGCGAGCGGATGGGCTGGCTGGCTGGTGCGGTGCCGGTGTACGAGTTGGTCGTCAGCTGGTGCGCGAACGGGTGTCGAAGTCCTTCATCAGGTCCAGGACCCGGTCCGGGGTGGGCTGTGCCATCTCGTCGACCAGGCGGCCGTCGGCGAGGAAGACCACGCGGTCCGCGTAGCCGGCGGCGACCGGGTCGTGGGTGACCATGACCACGGTCTGGCCCAGTTCGCGCACCGAGTCGCGCAGGAAGCCGAGGACCTCGGCGCCGGAGCGGGAGTCGAGGTTTCCGGTGGGCTCGTCGCCGAAGATGATCGCGGGCCGTGAGGCCAGGGCGCGGGCCACCGCTACGCGCTGCTGCTGCCCGCCGGACAGCTGCGCGGGCCGGTGGTGGAGGCGCTGGGAGAGGCCGACCATGGAGATCACACGGTCCAGCCACTGCGGGTCGGGGCGACGACCGGCGATGGTCAGCGGCAGCGTGATGTTCTCCAGGGCGGTCAGCGTCGGCAGCAGGTTGAACGCCTGGAAGATGAAGCCGATCCGGTCGCGGCGCAGCGCGGTGAGCTGTCGGTCGTCCAGCGTGCTCAGTTCGGTGGCGCCGACGCGCACCGAGCCGGAGCTGGGCGAGTCGAGGCCGGCGGCGCAGTGCATCAGGGTGGACTTGCCGCAGCCCGACGGACCCGTGATTGCGGTGAACTCGCCCTCCCGGAAGGTGATGCTGACCCGGTCCAGGGCGACGACACGGGTGTCGCCGCTGCCATAGACCTTCGACAGGTCGGTGGTGGCGGCCGCGATCCCGGTCGTCGTACGCAGCTCGTGCGGGGCAAGGGAGTGGGCGGTCACAGGGGACTCCTCTTCGGGTGCGGAAGGTGCACTTCGAAGGGTGTCCGGGGAACGTATCGGGGTCTGGGCCGCCATGTATCGGCGTCCGCTTCGCTCCGTATCAGTTCTGTAGCAGGGACCGGGCGGTCAGGCCGGCAGGCGCAGGGTGGCGACGGCACCGCCGTCCGGGGCGTTGTCCAGGCGCAGTTCGGCGCCGAGGAGCCGGGCCTGGCCCAAGGCGATGGTCAGGCCCAGGCCGTGGCCCGAGCCGCGCTCCGTCGCGCCCGTGTGGAAGCGGCGCGGGCCGTCGCGCAGCAGGTCCGGGGGGAAGCCGGGGCCGTGGTCGCGGACGACGACGGTACGGCCCTCGACCGTGACCTGTACCGGGGTGCCCCCATGCCGGTGGGCGTTGACGACGAGGTTGCTGACGATCCGCTCGAGGCGGCGCGGGTCGGTCTCCACGGTCTGCGCGGCCTCTTCGCCCAGTGCGTCGGCGACGGTGACTTCGGTGTCGAGGCCTGTGCGCGTCACGGCCTCGGACACGACCGCCCCGAGCGGGACACGGGCGCGGACCGGCTGCTCAGCCCCGGCGTCGAGCCGGGAGATCTCCAGGAGGTCCTCGACCAGGCCGCGCAGGTCGCGCACCCGGGCCCGGAGCAGATCCTCCGTCTCACCGGGCGGCAGCAGGTCGGCGGCGGCCAGCAGACCGCCGACGGGGGTACGCAGCTCATGGGCCACGTCCGCAGTGAACTGCCGCTCGGTGCGCAGCCGTCGGCCGAGACTGTCCGCCATGAGGTCGACGGTGGCGGCGATGTCCGCCACCTCGTCACGGCCCTTGGTGCGCCCGGTGCGGGCATCCAGATCCCCGGCAGAGATTCGGACGGCGGTCTCGGAGACCCGCCGCAGCCGACGCCCCAGCAGCCCGGCTCCGTAGACCGCCAGGGGTACGGCCGCCGCGAGGGCGATCAGCGAGGCCAACGTCATGGTCACGTCGAGCTGGCGCAGGGTGTAGAGCTCCGAGCTCATGTTGATCTGCACGGCCAGCACTGGGCTGCCCGGCCCGCCGATCCGCTGGGCGCCCCAGACGCTCGGGCCCACGTTCCCGTCGACGCGCCCGTCGTAGGCCGTGTGCCGATTACTGTCGGCCGGGTGCCGCAGTGCGGCGGGAAGGCCGGCCGGATCGAGCTCGGCACCGTCGGTGAGGGTTCCGGTGCGCCGGTAGGTGTCCATGGCCGCGTACACGCTGTTGGTGGCCTGTGCCTCGGCCCGGTCGCGGATGTCCTGCGCGGTCCACGTGTGCACGAGCACGCCCACAGCCGCCGCGACCAGGCTGGCCGTGGCCGCGGCCAGCCCCGCGATCTTCCAGCGCAGGGACGCGCGGGCCGGACGCAGCCGGTGGAACGGATGCACCGGCCTCAACGCCTGAGCTTGTAGCCGAAGCCGCGGACCGTCTCGATCCGGTCCCGGCCCAGCTTCCGGCGCAGCCGCTGCACACAAAGGTCCACGACCCGGCTGTCGCCGTCCCAGCCGTACTCCCACACGTCGCGCAGCAGGGTGTGCCGCTCAAGGACGATTCCCGGGTGGGCGGCGAACTCCAGGAGCAGTTTCAGCTCGGTCGGGGTCAGCGCCACCGGGCTTCCCGAGACGGACACCTCCAGGCCGCCGGTGTCGATGGTCAGGTCCCCGAAGACCAGCACCTCTTCCTCAGCCGGTGGCAGCTCGTCGCCTCTGGCCCGCCCGGGTTCCGGTGCGGGTGGTGCGTAGGTCGCCCGCCGCAGCAGCGACCGGATGCGGGCCACGAGCACGCCGGTCTCCACCGGCTTGACCACGTAGTCGTCCGCTCCGGCCTCCAGACCGGCGACGATGTCGAGCCCGTCGCCGCGAGCGGACATCATCAAGACGGGCACCAGGCTGGTCTCCCGGATTCTGCGGCACAGACCGACCCCGTCCAGACCGGGCAGCATCACGTCGAGAATCAGCAGGTCGAAGCTCTCCTCGCGGAAGAGCTCAAGGCCCGCGAGACCGTCGGCCGCGGCCGCCATCTCGTAGCCGTAGCGCTCCAAGGCGACGGTGAAGGACCGGCGCATCAAGTCGTCGTCCTCCACTAGCAACACGCGGACAGGGCGCGAAGAGGCCGGAGCCGGGGCGGGCGAGGACACGGGCGGATCACTCCTGCTCAGACAGTTCAGACGGTTCAGGTGAGGCATCGGTCCCGTACGCAGCGAACGCGCGATCGGCGGCCTGAAAGGAACGATAAGGCAGACACCGGACCCGGCAACCGCGTCACACGGCGGACCCGCATCGCACCCTCACCACCCCTTCCACCCGTAAACCTCCAGGCCAGGTGGGGTGGAGCGACTCCGGCCGGTGCCGGGACCACTGAGTGTCGGCTAGCGGCCTCCCTTCGCCGTGGCCGGGCCCACCGGCCGATTCGATGGGCAATGAAGCGTTCCCTGATACCCGCCCGATACAAATCCCGAGTTCAGTCGTGACGACCTGTCGGCCGGGCGGCGGACAGGCCGGGGCGCCCGGCCCCCGAGACGTACGCCCCGGCTCTCGTCCGCTACGACGACGACCGGGGCACCAGCGGCTGAAACGTGCGCCTGCCCCGGTGAGCCACGTCTCCGTATGGTCCGGTGCCGGTTGTCCGGCACCGGTTGCGACATCCTGAGCAGCGCGGGGGACGGGCGCGGGGGGGGCAGCGTGATGTCGAGGTGCGCGGCTATCTCCAGCTCGAACCTGCCCAAGACGTTCAAGCTTCGATGCTTGAGCGGCGAGAGGCGGGCGCTGTCCTCGTCCGCGATCTCGTGGCCCTCCGCCTTGAGCTGGGCCACGGCGGCGTCGATGTCGCACAAGTGGGCCCGGGCTCGCATGCCGGGACGGACAACGACGCTCGACGGCCTACTTCTGATCCTGCGCTCCGGTGAGGAGGTGCAGGAGCCGGATGAAGTTGCGGCAGTGGCCGCCGTCGCAGAACCGGTTGTCGGGCTCACTCTCGCGGAACCAGCACGACAGGCACAGCCCGCCTTTGCGGACGTGGCGGCTGGTCCAGATGCCGATTTCGACGGGTCGGGTGGCGAGTCGTTCATCATGGTTCTCCTGGCAAAGGTGGTGAGGCCGCCTGGCTGTAGCCGCCGCTGGTCGAGTCGTCGCCGCGCAGCGGGCTGAAGTCGACGTCGAGCTTGGGGTCGTAATCCTCGGGCTGGATGCCGAGTTCGTGGGTGGAGTACGCGCCGAACCGTTTGATGTGCTCGGTCAGGTACGGCGAGATGTGGGCCAGCCGGGTCCTCGGGGCCGGTCGATCTCCCAGCCCTCCTCCAGGAGCTGGCGGACGATCTCCGCAATGTCCAGGGCGTTGTGGAAGATCACCGCGTTCGCAAGCAGGGCGTTGAACTTCATCGCCTTCTCCTGCTCGATGGGGTCGTTGTCGGCGAGGACGCCCTGGTTACCGAAGCCGACCCACGGAGAAAACCGGTGGACCGGCTCGTACACGTGGGTGCCACCGCGGACTGGGGTGCGCAGGTGTTGCACGGGGCCGGGGGCGAGCGGGGCGACGACCAGGTCGAGGCCGAACAGGGGCCGGATTCCGTGTTCGAGCGCGGCCTGCGCGAACCGGACGGCGCCGGTGACAGCGTCGCGGTCGGCCAGAGCCAGCGCGGTCATGCCTCGTCCGGCGGCGCGCTGGACGAGCTGCTCGGGGTGGACGGCGCCGAAGCGGGTGGAGAACCCGGAGACGGCGTTGAGGTGGGTAAACCCGCCCATGGCGCGCCTCCCATCTCCGGCCCCCTTCGGCCCGCTGCGTGGTGCACCGCTCCCCCACTTTCGAATCTTGTTCGAGCGTCGTAGCGCGTGAGATCGCAGGCCCACGACTGGGGCGGGTGAGCGTCACCCGTTCGCGGGACGCACGCCACCCCGCTCCGCGACCGCGCAGACGGGGAGTGCAGCGCGCATGCGCGATGCTGGTCGACCTCCCCGCGGAACGAAACCGGCTCTTCGAATCTGACGGTGTAGCCGGGGTCTGAAGCCGCCGGTCTCGAGCAGGGATCTCGTGGGCTCTCTACAGCCGCGCCTGCCTCTGTTCGCAGGCATGGGAGCCGGCGGGGCCGTGTGGGGCGAGGCGACCCCGGAGGCAGCTCGCCACGCCTGGGCGGTCATGCCGTAGGGTCGATGTATCGGAGTAGAAACGTGCTCTGGGGCCGAGCAGACAGCCGGACAGGGAGTACGCGCACACGCGGTATCGGACGATCCGCCACTCCTTCCGCGGAAGGAGTGCGTCATGAGGGCAGCACAGTTCAGCCGGTTCGGCGGCCCGGAAGTTCTTGAGATCGTCGACCTCCCCGATCCCCATCCCGGTCCCGGAGAGATACGGATCAAGGTCCGTGCCGCGGGAATCAACGCGAGCGACTGGAAGAAGCGTCAGGGCCTGATGGACCAGGAACTGCCACAGACCCTGGGCTACGAGGCCGCGGGCATCGTTGACGAGATCGGCGACGATGTCTCGGGTGTCACGGTTGGCGACCGGGTCTTCGGAGCCTCACCATACGGAGCCGCCCAAGCGGAGTTGGCGGTGCTGTCCCACTGGGCCCCGATCCCAAACTCGCTCGACTATGCGAGGTCTGCGGCGATCCCCGCGGCAGCCGAGACCGCAGCACGCTCGCTCGACCAACTTGGCGTCACAGCGGGCAGCACCGTCCTCATCAACGGAGCATCCGGCAGCATCGGGAGTGCTGCTGCCCAACTCGCCATGGAGCGCGGCGCGCGCGTCATCGGCACGGGTAGTCCTGGAACGCACGAGGCCCTCCGCTCGCTCGGGGTCGAACCGGTGGCATACGGCGACGGGATGACAGAACGAGTCCGGGCAGTCATGCCGACGAGTGTCGATTTCGCACTGGACGTCGCCGGCAGCGGCATCCTCCCCGAACTCGTGGAACTCACGGGCGCACCCGAGCACGTGATCACGGTCGCCGACTTCCGCGGCGCGCAGCGGACGGGCATCCGCTTCAGCCGCGGCGACACCGGCCGCGCCCCCTACGCGCTGGCCCAGGTCGCTCACATGGCCGAAACGGGACGATTCTCCGTCCAGGTCGGCCAGACCTTCCCCTTGACCGAGGTGGCCCACGCGCACCGCGTCGGCGAAGCCGGGACTGTCCGCGGCAAACTCGTGCTACTCGTGGACTGACGAGCGCCTGGACCACCCACCACGGCGGTGCAGCCCACGAGCAGGAACACCACAACGGCCCCGGCAACGGACAGCCCCAGGACCCTGAACCGGCGGCGGAAAGCGGACACCGCACAAGCGGCGCAAGGAGCCGGCGTCATGAAGCCATCCGAACACCGCCACCCAGGCCGACGACACCGGCCCTACTCAGCCTCGTACTCAGAAAGGCCAGAGTGCACGAAGAGTCCTCATGGCCTCTCCAACCGCTCTGAGCACCTGTCCGGCGAACGGTGCCAACCTGGACGCTCAGTCACAGGAAGTCCGCACCGTTTTCTGGATCAGCGTTCTTCGTCGACGAGCTCGGGTGTCAGGTCGCCGGGAACCCGTCGGACACTCGGTCGGTGTCGGTGCGGCCAAACTCGAGCCTCGCCTGGTCGACCTCGATCTCCACCACTACCTCCGGAGGGTCTTCGCAGTTGAGGGCAGTCGGGGTGTTGGCGGATAAGCGTCGAGGTCTTCCAGCATGGAAGTTCCTACACTGCCCATCTGAAAGACCTCGACATGCTCCACGCCATCTTCGCCGCGTCCTGTCCGACCACGTTCTGCCGTCTCGATGAACTCGGTCTGGCAGCCGTCGGGCAACGCCTTGAGCCGGATCAGGCGGTGATCGAGTGCCGGCACCCAGCCGCGTCACCGGTTAGCGGCCAGCACTGCCGCGAGGCCCTCCTGCAGGTCTTTGACGAAATATTCGGGAACCTCCAGCGACGGGAAATGTCCCCCGCTTTCGGGCGACCTCCATCGGACGATCTGTCGGTATCGCTCCTGCGCCCAGGGGCGCGGACACTTCTCGATGTCGCGGGGATACATGCTGATTGCTGACGGGACATCGACCCGAAGTTCCGGGTCCAGCGAGTTGTGGCTTTCGTAGTAAATACGGGCCGCCGATGCGCCGGTCCGCGTCAGCCAATACAGGGTGACGTCGTCAAGAATCCTGTCTCTGGAAATCGTCTCGAACGGGCTATCTTCGGTGTCTGACCACTCGGCGAACTTGTCAAGGATCCAGGCGAGAAGTCCGACCGGTGAGTCGACGAGCGAGTAGCCGATGGTCTGCGGTCGGGTCGCCTGCTGCTTCGCGTACGCCGCGCGGTGGCGCCAGAAATCGCGGGTTTCCTCAGTCGACTTGCGCTCGACCGCTGTCAGCCCGTCCGTTGTCAACCCGGGCGGCGCCTCAGCGAACAATGTGTGGATACCGAGAACATGCGCCGGGAACCTGCCAGCGAGAACCGTGGTGATATTACCTCCCCAGTCGCCGCCGTGGGCTACGAACTTGCCGTAGCCGAGCCTTCCCATCAGTTCCACCCATGCGGCCGCGATCTTTTCGGTTCCCCATCCGGTGGTGGCCGGCTTGTCGCTGTAACCAAAGCCTGGTAGCGACGGAACCACGACGTGGAACGCTGGCGCGTTTGCATCTTTCGGATCTGCCAGCTCGTCTACTACATCGATGAACTCAGCAATGCTGCCTGGCCAGCCGTGCGTCAGGATCAGAGGAGCGGCATCTGCGCGCGCGGATCGGCGGTGCAGGAAGTGGATTCCCAGATCATCAATGGTCGTGCGGAACTGGCCGATCCGGTTGAGGCGTTCTTCGAACGACCGCCAGTTGTACCCGGTGCGCCAGTAGTCCACGACATCGACGAGGTCGGCGAGGGGAACGCCCTGTTCCCATCGGCGAGGGTCGGGCGCGGCGCGATAGACCGTTTCGGCCTCCGGTAGCCGCGCTGCGGCCAGTCGCGCACGCAGATCGTCGAGGTCAGCGTCAGTTGCGTGGGCTTCAAATGCTTGCACGTCGCCGGTTGGACGGGGCATGAGACCTCCTGGCCATCGCGGAACCGGCTACGACGTTCACGAACCGGCTACGGCGGTTCTAGCATGTCTCCACCTCGGTGAGCAACCAGCTAAGGTGGTTCCATGCATGCTGGGTTCCCTGACTTTCGCCTCGGTAACGTGCTAGCGACCAGCTTCACGGCGACTCTGACGGAGCGTCGTGGCGACGCTGTGGAGCGCATTCCCACGCCGCAACGACTCGTCGACTGGCTGGCAGTGAACGGCCTGGCCGTGGAGTCCTGCACCACTGCCCAGCTCGACCTCGCTCGGACACTGAGGGAGTCGATTCACGCCGCCGCGACAGCGGCCGCCATCCAGGACGCTCTCCCTGCGTCTGCTGTCCAAGTCATCAATGACTGCAGCATTCAGGGGCGGGCCGCGGCTGTCCTGACGCCCGAGGGCAACCGTGAATGGCGACTTAGCTCGGCTTCCTGCGTGGAAGACGCCCTCAGCGTGATCGCCGCCGACGCGATCAGCATCCTCGCAGGCGAACGAGACGGAAAATTGGCCTTGTGTGCATCACCAACCTGCCAGGCCGCCTTCTTCGACACCAGCCAAAGTCGCACCCGCAAATGGTGTGAGATGAACACGTGCGGGAATCGTCAGAAGAAAGCGCGCTTCAATGCCAAGCAGCGCAAAAACCCCAGATCAGCGGAGTGATCGTTACCTCGGTACATCCAAGTGGGCCCCACGCCTGCGACACATCTGTCGCGTTGGGTCCCCCCAACGGCACCACTAAGAGGTCCACAGAAGCGCGGCCTCAAACTGGGGGCGGACGCGTACGCGGGTGCTGTTCTCCTCCGAGAAGACTTTGTCGCGCGGTCTGCCGTTCTTGGTGAGGGCGTCGAGCTGGAAGTGGCGTTCCTGGGTGAGCTTCGAGCACCTTGCGTACCCGATGTGGATGTCGGCGGTCGGGGTGACCGTTCCCCGAACCCTTTCCCAAAGTTCCCATTTCAGGCCGATGGCTCTTGACCTGCTGACACTGGGTTCAGAAACAGGCACTTCAGCTTGTTATTTAACCTCTGGCCTCGAACGACGGGTCGCACACCGTCACTCACCTGGGGATTCGCCGGACAGGCGGACGGCCCTCGCATGATC
>NZ_JBVJVY010000046.1:0-54644 GCF_055603265.1 Streptomyces sp. NPDC037288
CTCGGTGGTGGGGGTGGGGGGGGGGGGGGGGGGGGGGGGGGGGGGGGGGGGGGACCGCCCCCCCCCCCCCCCCCCCCCCCCCCCACCCTCCTGACGGCCCGGACCGTCCTTCGGACGGCTCAGGCCACCAGCGTGGCGGCGGGCCGCTCCGCCGCGTCGAGCAGGTCCATCAACGTGGCCCGGGCACGGGCCACTCGGGAGCGGACCGTGCCGACGGGACAGTCGCTGACCTCGGCGGCCTCCGCGTAGGGCAGGCCGAGCAACTGGGTGAGGACGAACGCCTCCCGGCGCTCGTCCGGCAGACAGGCCAGCAGGTCCAGCAGGGCGATGCCGTCGTCGAACCCGGGCAGGTCGCGCGGCTGGACCGACTCGACCGCCAGTTGCCAGTCCGCCACGTCGGACAGCCTGGGCCGCGCGGCGGCGTGCCGGTAGCTGTCGATCACCGCGCGACGCGCGATGGACAACAGCCAGGCACGCGCCGAGGAGCGGCCCTCGAAGCGGTGCAGGCTGCTGATCGCCCGCAGGAACGTGTCCTGCGCGAGGTCGTCGACGGCCTGGGGATCGGTGCAGAGGTGGGCGACGAAGCGCTGGACGTCTCGGTGCAGGGCACGGACGAAGTGCTCGACCGCGTCCGCGTCGCCGCCACGGGCGGCCAGCGCCCAGGCGGTTATCGACTCGTCGGCGGATACCGCCGGGTCGCACGCGGTCCGGGATGCGGGCAGGACAGGAGTGATCACCTGGTGTCCTTCTCGGGTCAACCGTGACCGGACCGGGGCGCGGCTGAGCGCGGACGGTCCGGTGAGTGAGGAGACGGTCCTACGACGCGTGGCACCACAGCACGGGGCTGCGGCCGGATCGCCATGGCACGGCGGAGTGCCACGGCACGGAGGTGCTGTGGCACGGGCGTGCCACGACACGCGCGCGGACGTACGACCGTGGCCCGAGGCGCACAGGGGCGGCCCCGGGATACCGGCTGTCTTCAGACGACAGCGGTCCCCACGGGAGGCCCGCGCGAGGTGATCGCGTGGATGAGGAGATCGAGGCTCGGCGCCCGTTCGGAACGGGGCCGGCGCAGACGCCGGTCCGGGCGGTCGCCGGTGGCGGGCAAGGCCGCCAGCAGCAGCCGCAGCGGCGCGGCCAGCCGTCCGGCCACGGTCCGCAGGATGCGGAACGCCGCCTTCTCGCCGTACGCCAGCCAGAGTCCGGTGAACAGCGCGGCCAGCAGGTGGGCGGCCAGCATCCCGGACGACGAGGTGCCGCCGCCCATGGAGTGCCCCATGTGCGGCATGGCGCTCATTGACATGTGCCCCATGTGGGCCATGTCCATGGAGTCCATCGGCATCGACCCCATGTCCATGCCGGTGCCCATGGCCGTGCCCGCGTGTCGGGACGCCGCGGACGGAGTGCTCCCGGATGCCGACTGGGCGAGCGAGAACGCCGAGTGCAGTGCCGTCTGGGCGGCGACCACGAGCGGGACGATCAGCCGCGGCCCGCGCTCACGGCCCGTCAGGCACCAGCCCACCGAGCCGGTGCCGGCGAGGCCCGCGGCCAGCGCCCAGGCGGGAACGTCCTGGCCGGACATGAGGACGTGGCCGAGGGCGGCGAGCACGACACAGACGGCCGCGAACACCGCGGCCCGTACCGTGCGCGAACACCACCCTGTTGTCATCCCGCCCCATCCTCGCATCCCGGCTTTCGCCGTCATACGGAGGTACGGATACTGCCCCGCCGTCACACTCACCGTACCGGAGGTGACACACGTCACCCATATGTGCGGGAACCGGCAGGTCGTCGCACCCGACTTCTACGGCAGGGGTCCTGTGGGATCGTCAGAGGGCGCCGTCGCCCGGTCGGACCACCACCGCGAGTGTCCTGACCGCGCCGCTGCGGGCGAAGTGCAGCGTGAACGGCACGAGGTCGCCCGCGCGCCATCCGGGGCGCGCCTTCAGCGTCACGTCGAGGCCGCGCGGCGCCATGGACACCGCGCGGCCCGCGGGAACCGGCACGGAGTCCACCACGTCCCGGTAGGCGGTGGCGGAGCCGCTCATCCGGTGCCGGCTGAGGCCGGTCTCCCCGTCGGTACCGGGGGACGTCACCCGGAGCAGCCGGTCCTCCGCGCCACCGCTGTTGGTGATGACGAAGAAGGCAGCCGTCTCGGTGGTGCCGCCGTAGGGCAGCAGGACCCGCCCCGACGAGACGGCGATCCGGGCCGGCCGGCCCGCCTGGCCCGCCGTCACCCAGGTGGTCAGGCCGGCCAGCGCGACACTGAAGGCGGCCACGGGCGCCAGTGCGGCGAGCAGCGCGTCGGTCACCCGGCGACGGTCGGGACGCCACGAGGTGCCGGCCATGCCGTCGGCCGCTCCGGCCGCGTCGCCGGTCGTGCCGGCCACGTCATCGGTTGTGCTGGTGGTCATCGAGTGGTCCTCCGGGCGGGCGACGGCTGCCAGGCGCGCAGGCGCAGGCTGTGGCCGACGACCAGCAGGGAGCTGGCCGACATGGCCGCCGCGGCGAGCATCGGGGTGAGCAGGCCGGTCACGGCGAGCGGCAGCGTGACGAGGTTGTAGCCGAAGGCCCAGGCGAGGTTCGCGCGGATCGTGCCCAGCGTGCGCCGGGCCAGCCGCACCGCGTCGGCGAGCGCGTCGATGTCCCCGCGTACGAGGGTCACGTCGGCGGCGCCGATCGCGACGTCCGTTCCGCCGCCGAGCGCGATGCCCAGGTCGGCGTGGGCCAGGGCGGCCGCGTCGTTGACCCCGTCCCCGACGACCGCCACGCGGCAGCCCTGTTGCCGGAGTGCGCGCACCAGGTCGGCCTTGTCCTCGGGGGTGCAGCGGGCGTGGGTCTCCTCGATGCCCAGTTCCGACGCGACGGCGGTGGCGGGACCTTCGCGGTCACCGGTGGCGAGCACCGGGCGTATGCCGAGGCGCCGCAGCCGGTGGACGGCGCGGTAGCTGCCGGAGTGCACGGTGTCCCCCAGCTCCACCAGGGCCTCGGCGGAGCCGTCCACACGGACGAGGACGGACGTGTGGCCGGCGGCCTCGGCGGCAGGCAGCGCCGAGGCGAGCGGGCCGGGCAACGCGCCGTCGGGGGCGAGGACCTCGACCAACCGTCCCTCGACCCGGCCCCGCACGCCGAGCCCCGGTACGGCCCTGAACTCCGTCACCTCGGGCAGGGCCGGACCTCGTACCCGCCCGTCCCGGTCCGCACTCGCGGCGGTCGCACCCGGCGGTCGGGACGCGTTCTCCCGCGCGTACGCCGCGATCGCCCGGCCCAGAGGATGCTCCGAGCCCTGTTCGACGGCCCCGGCCAGGCGCAGAACCGTCTCCCTGCCGAGTCCGTCCGGTACGGGGGTGACCCGGGCGACGCTCATCCGGCCCTCGGTGAGCGTGCCGGTCTTGTCCAGGACGACCACATCGAGGTGCCGCAGCCCCTCCAGGGCCCGCGGACCGGTGACGAGCACACCGAGCTGGGCGCCCCGGCCCGTCGCGGCCATCAGCGCGGTCGGGGTCGCCAGTCCGAGCGCGCAGGGGCAGGCCACCACGAGCACGGCCACGCACGCCGTGACAGCCGCTTGCGGATCGGCTCCGGCACCCAGCCAGAATCCGAGCGTCGTGACGGCCAGCACCAGGACGACCGGTACGAAGACACCGGCCACCGCGTCGGCGAGCCGCTGCGCCCGCGCCTTGCCGGCCTGGGCCTCGGTGACCATCCGCGTGATGTGGGCGAGCCGGGTGTCGGCGCCGACCGCCGTGGCCCGTACGAGCAGCAGCCCGCCGCGGTTGACGGCGCCGCCGACCACCGCCGCGCCCGGCCCGGTCTCGACGGGCCGGCTCTCGCCGGTCACCAGGGAGAGGTCCACCGCGGAACTGCCCTCCGTCACCCGCCCGTCGGTGGCGACCCGCTCTCCGGGACGCACGACGAAGACCTGCCCGACACCCAACTCCTCAGCGGGGATGAGGCGTTCGGTGGAGCCTTCCCGTACGGCCACCTCCTTGACCGCGAGGTGGGCGAGCGCGCGCAGGGCCGCCCCGGTGCCCCGCCGGGCCCGGGCCTCCAGGTACCGGCCCGCCAGCACGAACAGGGGTACGCCGACGGCGGCTTCCAGGTAGAGGTGTGCGGGGCCGTCCGTCGCGGAGGGCACCAGCGCGAACGGCATGCGCATCCCGGGAGCACCGGCACCGCCGAGGAACAGCGCGTACGCCGACCAGGAGAAGGACGCCGTCACGCCGAGGGAGACGAGCGTGTCCATGGTCGCGGCCGCGTGCCGGAGTCCGCGCACCGCCCGCACGTGGAACGGCCAGGATCCCCACACGGCGACGGGCGCGGCCAGGACGAAGCACAGCCACTGCCAGTTCCGGAACTGCCAGGCCGGCACCATCGACAGGACCAGGACCGGTACCGCGAGCAGCGCGGTGACCAGGAGCCGGTCCCGTTCCCCGACGGCCTCCGACTCCTCGTCCTCAGCGTCCTCGTCTCGCCGTGTCCTGGCCGGCTCGGGCACCGCGGCCGGGTAGCCGGCCTTCCGCACGGCCTCGACGAGTTCGGCGGGGCGGATGTGCGGCGGATGGCTGACCCGGGCCCGCCCGGTGGCCAGGTTGACGGTCGCCGTGACACCGTCGAGCCTGCCGAGCTTCTTCTCGACGCGCTTGACGCAGGCCGCGCAGGTCATTCCGCCGACGGTCAGGTCGGTCGTCGTCAGGGGGACGGCGGACTCCGTGGTCATCGGCCGGCTCCCCCGTGCATCCCGCCCATGTCCATGCCGCCGTCGCCCGCACCGCCGGATGTGGTGCCGTGCAGGCCGGGCGCGACGGGTCCGGCCGCCGCGCCGACGGCGTACGCCACCGTGAACATCAGCGCCAGCAACAGGAGGAAACCGCACAGGGCGGGCGGCGGTACGGCCTTGCGCCACACCTCTGCCGAGCCGGATCGCCGGGGCTCGTCCCTCAACTGCCTCTCCTTTTCCTGCCGTTGAGCGGCAGCCGGACGGCGCCGCGACGATTCAGAGGTCGGGCCGCGGGCGGCGCGAGTTCCCGGCGAGGCGTGTGGCTCCTGTCACTGGACGGGCGCCCGGGATCCGCGGCAGCCGCTTGCGCGGCACCGACACCATCGCGCGCGCCTCGGCCGGTGACGACTTGCCGTCCTCCGTCTGCGTCGACCGGGAGACGGCCGCCGGTCCGGCTCGGCAGGCCTGCACACGCGTGGTGCACCCGCGCGGCGGCCCTTCATCTTCACGGCACCCGAGCCCTCACGGACCGCGAGGTGACCCGGGCACTGGGCCGCGCCCTGCACCGCCCGACGCCCGCCGCCGCCCCCGGCGAGCGCGTGCGGGGCCGGAAACCGGCCGCGGCGCCCAGTGCGGGAACGTCCGCCGCGCGGGAACATGGGCATCCGGGCGCCCGCGGCGGCTCTGGGCGCAGGACGGGTGACGAGGAGGATGCCGTGTGCCGACTGTTCGGGCTGATCAGCTCCCCGCTGCGCACGCACGCCACGTTCTGGCTGCTGGACGCTCCCGACAGCCTCAGCGCGCAGAGTCACCGCGAACCCGACGGCACCGGACTCGGCTACTTCGACGCGGACGGCACACCCGAGGTGCACAAGGCACCGATCGCGGCCTATGAGGACCGCGTCTTCGCCAGGGAGGCCCGGGAAGTCGAGTCGGCGACCTTCCTCGCGCACATCCGGTACGCCTCGACCGGCGGGCTGGACGTGCGCAACACACATCCCTTCGAGCAGCAGGGACGGCTGTTCGCCCACAACGGTGTGATCGAAGGACTGGACGACCTCGACCGCCATCTGGGCGAGGACCGCGCGCTGGTGCACGGCGACACCGACTCCGAGCGCTTCTTCGCCCTGGTCACACGGGAGACCGCGGCACGCGGCGGGGACGTGTCCGCCGGCCTCGAGTCCGCGGCACGCTGGGTGGCCGGGAACCTGCCCGTGTTCGCGCTCAACGTCGTCCTCGTCACCGCCCGGGAGCTGTGGGCGCTGCGCTATCCCGCGACCCACGAGTTGTACGTCCTGCGGCGCCCGGCGGGCGGTCACCAGGGCTCACGGCATCTGGACCACGCCGGCCGGGGCGGTCATCTGCGGGTGCGCTCGGCGCATCTGGGTGAGCGTCCGTCCGTCGTCGTGGCCAGCGAGCGCATGGACGAGAGCCCGCACTGGCAGCTCATGGCGCCCGGCGAACTGCTCCACGTCGGCCCCGACCTGCGGGCGGCCTCCCGCATCGCCCTCGCCGATCCCCCGGCCCACCCCCTCACCCTGTCCGACCTGCGCCCCGAAGCGGCGGCCTCCCAGCGGCCCGCGTAGCCCGGCGCCCAGTGATCCGACTCACCGACTCAAGACTTGCGCAAGCCGTAAAATTTCCGTCGTGGAGACTACCGAAGTGACGGGTTGGGAGACCGCCGTGCTCGACGGAGGGCCGGCGGCCGGGCTGCGGATGAAGGTCTCCGACCGGCCGCGCGTGATCCAGGTGACATACCCCTGCCCGGTCGAGGCCGCACCGCCCGGCGGCATACGCGCGGAGGCGGTGTACCTGTACCGCCGCGACTACACCGTCACCAGCGAGCCGCTGCGGTACGGCTTCGACGTCGCCAGTCCCTGAACCAGCCCCTGACCGGCGGGAGGCATCCGAGGCGGACCCCACCGCCGGCGGTCAGGCGTCCGAGTCGGGCTTGCCCCGCGCCGCCTCGTAGGCCTGGGACGGTGTCATGGAGACGCCGTTGAGCTCGACCGTCTTGTAGGGGCTGACCTTGGCGCAGGTCTTGGCCTGGTCGGCGGTGGAGGCGTGGGCGTTGGAAACGGCGGCCTGGGTGTCGGCGGGCGCGGGCGAGGAGCTGCCGCCCGGGTAACCGGTGCCGCTGGGCCAGTCGCTGCCGATCACCAGGGTCAGGCCCGTGCCTGTGCCCTGCTTCAGGTGCGCGGAGGACAGACCGAGCGCCTTGGCGACCGTCTTCGCCTCGTCATTCTGACCGGTGCCGTAGGTGAGCGTGGTGGTGGTCGCGGGGCTCGGCGCGTTGGCGGTGGTCGTGGCGGAGCTGAAGCCCTGGTCGGTCAGCGCGGTCGCGACGTCCGAGGCACGTCCGGTGACCGAGGTGCCGTTCTCGACCGTGACGGCGATCCGTGACGCCGGTACGGCCGGGGCGGTGGCCTTCGCGGTCGCCGAGGCCGCCGCGGACTTCTTGCCGGAGCCCGTGGTCAGCGACTGGTCGCCCGCGATGGTGGAGAACAGGCTCTTGGCGCCCGCGCCCACGACCACCCGGTCCTTGTTGTTCGGGTCCTGGGCGGTCTGCATCGTCGTGAACGTCATCCGTTTCGTCGGCACCTTGTTCACGTCCGACGCGAGCGAGATCAGCTTCTTCACGGTGCCCAGGCCGTCGTCCACGGTCAGCGCCTTGGTCGCGGCGTCGGCGAGGTCGTAGACCGCGCTGGGGTCGGTGAGCGTGCCCGCGCTCTTGAAATTGCGGATCATCGCGCTGAGGAAGATGTGCTGCGAGATCGTACGTCCGAGGTCACTGCCGTCGCCGAAGCCGTGCCGGGAGCGGACGAACTCCAGCGCCGCGACGCCCTTGAGGGTGTGGGTGCCCTTGGACAGCTTCAGGTGCGAGTAGGTGTCGTAGACGTTGTCGCTGACACAGACGGAGACGCCGCCGACCGCGTCGGACATCTTCACGACGCCGGAGAAGTCGAGCTTGACGAAGTGGTCGATCGGGATGCCGGTGAGCTGGTGGACGGTGGCCACCTGGCAGGCGGGGCCGTACTGCAGGGCACTGTTGATCTGGCCGTAGTAACCGGACGTGGACTGCCCCGTCTCACTGTTCTTGCAAGCCGGGACCTTGGTCATGGTGTCCCGGGGGATGCTCATCACCGTCGCGTTGGAGCGGTCGGCGGATATGTGCACCACCATCTGCACGTCCGCGTTGCTCCCGGTCTGTACGCCGGTCTTCGAGCAGCCGCCGCCGAGCCTGCAGTCGGCCGCGCTGGTGCGGCCGTCCGAGCCCATGACCAGGATGTTGATCGGGGTGCGGCCGAAGGCGTCGGCCTTCTCTGAGCCGCCCTTGCCGTCGAGCGCGACGCTGTGGATGTTGCCGTTCAGGTGCTCGTAGAACCACCAGCCGACGCCGGCCGTGACCACGATGAGGGTCGACAGGCCTATCGCGAGGATCTTCAGCACTCGCCTGCCGCGGCCCGCCGTGCGGCCCCGGCGGTGCCCCCGCCTGCCGCCGCCCGAGCGGGCAGCCGCCCGGACCGCGGCCCGGCCGCCCGGCGGACGCGGCCCGTCGGGCTCGGCCGCTCGCTGTCCGGGCACCCGCGCGCTACGGCTCCGGGTGGCCTGGCCGGCGGGCCCGTCCCACGGGTCGCTCATCTCCCACTCCCCTGAACGGTCTGACCGTCAGGCCGGGCCGTGCGGCGTACGGCCGGGCCCGCGCGGCGATGGACGGGCGGGCGAAGCACGCGGCTCCGCCTTGCTTGCGTAGTTGCGCAATCTAACAAACCCGTGGCCCGAGCAGCACAGATCCACCCACGATTCACGGGTGAGGCATCTCATGTGACGGAACGCGGCCCCCGGGACGGTACGGGAGCGGGAGTCTACGCGCCCTGTACAAGAAAGGACCCGGATGTGAGTGAGAACGGCCGATGCCGTCAGCCGCCGATCCTGCGCAGGCCCTGGACGGGGAGCGAGGCGTGCCGCGAGCGGGCGGTCAGCTGCCCGACCATCACGCGGACCAGGGTGACGACGTCGGGGTCGTCGATGTAGTAGACCTGCCGGCGGCCCTCGCGGCGGGAGCGGACGAGTCCGGCGAGCTTCAGCTTCGCCAGGTGCTGGCTGACCGCGGGCAGCGCACCGCCCACCCGGTCGGCGAGACGGGTGACATCGCTCTCGCGCTGTGACAGGGCCCACATCAGGTGCAGCCGGGCGGGCGAGGCGAGCAGGCCGAACGCCGCGGCGGCCTCCGCGAGCACCTCGGCGGGAGGGTCCTGGAAACCAGCGGCGTTCTCCGTCACGGCCCTCTCCCGTCCCCGCCCTCGTCACAGCCGACGCACACGCGCCCACCCAGTGTAGGCGTCCGGGTTCCGGGGGCGGGCCCCGCCGGTCAGTCCTCGTAGTAGTTGTTGACCACGACCTCCGGCTCGTCGTCGTCGAACGCCTCGTTCAGCAGCGCGCCACCGATGAGGCCCGCCGCGCCGGCCCCGATGAGCGCGCCCGCGCCGAAGCGCCGGCCGCCACCCTGCTGCTGGTGGTCATGGTCGTGGTCCGGGTACGACTGTGCGTACCCCTGCTGGGGATAGCCCGGCTGATACCCCTGCTGCGGATACCCCTGCTGAGGCGGGGTGTAGAACGGCGGTGCCGTGGTCTGGACACGCTGCGCGCAGGCCCCGCAGGCCTGGACCGGCCGGGGCACGCCCCACTGCGGGAACCAGGTCACGGTCAGGGTGCCGGGGCCGTGCTGGGGGTCGAAGAAGCAGGTCATGGCGGAACTCCCGGTGAGTTGCGGGGATGTGGTGCGGGCCGGGACCGGCGGGGCGGCGACCGGTGGATTCAGCGGGGCGGGCGGCACGTACGCAGCGGCGCCCGTCTGCGGTGGGGTGACCGGGGCTGGGCCCGGAGGGGTGCCCGGGGCCGGGCCCGGTGCGGGGCTCGGGGCCGGATTCGAGGGCGTGTCCCGCAGCACGGTGACGCCGTAGTCGGTGGCGATGCCGGCGAGCCCCGACGCGTAACCCTGGCCGACGGCACGGAACTTCCAGTCCGCACCGTGCCGGTACAGCTCGCCGAAGACCAGCGCGGTCTCGGTCGACAGGCCGCCCGGCGCGAGGTCGTAGCGGGCCAGTTCGGTGCCGCCGTCCTCGTCGAGGACGCGGATGTGCGCCCGGCGCACCTGCCCGAAAGCCTGGCCCCGGCTCGCACCCTCGTAGAGGGACACCAGGAAGACGATCTTCTCGACCCGGTCCGGGACCCCGGTCAGGTCGACCTGGATCCGCTGGTCGTCACCGTCGGCCGGTCTGCCACCACCACCGTGGCGGACCGAACCGTCTGGACTGCTCAGGTTGTTGAAGAAGACGAAGTGCTCGTCGGACAGCACCCTGCCCGACGCGTCGCACAGCAGGGCGCTGGCGTCCAGTTCGCACCCGGTTTCCGCCTGCCAGCCCAGTCCGACCGTCACAGCGGTCAGCCCGGGGGCCTGTTTGCCGAGCGACACGTTGCCGCCCTTGGTCAGGGACACACTCATCCACGCCCTCCCCAGCCGCTCACACATCCCGCATCCGTCATGGTCAACGCCTCTGAGTCCCTCTCAGTTCCTCGATTGCGCAATGTCTTAATCATGTACCAGTACCTCGACGGACCATCACCAACTGCCGACTCCGCTCGCCCGGCCACCTCACCAGCCCCCTAGGCTTGCGCAAACAAGCAATTCACGTGTCGGTGTCCGGCGCATTCGGCGCGGATCCCGACCCGACTGGAGGACAACACCGTGGGCATCATCGGCTGGATCATCCTCGGCCTGCTCGCCGGAGCCATCGCCAAGGTGCTGCTGCCCGGCCGCGACCCGGGCGGCCTGATCGGCACCACCCTCATCGGCGTCGCGGGCGCCTTCATCGGCGGCTGGCTCTCCGCCCGTTTCCTCGACCGCCCGGTGGAGAAGCACTTCTTCGACCTCTACACCTGGGGTGCGGCGATCGGCGGCTCCCTGGTGCTGCTCATCGGCTACCGCATCCTCTTCGGAGACTCCCGCGACTGATCCGACTTGGATCTACAGTACTGTAGAAGTAAGAAGTCGTGCGGCAGTGCCTGCCCCCATCCGCCAAGGACGCGTCAGAGGCCTGTTGTTGCGGTTTTCCCTTGCACCCCTGTGACGAGTCGTGGGCTAAGCTGCAGCATTTTCATCCCTACGGATGAATCGGCGGATGGATGTCCGGACTCCTCCCCCTCTGTGCGGTGTGCTGGGCCACGTAGCCCTGACGCCGTCACAGGGACCGTCCGTACAAGGACAGGGGGAGCGGGACCGTATGGGTGTCTTCGTTCTGTGCGCGTGGCTGCTGACCGCCGGTCTCGGCGGGTACCTCGCCGCGGTGTGGGTCCGGCACGGCGGACTGCGGCAGCGCACGCCCGGTGTGACACGACTGCCGTTGTGGCTCGTGCTCGGCCATGTGGCCCTCGCCGTGGCCGGACTCGCCGCCTGGACCGCCTATGTGGTCGGCGGGGTGCGGAGTTCGGCCTGGGCCGCCTGCGCGGTCGTGCTGGTCGTGGCCGCGTTCGGTTTCATGATGCTGCTGCGCTGGCTGCCCAGTTCCGGCCGCCACTCCCACGGCGGCGCCACGGCCGAGCGGCACTTCCCGCTCACGGCCGTGGTCGCCCACGGTACGACCGCCGGCGCCACCGTACTGCTGGTGCTCCTCGTCGTACTGGACAAGGTGTGAGCGGTCGTGGCGTGCTGGTTCACCTCCCGGCGGCCCGGCGGCGTACGGCCGGCACCGGCATGCATCCACGGCCGGATCCTGGGCAGCCGCCACGGAGAGGCAACCTCAGGTCAGGGATCGCCGAACGAGGACGAGGAACGCGTGGCAGACACCGCAGACACCTACGAGCCGGCAGCACATGACCGGCTGAGCATCAACCGTGCCACCGTGGACGGCATCACGGTCGTCACCGTGTCCGGCGAGATCGACTACCACACCTCCGATCTGCTCCGCCAGGCGCTGACACCCGAGGCCCCCGCGACGACGGCTCACACCGTCGCGGACTTCACGGGCGTCGCGTTCATGGACTCCAGCGGCATCAACGTCCTCATCGCCGCCCGCCAGGCCCACGGCCCGGCCGGCTGGCTGCGGCTGGCCGGCGTGCGCACGGCCGTCCTGCGGACCCTGGAGATCGTCGGCGTCACCGACCTCGTCGACTGCTACCCGACGGTGAGCGCGGCCGTGGCCGGCTGAGGCCGCCCGCGGCACGGCCGCGGCCGGACTCGCTGGGCACAAAGTCACCGGACGGTGGCTGGCGGCCCTGGTGAGGGGGCGGAATCCGTGGTGTGCTGGTAGTGGCGGGAAGGACCGAGAACAGACGCGGGGAAGCGGCTGGGAGCCGTGCACCGCGCAATCCGGATCCGCGAGAAGCGGGTGGCCCTTCCCGCCCTGTCGTTCCGTCTGGGTGCCGGCGCGGCTCCCCGCGTCAGCGGACGGCCGGGACGAGGACCGTGTCCGTGCGCTCCCCGTAGGCGGCCAAGCCCGCACAGCCCGGTGTGAGCCGCTCAGCCTCGTCCGCCGCTGAGGTTCCCCCACCGCGGCCCGATCTGCTTCCACTCCTCGTCCCACTCGGCCATGCGCCGCCGGATCAGCCGGCTGCGGACCAGCCAGCCCCCGGCCCAGACCGCCGCGCCGGCCGAGGGGGCGACGAGGGCGCCGGTGAGGGCCGCCTGCAGGTCCGCCGCGGCGCCGGTGACGGGCGCCGAGACCACGCGGCCGGCGCGGTTGGTCCACACGGTCACCTGGGATCCGGTGGGGGCGCCGGGCCGGACCTTCGCATGGTCGGTGTGGACCCTGCCGTGCTCGTCCGTCCAGCGCACGGCTGCCCATACCCGCCCGTCGTCGTAGCCGCTCCCCGAGGTCGGGGTCCTCGCCGCGCCGTCGATGAGCACGGCGGGCACGGCGTGCACCTGGGCCTGCCGGGCGGAGAACGCCGAGTCGGCGGTCTGCGCCGCCGCGAGACCGGCGACGGCCCCGCCGAACACGGCGAGCACCCAGGTCACGAGGACGATCCAGGCCTCGACCACGTCGCTGTGCCGCCTGAGCGGATTGCGTCGCCAGCGCCACAGCCGTACCCGGGCGACCGTCGTGGGAGGTGTCCGGTTCATCGTCACCGCCTCCTCTCGCGCACCGGCGGCTTCGCCGCACACTCCGCGTCCGCCGCACCGCGCGGGATCGCGCCGGGCGGGTGGTGGGCGGTCCCGGGGAGGTCTCGCGGGCCCGTCCGTGGAGTCCCACGACACCATCGTGCACCTCATTCCGGCAGAAGGCGGTGTGAGCGCCGAAGCGGGGCATATCGGCCTCGCGCGGACCCCCCGGCCGGCCCGCGGGGTCGGGACGTCCGGCCCTGCGACCGAGGACCGAAGGGCACTGGGCGGACGGCGGGAAGCCGGCGGACCGTTGGTTCAGGAGCGGCACCGACCCCCGCGGTGCCGCTCCGTCCCGAGGAGACGGTCACGCACCCCGGAGAAGCCAGCCATGATCCGTAACGACGCCCCGGCGCACCACCGCGTCGACCTGGACCCGGTCGAGGCGCTGCGGCTGCTGGGCAGTGTGTCCCTGGGGAGGATCGTCTTCACCCGGCAGGCGCTGCCCACCGTCCGCCCGGTCAACCACGTCCTGGACGACGGCGACATCGTCATCCGCACCCACGAGGGTGCGGCACTGACCGCGCACCCGCGGCAGGGCGGCGGCCAGGGCGTGGTGGTCGCCTACGAGGCCGACGCCCTCGACCCGGACACACACCTGGGCTGGAGCGTGGTGGTCACGGGCTACGCCCGGCTCGTCACGGACCCGGCGGACCTGGCCCGGATCCGGAAGCGGCTCGCCCCCTGGTCGTCGCAGGAGGGCATGGACCAGGCCGTGCGCATCCGCCCCTGCCTGGTCACGGGCGTGCTGCTCACCGACACGCCGGCCACAGCCGTCACGGCGCGGGGCCACGGACACTGAACGCCGTCCGGCGCCCCGGCCGCCGGGACCACTCCGGTACGACGGCTAGGACGGCGTGAGCGGGAGGTCGTCGGTGTAGGCGTTCACCGGCTGGGCGATGGGGCGGGTGTCCTTGACGTCGAGGGCCGCCTGCGCGGTCCTCGTGCCGAGGGCGCCCCGCCGGTGCCAGGTACCGGTCACCGCGAGCCAGGTGTTCGCGGGCGGCGCCTCGGTGCCGTACACGCGGACCTTGACGGACTGCGAGTCCGCCGCGCAGCACGTGAAGATGATGCGGGTCAGGTAGAAGCCGTCGTCGTCGTCCTCGGCGGGGGTGACGAAGCCCGTGAGCTGGACGATCCGGCTGCTGATGGCGCGGCTGCGGTCCTGTTGGACGCGTTTGGTGAAGTCGGTGAGGGTCAGGGGCAGTGGCGACGTCGCGGGCAGCGCGGCGAACCCCTTCTGCGCCGCGACGGGCTTGGTGCCGGAGCGTGCCGCGGTGTACGCGCCCAGGGCGGGCGGCGCGTAGAACAGCAAGCTGATCGCCGGTAGGAAGAGCAGCCAGGCGACGCGCGGGGTGCCGGTGTGGTCGTGGCCGTCATGGGCGGTGTGCCGGGGTTGGTCGCGTACGGCCGCCGCGGCCAGGCCGAGCAGCAGGAGGACGGCACCGGAGACGATCAGCAGCGGGCGCAGACCGGCCTTGACGTAGCGCAGGTAGATGTCGGTGAAGAGAGCGGTGTGCAGCAGGCCGGTGCCGGTCAGCGTCAGGAGCAGGGTCTGGACGGGGCGTTTCACAGCAGCGCGCCTCCGATCAGTGCGCTCGCGGCAATCGCCACGACGGTGGTGGCCGTGGAGAACCGCCAGGCGAAGGCCCGCCCGAAGGTGCCCGCCTGAAGGGCGATCAGCTTCAGGTCGACCATGGGGCCGACCACCATGAACGCGAGCCGCGCCGTCGGCGAGAACCCGGTGAGGGAGGCGGCGACGAACGCGTCGGCCTCCGAGCAGACCGCCAGGAGCACGGCGAGCCCGGCCAGGAAGAGCACGGAGAGCCAGGGCGAGCCGGAGAAGGCGTCGAGGACGGAACGCGGCACGGCGACGTTGAAGGTGGCGGCGGCCATGGCACCGAGGACGAGGAAGCCGCCGGCGTGCAGGAAGTCGTGCTGGAATCCGAGCCGGAACTCGTTCCAGCGGCTGCGGCCGTGCTCGTGGCCGGTGTGCCGGTGCCGCAGGACCGGCCGCAGCCACTCCTCCTTGCCCAGCCAGAGCCACAGCCAGCCCATCACGGCCGCGGCGGCGAGGGAGGCGAGCAGCCGGGCGGCGACCATCGCGGGGTTGCCCGGGAAGGCGACGGCGGTGGCGGTCAGCACGACGGGGTTGACGGCGGGCGCGGAGAGCAGGAAGGCGAAGGCGGCGGCCGGCGTGACTCCCCGCCGGATCAGGCTGTGGGCGACGGGGACGGAGGCGCACTCGCATCCCGGTAGCACCGCGCCCGCGACACCGGCGACCGGCACGGCGAGAGCGGGCCGCTTCGGCAGGACCTTGGTGAACAGTCCGGCCGGCACGAACGCGTTGATGGCACCGGACAGGGCGGTGCCGAGCAGGAGGAAGGGCAGGGCCTGGACGGTGATGGCCAGGCAGACGGTGCGCCAGGCCTGGACGGCCGGCTGGTTCAGCCACCGGGCGCCGACGAGGAGCAGCACGGCCGCGGCGCCGGCCGCGATCGTGAGGGCGGCGCCGAGCGGCCACGGCCGGATGCGGTGTACGGGCGGCGAGCCGACGGGGACGACCGCCACGCCGTCGACCACATCAACCAATTCATCCGATTTTTCCATTATCACTCCGGATGTCGGTGTCTGGCCGACGATAAGCGAGACACGCGGTCCGGCCGCGCGTACACGCCGCCGCATGACCGGCTCATGCGCCGCAATGCGTCCCATTGGCGGCGTCGGTGGTGCCGGCGGCGTCGGTGGCTCTTCTCACAATTCACCGCCACAGGGTGGGAAGGTGACGGCTGCCACTTCGCCCGGTGCACGTTTTGTTTACGTTCGGGGCCATGCCGTCTCGCCCCTCCCCCACCACCGCACGCACACGGACCGGTGTTCTCCTGGCCTCGGTCGGGGCCCTCCTCTCCGCCGGCGCCCTGCACCCGGCCGCGGCCGCCTCCGCTCCGGTCGCGTCCCCGCACGCCACAGCCGCCGTGCTCGACCTGGACGGAACCGGCCGCACCCCCGTGGTGCACGGGAAGGACAGCGCGTACGACACCGCCAGCATCGTCAAGGTCGACATCCTCGCGGCACTGCTCCTCCAGGCCCAGGACGCGGGACGGCGGCTCACCGCCGACGAACGCGGGCGCGCCGAGCCGATGATCGAGCGTAGCGACAACACGGCGGCCAACGCGCTGTGGCGGCAGATCGGCCAGGCCCCCGGGCTGGCCGCCGCCAACAAGCGGCTGGGGCTGACCGCGACCACCGGTGGGCCCGGCGTCAGGTGGGGGCTGACGCGGACGACCGCAAGCGACCAGATACGGCTGCTCAGGGCCGCGTTCGACAGCGGTACGCCGGCCAAGTCCGGCTCCGGCGGGCTGACCGCGGAGTCCCGGGCCTACATCCGTACCCTCATGGGTCACGTCGTCCCCGAGCAGAGCTGGGGGGTCTCCGCGGCCGGCGGCTCCGGCTCCCCTCGGGCGCTGAAGAACGGCTGGCTGCAGCGCAACACCTCCGGACTGTGGGACGTCAACAGCGTCGGCCAGGTCACCGTGAAGGGGCACCGCTACCTCGTCGCGGTCCTGTCGAACGGCAGTGCCTCGATGGGTGACGGGATCTCCCTGGTGGAGAAGACCGCCCGCCAGGCCGTCGTGTGAACCCGCCCCTCCTCACCGGTCCACCGGGCGGCGCGGGCGGACGAGGGCGGTGCCGGTGAGCGCCGCCAGAGCGGCCAGACAGAGCCAGGCGAAGGTGTCCCCGACGCGGTCGTAGACCGTGGTGACGCCTCGCACGGGCACGTAGGCGATCCGCGCCGCGGCCGACGGCGAGTCCGTGCTCGCCCCGAGCGTCACCCGGCGTCTGATCGACACCGTCACCGCGCTGCCGCCCGCCCTCCTCGGCCCCGCGCCGGCCCCCGCACCGGAGGCCGGCATGCTCACCGAGCGCGAGGTCCAGGTCCTCGTGCTGGTCGCGCGGGGACTGTCCAACGCACGGATCGCCGCGGATCTCGGACTCAGCGAGGCGACCGTCAAGAGCCGGGTCAACCGCATCCTGACCCGGCTGGGTCTTGAGAACCGGGTGCAGGCCGCCCTGTTCGCCCATCGTGCCGGGCTCGCCGCGGACGCGGCGCCCCTCAGGCCACTTCGGCCACCGGCCGGCGCCGACGGCTGACGCGGCCGGGGCCGGCACCTCGCGCGGGCCTGCCTTCCTCTCCTCCTGTTCCGCACGACGTGTCCGCCGCGGTGGCCCAGGGGGCTGTTGCGAGGACCCCGCCGCCGGTGCGGCCGTCGAACGGGCCGGACCGCTCGGCGAGGCCTTCGCGTGCGACCACCGGGCCCGCGCGCTCACCGAGTGGCGATGGCCGGGGGTGGGGCTCACCCCGTGGGCCGCTCCGCCGCGCGGCTGCGCGTGGGCCCGTTTCCGTCGTGGCCGGTCAGCCGACGGTCAGGGAGAACGGTCCGGCCAGGACCGAGTAGCCGTCGTTGGCGAGGTAGTACACGTCGTACTTCCCCGCTCCGCTCAGTTTGCCGGTCGGGAAGGTCAGGGCACCGCTGGCGTTCGGGGCGTAGGACCAGGTGAGTGCGGACTGCTTGCCCGGGGTGACGCCCGCCGGGTAGACGCCGATCCAGTTCCTGGTGTTCACCTGGGCCGCCGACGGCACCGAGTAGCGGAAGGTGACGTTGCCGCCGCCCGCGACCGCGTTCAGGTCGCCGGTGAGCGTGGGTGTGCTAGCGCCGGACGGTGCGAACGCGGCGTTGAGCGGTGTCGCGTAGGTGTCGTTGGCCGTGAGACCGGGCAGGCCGAGGGCCGCCTCGATGGTGCGGCCGATGCCGTAGTGGTCGTAGTGCAGTGGGCTGCTGGTGCCGGCCGGGACGGTGCCCCGGGAGCCGACGAGGGTGGTGACGATGTGGTTGTAGCCCTCGTTCGCGCTCTCGTCCCAGGTGAGCACGAGCAGCGAGCGCTGCTGGGTCCAGGCCGGGGAGGCGAGGACCGGGGCGAGGGTCTGCTTCAGCCAGCCGTCCTGTGTCTTCAGGCTGGTGGCGTTGCCGTTGCCGGAGGCCTCACCGTCGTAGTAGTCGTCGGCGGCGATCCAGGAGAAGTCGGGTGTGGTGGCCGCGGACTTCAGGTCGGTGGTCAGCTGGGTGGTGTCGAACAGGTGGGCCGCGCAGCGCGTGGCGTCACCGCTGATGTCGGTGTAGTTGATGAAGGGCGCGTCGTCGGGTTCGTAGTAACTGTCGTTGTTGTTCTTGGTGTTGCAGGGGGTGCCCATGCCCTGCTCGTAGGCCTTCCAGGTCTTGCCGGCCGCTTCGACGGTGTCGCCGAGGTTGCGCTGGGGGGAGTTGATGTCGGGGAAGTAGGTGGCGCCCTTGGCGTAGGTGTCGCCGCCGGCGATGGCGAGGTAGTTCTCGTCGCTCGGGTGGTAGACGCCGTGGAAGTCGGTGAGCGTGGCGCCCTGGGTCATGAGGCCGTGCATGTACGGCGTGTCCGTCGGGTCGTTCATGACCTCGGAGTAGTCCGTGTTCTCCATCATGACCATGAACACGTGGTCGTAGCCGGGGACCTTGGAGACGGGCGGCGTGAGCGGGGCGGGCGCGGTGACCGGGGTGTCCAGGGTGAGGGAGAGGTTGTCGAGGTAGCCGGTCTCGCTGGTCGTCGACAGGAACTGCACCTCGACCTGGACGGACCGGGTGCCGGCCGGCACCGCGCCGGTGGTGCTGCGGGAGAGGAACGCGGTGGCGTGGCCCCGGTCGCCGGCGGACACGGTGGGCAGCTTGGCGGTGGCGCCGACGGGGCGGCCGCCGGCGTCGTGGAAGTGCAGGCTCACGGCGGCGTATCCGCTGTAGGTGGTCCAGCCGCCGAGCCAGCCGGAGAGGTCGTAGTGCACACCGCCGCCGTCGATGGCGGCGGCGGCCGAGGAGACGTCGACGGTCTGGCTCATGGAGCCGTCGCCGAAGTTGCCGGGCCCGAAGAACGCCTTGCCCGGTGTCCCGCCGTCGCTCGGCAGCCCGAAGGAGGCGACGCTGTGACACATGACGTCCGGTCCGCCGGCCTGGGTGGTCCAGCCGGGGGCCGTGGTGGCCGCCGCCCAGTCCTGGGTGCAGTAACCGCCGCTCTCCGCATCGCCGTTGACGATCAGGTTGCCGCTGCTCCCGGCCGCCCGGGCGGGGGCGGGGGCGGCGACGATCAGTGCGCCGAGGAGGGCCAGGAGCCCGCCGAGGGATCTCCAGCGCAGTCGCATACGTGGTACCTCGTCCTGTGGGTGAGGATGCCGTGAGGGGTGATGTCCGCACGGCCTGACTGTGCGCAACGAACGGGACATGAGTACGGGACGACGCTGTCGAGCGGAAGAACCGCGACCAAACTTGACCAGACAAGTTGGGGGCCGCGCGTGGCTCGGTCCGCGGCGAGGGCGGTGCCGGGCTTTTCGGTCGCGCCGGAAGGGGCACGCGGTGGGGGTACGACTTCCGAGTGGAGGGGCGGTGGCACCATGGGCGAGTACGAACGGTCCCGCACGATGCCCGCACAGCCCGAGCAGGTCTTCGACCAGGCGGCCAACCTCGGCCAGCTCGACGCGTGGCTCCCGGACGCCCTGCACGTGGACGCCGAGGACCCGCCCGCCGTGACCGTGCACGAGGACACCTCCGGCGAGGACATGCCCGCGCTGCTGCGGGCCGAGCCCGACCAGATGCGGCTGGAGTGGGGCACCCGGGAGCAGGGCAGCTACGCCGGGTGGCTGCAGGTGGCCGGGATCGGCAGCGGAGCCAGCGAGGTGACGGTGCACCTGTCGTTCTTCGACGACGGTCACGACCCCGGGGAGCAGGCGGTGTACGACGCGCTCGACGGGAGCCTCAGGCGCCTGGAGGAGCAGGTGCGCATACGCGTCGACAACCCGGCCGGCTGAGATGCCGGAGTCGGTGACCTGGTATCCGCTGAGCCTCACCACTCCGGTCAAGCAGCACGTCTTCGGCGGGCGGGCCCGCACCGAGCGGCTGGGCCGCACGGGTCTGCCGGCGGGTCCCGTGCGGACACCGCCCGCCGCCGACGTGAGGACCTCGTCGACCAGGAGCCGGCTCCCGGGCCCGCACCCGCGGTGGACGACACGCTCCAGCTCTACTTCCGGTGCGCCCTCATGGACCCGCTGCCGCGCCGGCTCGACTCGTTCGCCCTGGGCGGTATGTATCTGCCGGCCGAGTCGGAGGCACGGATCGGCGGCGACTTCTACGAGGCGCTGCCCACGCCGTACGGCACGCGGATCGTGATCGGCGACGTACGGGGCAAGGGGCTGGAGGCCGTCGGCGCCTCGGCGACCCTGCTCGGCCCGTTCCGGGAACTGGCTTGGGGGGAGCCGTCGTTGACGCGGGTGGCGGAGCAACTGGACGAACGGGCCCGTCGGCACATCGCCGCGCTGGACGGCGCATCGGACCCGGGCGAGCCCGGCGGAGACGACACGGGCGCGCTGTTCACGGAACGGTTCGCGACGGCGCTCCTGGTGGAGTTCCCGCCCGGCGAGCCCGTGGCCCGCATCGTGCACTGCGGCCACCCCGAGTCGTACGTCGTCCACGCGGGCGAGGTGAGGCCGTACGAGCCCGACCGGCCCGGCGCGCCGCTCGGGCTGGGCGATCTGCTGGAGGCGGAACCGGTCGCCCAGACCGTTCCGTTCGTGCCGGGCGACCGCCTCGTGCTGTACACCGACGGGTTCATCGAGGGCCGCGACCGCCGGGGCCGCTTCCACGACCTGGCCGCTCCTGTGCGCGCGCACGCCGGCCGGCCGCTGGAGGTGATGGTGGCCGCCCTGCGCCGCGAGCTCCTGCACCACGTGCACGGCGACCTCGACGACGACGCGCCCCTGGTCGCCCTGGAGCGCCTGCCGTGAGAGGCCGCGCAGTCATGTGAACCGGGTCAACCGCTGGTCACCGCGTCGCCGCAAGGGCAAGGGCGCCGGCCGCCAACGCGAGGAACAGGCCCGGGAACGCGATGTTGTGGAACACCCGCGCCCGCACATGGGCGGTCATCGCCCCGAGGTAGAACAGCACCAGGCCGACGCCTGCCGCGACCCCCAGAAGGCGTACCCCCAGCAGACCGAGGAGCAGACCGGCCGCTCCGGCCGCCTTCAGCAGGGCCAGCGAGGGCAGCCAGGCGGGGGCCACGCCGACTTCGGCGGAGTTGGCGCGCACGAACGGCGCCTTCACGAGGTCGGCCGCCGCGATGCCGGCGTTGGCCAGGACCGCGGCGCAGGTGACGGTCACATGGACGAGTTCCACGACAGCAGGCCTTCCGAGCGAAGGGGCGGCCCGGCGGACATGCCCGAGATGCCCCCAGGTGTGTCTCCACCCTCCTCGGAAGGTCGGCGTGACGTCCAATACCAGGGTCTATAACCTGCCGGAATGGACGTCGACACGCGGCTGTTGCGGTCCTTCCTCGCCGTCGCCGAGGACGGCAGCCTTACCCGCGCCGCCGAGCGTGTGTTCGTCTCCCAGCCCGCCCTGACCAAGCAGGTCCGGCAGCTGGAGACCCGGCTCGGCGTACGGCTCTTCGACCGCTCGCGCACCGGCATGGCGCTCACCGACGCCGGCCGTGAACTCGCGCGCCGGGCCCCTGCGGTGCTCGCCGCCTGGGACGACGCCCTGCACGCCACGAAGGCCGCCGGCCGGCGGGCCGCGCGCGTCCTGCGGGTGGGTTTCCTCGCGAGCGCGGCCAACGAGGCGACCCGGGAGATCGTCGCGGAGTTCGCCCGGCGGCGCCCCGGGTGGCGTGCCGAACTGCGGCAGGCGGCCTGGTCGAACCCGAGCGCGGGGCTGGCCGACGGCGAGGTGGACGCGGCACTGCTGCGCCTGCCCTTCCCGGGTCAGGCCGCCCTGCGGGTGGAGGTGCTGTTCAGCGAGGCGCGGTGGGTGGCGCTGCCGAGCGGGCATCCGCTCGCCGGGCGCGCCGAGATCGCCTTCCGCGAGCTGTGGGACGAGCCGTTCGTCGCCGCGCCCGAGGAGACCGGCGCGTGGCGCGACCACTGGCTGGCCGCCGACGAGCGCGAGGGCCGCCCGGTGCGCGTCGGCGCGGTCACCGAGCAGCCCGACGACTGGCTGAGCGCGATCGCCAACGGGTACGGCGTCGCGCTCGCCCCCGAGTCCGCGGCGCGGTTCTACTCCCGCCCGGGCGTGGTCTACATCCCGGTCACCGGAGTGAGCCCGACGCGGGTGGGCGTGGCTTGGGCAGCGTCCGACGACCGCAATCCGGTCGTACGGGACTTCGTCCGCTGCTGCCTGGACCTCGCACGGCCTGCCTGAGGGATGGCCCGGACGGCTGACCCAGGACCGGGGATCAGTGCCCGGCGCCGTTCTCGCCCAGCTTCCCGACGAGGTCCTGCGCCTGGTCGACGGCGGTGTCGAAGGTGTCGCTGTGCTTGCCCCCGGTCCTGTCGTCGAGGAGGTCGCCGGCCTTCTCCAGACCGTCGGCGATCTTGTCACCGTGTGCCTCGGCGATGTCCTCGGCCTTGTCCTTGAGGTTCTTCAGGGCGTCGAACACGTCGGGTTCCTCTCCCTCGGTCGTGGGCGGACCCGGAACATGCTCCCCACGCGCACGGCGACGGGGAAGGCGGCTCCGCGCGGCGTGCGAGGCATCGGGAGCGGGAGCGGCGCGCGACACCCGCCGGACGCGCCGCTATCCCCTGCTCGGCGCAACGGCAGTGCGCCGGAGGGGCGAGCGGCCGTGACGGGTGTGACCGTGGTGGAAGGCATGTACGAACGGACCCTGACGAGGAGGCGGCATGTCGGTCGGAACCGGCGAGTACGGCGCGGCGCTCGCCGCCCTGGTGGACGGCGAGGACGTCGGCGTGGCGTGCGGCGCCTTCGAGCAGGTCGGGGCCGTCGCCGACGCCGTGCTGTACGAGGGGTATCTGCTCTACCCCTACCGCCGGTCCTCGCCGAAGAACCGGGTCCGCTGGCAGTTCGGCGTGCTGCTGCCGCGCACCTGGGTGGAGCGGGACGGGCCGGTCACGCCGGGGATCTCCGGCTCCGCGGACTCGTGGTACCAGCAGACCGAGTGCCTGCTGCGGGCACCGCGCGCCGACGCGGTCGTCCGGATCCGGGTGCGGTATCTGCAGATGCAGGACAAGCGGGTCGAGGAGGCCGGCGCGGACGGACGGCACCACCCGGTGGAGTCGTTGCGGACGGCCGACGGCGCCGCGCATCTGTCGTTCGAGGAGGCGGTGCCGCACGAGTCGGAGCTGGTGCTGCCGCTGGCGGAGCTGCTGCGCGGCGGTCGTACCGCCCTGGTGGGGGCGCCCGGCGGCGCGGAGTCCGATCCGCTGCCGGACGGTGCGGGGCGGACGGTACGGCGGCGCCGGGAGGTGCGGGCCGCGACGACGGTGGTGGCCGAACCGCTCGCGCCGGAGTTGTACCGGCTGCGCGTACGCACCGAGAACACCGGCGAGGCACTGGATCCCCGGGCCCCCCGCCACGAGGCACTGCGGCAGGCGCTGATCGCCACCCACACCCTCATGGGCGGGGACGGCGTGGAGTTCGTGTCCCTGGTCGATCCGCCCGACGGCCTGGCGGAGCAGGCGCGGGGGTGCCGGAACGCGTTCACGTTTCCCGTTCTCGGCGGCCCGCCCGCGCGGACGGGGACCGCCGGCATCATGCTCTCCGCCCCGATCATCCTCCCCGACCATCCCCAGGTGGCGCCGGAGAGTCCCGGGGATCTGCACGACGCCGCGGAGATCGACGAGATCCTCACGTTGCGGACCATGCTGCTGACCGACGAGGAGAAGGCCGAGGCCCGGGCCACCGATCCGCGCGCCGCACGGATCCTCGACCGGGTCGACACCATGCCCCGGGAGGTCTTCGAGCGCCTGCACGGCGCGATCCGTTCCCTGACGCCGGTGCCGCCGCCCGCCGAACGGCCCGCGTGGTGGCGGGAGGGCGACGACGGGCTGTCCCCGGCGACCGACACGGTGCTCGTGGACGGGGTGTCCGTCGGCGGCGGCAGCCGGGTGCGGCTGCGCCCGCGCGGCCGGGGCGCCGACGCGCAGGACATGTTCCTGGACGGGCGGACGGCGCGGGTCGCCGCGGTCTTCCACGACGTCGACGGCAGCGTCCACCTGGCGGTCACGGTCGACGACGACCCGGCCGCCGAACTGCACGGCTGGTACGGCCGTTTCCACTACTTCCGGACCGACGAGGTCGAGCCGCTCACGGGCGTCGACACGGCGGACCCCGCGGTCCCCGGGGGATCGCCCGGGCCGCGTTCCCCGCGGCCACAGCGTCCGGCCGACCGGCCGGAGGAGCGAGGGCGCGACGGACGCCCCTGAGATGCCGACCCACGACCAGCGCATGCCCGAGCGGCTGTTCCGCGCCTGTGACGCGGCAGCCCACGACCCACTCCGAGACCGGCTGCGACGGAGGTTGCAGAGATGAGCACACAGAGCGGTACCACCGACGTCCGCGGCGAGCCCAGCCGGGCCGAGGCGCGACAGGGCTTCGACGAGATCACCATCCTCTGGATCTCGGAGGGCATGAGCTGCGACGGCGACACGGTGTCGCTGACCGCCGCGGGCCAGCCGTCCATCGAGGACGTGGTACTCGGGCTCATCCCGGGTCTGCCGAAGGTGAACCTGGTCAACAAGGTGCTGTCGCCGAGCCTGGGCGGCGAGGACTTCCTGGCCCCCTACCGGGCTGCCGCACGCGGCGATCTGGAGCCGTTCATCCTCGTGATCGAGGGTTCGGTCCCGAACCAGAACATCATCGAGGGCGATGGCTACTGGACGTCGTTCGGCAACGATCCGGACACCGGTGAGCCGCAGACCCTGAACTGGTGGATCGACCAGCTCGCGCCCAAGGCCTGGGCGGTGGTGGCCGCCGGTACCTGCGCCACCTTCGGCGGGATCCACGCCATGGCCGGCAACCCGACCGGCTGTATGGGCCTCGCGGACTACCTGGGCTGGGAGTTCAAGGCGCGTTCCGGGCTGCCGGTCGTCAACGTGCCCGGCTGTCCCATCCAGCCGGAGAACTTCATGGAGACCCTCGTCTGGGTGCTCCAGCACGCGGCCGGTGCCGCTCCCCCGCCGCCGCTGGACCACATGCTGCGTCCCCAGTGGCTGTTCGGGAAGACGGTCCACGAGGGCTGCGACCGGGCCGCGTACTACGAGCAGGCGGACTTCGCGAGGGACTACAACTCTCCCAAGTGCCAGGTGAAGGTGGGCTGCTGGGGGCCGGTCGTCAACTGCAACGTGCCCAAGCGCGGCTGGATGGCCGGCATCGGCGGCTGCCCGAACGTCGGCGGCATCTGCATCGGCTGCACGATGCCCAGCTTCCCCGACGCCTTCATGCCGTTCATGGACGAACCACCGGGCGGCACGCTGTCGACGATGGTGATCCGGCCCTACGGGGCGGTCATCCGCCGACTGCGCGGCCTGACCAACGACATGGTGAACCACGAGCCCAAGTGGCGCCACAACAAGCGCAAGCTCACCAGCGGTTACGACCCGCACTGGCGTGCCTGACGCCGCCCTCGCCCTTCCCGCCAACGATCCGCCCGACCCGAACAGCAAGGGGCACTACCGCAGATGACCACCACCGAATCGCGGCCGACAGGACGCAAACCCGCCCAGATCGTGGACATGTCCTGGGATCCGATCACCCGGATCATCGGCAATCTGGGCATCTACACGAAGATCGACTTCGCCAACCAGGAAGTCGTGGAGTGCCACAGCACCTCATCGCTGTTCCGCGGCTATTCGGTGTTCATGAAGGGCAAGGACCCGCGCGACGCCGGGTTCATCACCTCGCGGATCTGCGGCATCTGCGGCGACAACCACACCACCTGCTCGAACTACGCCCAGCAGATGGCCTACGGGGTCAAGCCGCCGAAGCTGGCCGAGCACATCACCAACCTCGGTGAGGCGGCGGAGTACATCTTCGACCACACGATCTTCCAGGACAACCTGGTCTTCGTGGACTTCTGCGAGGCGATGGTCAAGGCCACCAACCCCGGTGTCCTGGCCCGCGCCGAACGCACCGACGCGCCCCGCGGGGACGTGCACGGTTACCGCACCATCGCCGACATCATGAAGGCCTTCAACCCCTTCGAGGGCGAGGTCTACAAGGAGGCGCTGAAGGTCAGCCGGATCACGCGGGAGATGTTCTGCCTGATGGAGGGGAGACACGTCCACCCCTCCACGCTGTACCCGGGCGGGGTCGGCACGATGCCGCAGCCGAACACCTTCACCGACTACCTCAGCCGCCTGATGCGCGTCATCGACTTCATCAAGAAGGCGGTGGCGATGAACGACGACGTCTTCGACTTCTTCTACGAGGCCCTGCCGGGCTACGAGGAGGTCGGCAAGCGCCGGATCATGCTGGGCTGCTGGGGCGCCTTCCAGAACCCGGACGTCGTCGACTACCGCTACGCGACGATGAACGAGTGGGGCCGGGCGATGTACGTCACCCCGGGCATCGTCCTGGACGGCAAGCTCCTCACCAACAACCTCATCGACATCAACCTCGGCCTGCGCATCATGCTGGGCAGCTCCTTCTACGAGGACTGGGTGAACGAGGACCCGTTCGTCACCCACGACCCGCTCGGCAACCCCATCGACATGCGTCACCCCTGGAACCAGACCACCGTCCCGGTGCCCCAGAAGCGGCAGTTCGACGGCAACTACAGCTGGGTGATGAGCCCCCGCTGGTACCACCCGGACACCGGCGAGCACCTCGCACTGGACACCGGCGGCGGGCCACTGGCCCGGCTGTGGTCGACCGCGCTGAGCGGCCTGGTCGACACGCCGTACGTCAAGGCGACCGGCGGCGGCATCCGCATCACCCTGCCGAAGGGCGAGAGGCTGCCGGAGACAACCCTGGAGTGGCGGCCCCCGAAGTGGAGCAACACCCTCGAACGGGACCGTGCCCGGCCCTACTTCATCGCCTACGCCGCCGCCATGGCCCTGCAGTTCCTGGAGGAGGCGATGGGCATGCTGCGCTCCGGAGACACGAAGGTGTTCGAGAACTTCGAGGTGCCCGACGAGTCGATCGGCTGCGGCTTCCACGAGGCCGTGCGCGGTGTCCTCTCCCACCACCTGGTGATCCGGGACCAGAAGATCGCCAACTACCACCCGTACCCGCCGACCCCGTGGAACGCCAGCCCTCGTGACATCTACGGCACCCCGGGCCCCTACGAGGACGCCGTCCAGGGCCAGCCCATCTTCGAGGAGAACGGTCCGGACGATTTCAAGGGCGTCGACATCATGCGCACCGTCCGCAGCTTCGACCCCTGTCTGCCGTGCGGTGTGCACATGTACATGGGCAAGGGCAAGACCCTGACCACCGTGCACTCGCCGACGTACGGGGCCAACCATGGCTGAGGGCGTCGTACGGCTGCCGGACGGGGCGGTGGAGGCACGGCTCGCCCGTCTCGACGAGGTGCTGGCCGCGCTGGAGGCCACGCCCGGCCCGGCCCTGGAGGCGGTGCGGCTGCTGACCGAGGTCTACGGCGAGGCCCTCGCCCGGGTGCTGGACCACGCGGACGAGCGGCTGCAAGGGCGGCTCGCCGACGACGAGTTGCTCGCGCATCTGCTGGTGTTGCACGAGATCCACCCGGAGTCCCCGGAGCGCCGGGCCGCCCGCGCGGTCGAGAAGCTGAGGCCGGCGGTGCGCGAGCGCGGCGGCGACCTCGAGTGGGCCGGGACGGACGGGCAGGTGGCGCGGGTGCGGCTGAGCACCGGCGGCGGCTGTGGCTCCGGGTGCGGCGGCGGCTCCTCCGACGTGACGGAGGCGGTCCGGGCGGCGGTGCTGGCCGTCGCTCCCGAGCTGACCTCGGTGGAGACGGTGGGGAGCGAGCGCAGGGCGGCACCGGCGTTCGTACCGCTCACCACGATCAGGCGCCGGGCCACGCCGCAGGAGGCACGGTGACCGTGGACGGGGCACTCGCCCGGGTCATCCGCTCGACGACCGCCCGTGCGGCGACGGCCGAGGCCGAGACATGTGAGCTGTGCGCCGCCCGTGTGGCCGACGACCATCCCCACCTGTACGACATCGGTGCCGCCGAGGTGCGGTGTGTGTGCGGTGCCTGCTCGGTGCTGTTCGCCGACGACGGGGCGGGCCGCTACCGGCTGGTGCCCCGACGGCGGCTGCGGCTGCCGCCGGTCGACACGGCGGTGCTGGGGGTCCCGGTGGGCCTGGTGTTCTTCGTCCCGGGCTCCGACGGCACGGTCACGGCGCAGGGACCGAGCCCGGCCGGGGCGATGCGCTGGGAGGTGGACGCGGAGGCCTGGCGGCGACTGGCCGCCGCGGTGCCGCGGCTCGCCGCCATGGCGCCGGACGTGGAGGCGCTGCTGGTGAACACCGTACGCGGCCTCGACGAACACTGGATCGTGCCGGTCGACGACTGCTACCGGATGATCGCCCTGGTCCGCCGCGAGTGGCGGGGCCTCTCCGGTGGCGGCCGGGTCTGGCCGGCCGTAGAACAGTTCTTCAGGGAGCTGACCGAGCGGTCGTGAAGACCCGGAAGGAGCACCACATGGGCAGCATCCGAGTGGGCCGCCCCCAGGCGAAGCCCGACACGCCCTCCCACGTGCGCGGACTGCACCAGGGCAACAAGGGCCCGTACAAGCACCAGACCGGACACCACAAGGACGGCAGTTCCGACGCGCGCCGCTCCACCGGTATCCACTGGAAACGGCATGACGCGCTGATCAAGGACATGCCGAACATCTCACCGGGATGAGGGAGCAGGACGTGACCGTAATGAACGTTGGCATGAGAAGAGGCACCGGTCGGGCGGGAATGTCGGGACGGCAGCTTCTCACGGCCCAGGCCGCGGTGGCCGGCAGCCTGCTCGCAGCCCTGTTCGTCAGGGAACTCCCGGGCATCCTGCGGGAGTTGCGCATCTACCGGATGACCGGTGGCCTGCGCGCGAACCGCCGGTACCCCTGAGCCGGCCGTGCACGAACTGTCGATCGCGACCGCGATCGTGGAACAGGCCGAGTGGATCGCCCGCGCGGACGGGACGGACCGGGTGACAGCGGTGACCGTCCGCGTCGGCGAGCTGGCCGGTGTCGTGCCGGACGCCCTGCACTTCGCCTTCGAGGTGGCCCGCGACGGCACGGCCCTCGCGGGGGCCCGGCTGGTCGTGGAAGAGGTCACCGCGCGGGCCTGGTGCGGCGGGTGTGCCGAGGAGTTCGCGGTCGGCATGCCGCCGTTCTTCTGGTGCCCGTCGTGCGACCGGCCCTCGCAGGAACTGCGCAGTGGCAGGGAACTGGAGATCACGGGCGTGACCCGGTGACCCGGCCCCGCCCTTGGGGCGGGGCCGGTCCGCTCAGCAGATCCTGGGCAGCTGCTCCCCGAGCGGCAGGTCCACCACCCGGGTGCCGCCGAGGCCGGTGGCGACGACGACCATGCCCGGGTGGTCGGCCACGCACTCCCCGATGAGGGCGGCGCCGGCGCCCTGCGGGTGCGCCCGCATCGCCGCCAGGACCGCCTCGGCGTGCCCCGGGGGCACGAAGGCGACGAGCCGGCCCTCGTTGGCGACGTACAGCGGGTCCAGGCCGAGGAAGCCACAGGCGTTCGCGACCTCCTGCGGGACCGGGATGGCCCGCTCGTGCAGCCGGACGCCGGTGCCGGAGGCACGGGCGATCTCGTTCAGGGACGCGCCGAGTCCGCCCCGGGTCGGGTCGCGCAGCACGTGGAGGTCCGTGGTGACCGCCAGCATGGCCGCCACGAGGTCCGCCAGGGGTGCGGTGTCGGAGACGATCTCCACGCCGAACTCCAGGCCCTCGCGGACGCTCATGACCGCCACGCCGTGCAGCCCGATGGGACCGCTGACGATGACGGCGTCGCCCGGCCGGGCGCGCTGCGGGCGGATGTCGACGCCGTCCGGCACGAGGCCGACGCCGGCGGTGGTGACGTAGACGCCGTCGCCGTGTCCGGACTCGACCACCTTGGTGTCGCCGGTGGCGACGGTGACGCCCGCCGCCTCGGCCGCCGCGCCGATGGACTGCGCGACACGGCGGACGACGTCCAGTGCCACGCCCTCCTCCAGGACGAAGGCGGTGGACAGGTAGGCGGGCCGGGCACCGCTCATCGCCAGGTCGTTCACCGTGCCGTTGACGGCGAGGTCGCCGAGACTGCCGCCGGGGAAGAACAGCGGCCGTACGACGTAGGAGTCGGTGGAGAAGGCCAGCCGGGCCCCGCCCAGGTCGAGGACGGCCGAGTCGGTCAGCGCGGCCAGGGTGGGGTTGCCGTAGGCGGGGGCGAAGACCTGCTCGATCAGTTCGGCGGACAGGGCGCCGCCTCCGCCGTGGCCCATGACGACGACCGGCTGGTCGCGCAGGGGCGCGGGACAGGTCCAGTTCGCGGGGTCGACGGCCGTTTCGGTGGCGAGGTCAGCCAACGGGGTTCATCTCCTCCTGCTGGGACTGCGGCATGCCGGATCCCTGCGGCGTGGGGGCGTTGTGCATCCGGCGGTACAGGTAGTAGGCCGCGCAGGCGCCCTCGCTGGAGACCATGGTGGCGCCGAGCGGGGTGCGCGGGGTGCAGCTCGTGCCGAACGCCTCGCACTCGGTGGGCTTGATGAGGCCCTGCAGCACCTCGCCGGCGCGGCACACGGCGGGTTCCTCGGTGCGGATGCCGGCGACGTCGAAGCGGTGTTCGGCGTCGTAGGCCCGGTAGGCGTCGGACAGCCGCCAGCCGCTGGCGGGGATGCGGCCGATCCCGCGCCAGTTGCGGTCGCCGACCTCGAAGACCTCCTCCAGCATGCGCAGGGCGGCCGGGTTGCCCTGCTCCCGTACGGCGCGCGGGTAGGCGTTCTCCACCCGGTGCTCGCCACGTTCCAGCTGGTGGACGGCGCGGCGGACGCCCTCCAGGATGTCCAGCGGCTCGAAGCCGGTCACGACGATCGGCACCCGGTACCGGTCGGCCAGCTCCGGGTACTCGGCCGTGCCCATCACGCTGCACACGTGCCCGGCGGCGAGGAAGCCCTGCACCCGGCATTCCGGTGCCGTCATGATGGCCTCGATCGCGGGCGGGACCCGGACGTGGGAGACCAGCAGGCTGAAGTTGTCCAGGCCGAGGCGGCGGGCCTGGTGGACGGCCATCGCGTTGGCGGGTGCGGTCGTCTCGAAGCCGATGGCGAAGAACACGACCTGGCGGTCCGGGTGCTTGCGGGCGAGTTGGAGCGCGTCCAGCGGGGAGTACACCACGCGGACGTCACCGCCCTCGCCCTTGACCCGGAACAGGTCGCGGTCGGTGCCGGGCACGCGCAGCATGTCCCCGAAGGAACAGAAGATCACCCCGGGGCGGGCGGCGATCTCCAGGGCCTGGTCGATGACGTCGAGCGGCGTGACGCACACCGGGCAGCCGGGACCGTGGATCAACTCCACCTTTTCCGGAAGGAGTTGGTCGATGCCGTGCCGGATGATGGAGTGGGTCTGACCGCCGCAGACCTCCATCAGCGCCCACGGCCGGGTGACCGTGGCGTGGATCTCGTCCAGCAGCCGGCGCGCCAGGTCCGGGTCGTTGAACTCGTCGATGTACTTCACCGGGCCTCACTCCCGCTCTCCTGCCGGGCCGCCTGCTCCCAGGCGTCCCCGAACTCCTCCTCCAGCAGCCCCAGTTGCTCGAACAGCTCCAGGGACGCCCGGGCCGACTCCTCGTCCAGCCGCTGCAGGGCGAAGCCGACGTGGACGATGACGTACTCCCCCACCCGGACATCGGGCAGGTACTCGAGGCACGCCTGCTTGCGCACCCCACCGAAGTCGATCAGCCCGGTCAGGGGGTCGGCGCGATGGTCGATGGACACGACCTTGCCGGGCACTGCCAGACACATGGGTCACTCCGTCTCGTGGTTGTTCGCTGTTCCCGCGACCATGAGCTGACCGAGCGCCAACCCTCCGTCGTTCGGGGGTACTTCGCCGTGCCGCAGGACCGTGAAGCCGGCCCTGGTCAGCCGTGCGGTGCACTCCTCCTCCAGCAGGCCGTTGGCGAAGACGCCTCCGGTGAGGGTGACCGTGGTCAGGCCGGTCTCGGCGCGGGCGCGGCGACAGATCCCGGCGACGGCCGCCGCGACACCCCGGTGGAAGCGGGCGGCGAGGACCGGTACGGGGGTGCCGCGCCGCTGGTCCTCCAGGAGTGCCCGCAGCATGGGTGTCGGGTCGATACCCCGCTGCCGGGTGAACCCGAAGGGGTACGCCACCACGTCCGCGTCCCGGGCCTCGGTCGCCGTCGCCTCCAGTTCCATCGCGGCCTGCGCCTCGTGTCCCGCCCGGTGGCACACTCCGACCAGGGAGGACACCGCATCGAACAGCCGGCCCATGCCGGATGTCGGCACACATGCCACCTGTCGGTCCAACTGCCGTGCCAGCACGGCCCGTTCGACGTCCGTACAGGCCTGAACGCTGGGCAGATCCGGATCCCAGTCCAGCCCTGCCGCCCACAGCCGGGCCAGCGCCAGCCGGCAGGGGTTGGCCACGCCCGCGTCCCCGCCGGGCAGCGGTGCGGGAGCGAGGTGGGCGAAGCGCCGGTAGCCGGTGTAGTCGGCGAGCAGGATCTCGCCGCCCCACACGGTGCCGTCGTCGCCGTACCCGGTGCCGTCGAAGGCGACGCCGATCACCGGGGTCGTGCCGTCCAGGCCGTGCTCGGCCATCGCTGAGGCGATGTGGGCGTGGTGGTGCTGAACCAACTGCAGGGAACCGTCCGGCAGTTGGGCGGCGCGGCGGCGGGCCCGGCGGGTCGAGTGGTAGCCGGGGTGCCGGTCGGCGGCGACGAGGGCCGGGCTGACGCCGGTCAGGCGGGCCAGGTGCCGCTCGGCGCGCTCGGCGGCTTCCAGCGTGGCCAGTTCGCCCATGTCGCCGATGTGCGGCCCGAACCAGGCGTGGTCGCCCTCGCCCAGGCACAGGACGTTCTTCAGGTCGCCGCCGACCGCGAGGACGGGCCGCACCGGAACCGGGAGCCGCACGGGGCGGGGAACGTAGCCGCGGGAGCGTCTGAGGACCTGTTCGGTGCCGTCCGGGCGGACCCGCAGCAGGGAGTCGTCGCAGGGCGAGGTGATGGGCCGGTCGTGGGCGAGCCAGGCGTCGGCCAGTCCGGCCAGCCGGGTCAGCGCCTCGGCGTCGTCGGTGACGATGGGCTCGCCGGAGCGGTTGCCGCTCGTCATGACCAGCACCCGCGGACCGGGCGGATCGCCGGGCAGCCCGAACAGCAGGGTGTGGACGGGGGTGTAGGGCAGCATCACGCCCACGTGCGGGCTGCCCGGACAGACCTGGTCGGCGAGGCGGAGGCCGTCTGCCGGGGCGCGCCTGCGGAGCAGGACGATGGGACGCCGGGCGCTGGTCAGCGCGGCGCGTTCGGCGGCGGACAGGACCCCGAGCCGCTCGGCGGTGCCGAGGTCGGCGCACATCACCGCGAAGGCCTTGCCGCCGCGTTCCTTGCGGTCGCGCAGTGCGGCCACGGCCCGGGCGTCGGTGGCGTCGCAGGCCAGGTGGTAGCCGCCGAGGCCCTTGACGGCGACGATCCGCCCGGCGGCCAGCAGCGCCCGCGCCGCCGACAGGGCGTCCGCGCCCCGGGCCGGACGGACGCCGAGACCCTCGGCAGGGACCAGGCCGAGCCGCGGGCCGCAGTCGGGGCAGGCGACCGGCTGGGCGTGGAAGCGCCGGTCGACGGGGTCGCCGTACTCGCGGGCGCAGGAGGGACACATCGGGAAGCCGGACATGGTCGTGGCCACGCGGTCGTACGGCATCCCGGTGGCGATGGTGAACCGCGGGCCGCAGTGGGTGCAGGTGACGAAGGGGTGCCGGTGCCGGCGGTCGGCCGGGTCGGCCAGTTCGCGCAGGCAGTCCGCGCAGGTGGCGGTGTCGGGCGGGAGCTGGGTGCGGCCGGCGGCCCGCTCGGTGGAGCGGATGGCGAAGGCGCCGGTGTCGCCGGTCGCGGGCAGGGCCGCGTCTTCGACGGCGGTGACGGTGGCGAGCGGCGGCGGCTGTTCGGCGAGCAGGACGCAGAAGCGGTCCACCTCCGGCGCCGGGCCCTCGATCTCGATGTGCACGCCGTCCCCGGTGTTGCCCACGAACCCGGCCAGACCGAGCCCGGCGGCGAGCCGGTGGACATACGGCCGGAAGCCGACCCCCTGCACGGTTCCCCGTACGGTGAGGACGCGGCGTACCGGTCCGGTGGCGGGGGCGGTCATGCGACGGGAGCGGATGCGCCGTGGTGGTGGCCGTGCGGATGCGGGGCCAGGGGCGGCCGGTGCGGGACGCCGTCCCGGGCGGCGAGGGCGCGCTCCAGGAGGGTGCCGACTCCGGCGCCGGTGCGGGCGCAGGACCGTACGATCTCCACGCCCGGGTTGACCCGGTGCACGTTCGTCCGGAAGGCGGTCTCGTCGAACCCGGCCGGCTCGGCGAGGTCCGTCTTGGTGATCACCACCAGATGGGCGGAGCCGAAGGCGGTGGGGTACTTCAGCGGTTTGTCCTCGCCCTCGGTGACCGCCATCAGCACGACCCGCAGGGTCTCGCCGAGGTCGTAGGCGGCCGGGCAGACGAGGTTGCCGACGTTCTCCACGAACAGCACCGAGGTGTCCGCCGGCAGCCAGCCGTCCAGGCGGGCGCGGACCTGACGGGCCTCCAGGTGGCACAGTCCGTCGGTGAGCAGCTGCTGGACGGGGGCGCCGGAACGGGCCAGCCGGACGGCGTCGTTCTCGGTGGCCAGGTCCGCGGTCAGCGCGGCCACCGGCACGCCCTGCTCCACCGCGCGGGCCAGGACCCGGCCGAGGAGTTCGGTCTTGCCGCTGCCTGGACTGGACAGCAGGTTGACGACGGTCACGCCCTGTCGGGCGAGGTCGCCGCGCAGGTCCGCGGCCAGGTCGTCGTTCTTCGCCAGGACGGCCTGTTTGACATCGGACCGGCACATGGGCGCAGCTCCTCGGATACGGCGGTGGAGCCCGGGCCGCGTCCCTCGGGCCCGGGCTCCACCGATCTTCCGCTCAGCCGGCCGTCGTGCCGGGCAGCGCAGCCGGGCGCGGGGGCCCGGATTCCATCGGGCGGCCCAACGGGGGTGCGGGTGCGGCGGGGTCGGCGAGCAGGGCCGGGATCAGCGTGTGGAGCGCGTCGACGGCCCCGGGGACGGCTTCCCGGACCGGTGTGCTGAGCCCCGGCAGGATGTCCTCGTCGCCGGCCGGCAACACGTCCGGCTCGCAGGCCAGGACGAGGACCCGGGGCAGGGGCTCGTCGCCGAGGTGCGCGGCCAGGGCCAGCACCTTCGCCGGATCCATGCCGTGGGCCTCGGGCACGGCGGTGCCGTCGGGCGGTTCGGCCTCGATCAGCGAGAGGGTGCCGGGGCGGTGGCCGCGCCGCGCGGCATCGACCAGGACGGCGGTGGCACAGCCGTCCAGCAGGGCGTAGGCGAGGTCCAGGCCGCGGATGCCGTAGTCGTGCACCCGCACCTCGGACGGCAGCGGGCGCTCGCCGAGGGCGCGGATCACCTCGGGGCCGAAGGCGTCGTCGGCGAGGAAGATGTTGCCGACGCCCGCCACCAGCAGGCGCGGCGTCACCGGACGCCTGCGGTGGGCGCGGCCAGGGGCCGGGGGGAGCCGGACGGCGTCTTGCGCACGAAGGCCGAGCGCAGGGCGTGGTAGGGGGCCTGCGGGTCGAAGAAGATCGCGTGCATGCGGGCCAGTTCGGCCTCGCGGTACCGCGCGAGGGGGCGCTCGCGTTCGTCCGTGGCACGGGCGGCGGCCTTGGCGGCGATCCGCTCGGTCAGGCCGGGGGAGGCGGCGAGTTCGGCCGCCAGCCGCTCGACCTCGGCCGGGAAGCCGTCGGTGCCGGCCGGCACGAGCCGGTCCACGAGCCCGAGCCGCTCGGCGGAGGCGGCGCTGACGGGCAGCGCCTCGGTGGTCAGCCGGCGGGCCTGCTCCGCCCCGGCGCGGCGCGGCAGGGTGTACGTCCAAAACTCCGAGCCGTACAGGCCCATCCGCCGGTAGTGCGGGTTGAGGACGGCGCCGGTGCGGCACCACACCTGGTCGGCGGCGAGGGCGAGCATGGCGCCACCGGCCGCCGCGTTTCCGGCGAGCGCGGCCACGACCAGCCGGTCGGTGGTCCGCAGCACCGCCTCGACCAGGTCGTCCATGGCGTTCAGGTTGGTCCACGACTCCTGGGCCGGGTCGGGGGCCGCCTCGATGACGTTCAGGTGGATGCCGTTGGAGAAGAAGTCGCGGGCCCCGCCGAGCACGAGGACGCGGGTGGGCCGGGAGAGCGCGTGCTCGTAGGCGGCCAGCAGGCGGCGGCACTGGTCGGTGCTCATGGCGCCGCCCGGGAAGGAGAAGCGGAGGATGCCGGCGTCGCCGTGCTGCCGGTAGCGGATGTCGGTCCAGGTGCGTCGGCCGGCCGGCACTTCCAGCGGGGCGACGGCCTCGGGGAGCTCGAGCGAGGGTTCCCAGGCGACGAGCACGGAGGCGGCCGGGCGGCGGAAGGGCGCGGGGTCGCCGGAGTTCCTGCGGGGGCGCAGCTCAGGGATCCAGACGGCGCCGTCCCGGGTGGCCCGGCAGACGGCGCCCGCCCGCTGGGCCAGGAGTTCACCGGGGCGCCCGCGCAGCTGGTCCTCCGGGTGCCCGCCGTGCAGGAACACCTCACGGCCGAGGAGTTCGTCCAGCACGCCCGGTTGCGAGTCGGCGCCACGGAGTTTACGCAGGACCGTTTCGGTGTCGTCCCGCTCCCAGTCGATGCGGCGCCGCTCCTGCCGGAAGGCGTCGCGCCAGAGCACGCTGATCGAGTCGTCGGTCTGCGGCTGGGGCTTGTACGAGCCTTCGGCGTAGCGGCGTACGGCGGTGAGGACGGCGGTGACGGCGGCGTCGGAGGCCTCGTTGCGGTACAGGTCGCTCTTGCCGACGGGCGCCACCGGGAACGGCTCCGCCGCCCAGATCGCGCCCGCGTCCATCGCCGCCTCGGCCTGCAGGACCGTGACCCCCCAGTGGGCCGTGCCCTCGGCGATGGCCCAGTCCAGCGAGGACGGGCCACGGTCGCCGGGCGGGCCCGGATGGACGATCAGACAGGTGTGTTCCCGCCACACGTCCTCGGGCAGGGCCGTCCTGAGCATCGGCGCGACGACCAGCTCCGGCCGCAGCTCGCGTACGGCGGCGCGGATCGGGTCGGCGCCCTGTGTGGCGAGGACGACGTCGACGCGGTGCCCGAGGTCCGACAGTTCCACGTACACACGCTGGGAGAGGCTGTTGAACGCGCTGGCGACGAGCAAAATGTCCATGACATGGCATGGTCGTCGCCGACCGGGGTGCCGTGAAGAACCGCCGCGCGGTTTTGTCCGCCTCTGTCAGGTCTCTTCCTCCATACGGATCGCATTGCGCAGATCCTCGAAGGCCTGGCTCCGGTCGTCGGAGTGGGCCTCCAGCAGGGCCCCGGCGATCGCGTCGAGCTTGCGCTGGATCGCGTGCTCGGCGCGCATCTCGGCGTTCTTCAGCAGCGCGAGGAGCAGCAGGGTGACCGCGGTCATCGACTCGCCCGCGAGCAGCAGCAGTTCGATCCGCAGATGCGCGAGGTGCGCGGCGACGAAGAAGCCGACGAGGAGCAGGCAGAAGAGGAAGAACACCGGGGAGCTCGTGAAGTTGGAGGCGTACTCCGCGAACTGCTCGAACCGGCCGCGGCGCGCCCCGCCGCGGTGCACGGGGTTCTTGAAGGTCATGACCGGGCCTTCCCACTCGGCCGGCGCAACCGGCCCACCGGCCGCCGCGCGGTCACGCGGCGGCCCGGGCCGCGGCCCGTATCCGGTTCAGCGCTCCAACGCCCAGGCCCGCTGCCCCGGCGGCGTACGCGCAGCCGAGTTCGGCCGAGGCCGTGCGCTCCGGTAGGACGGAGCCGAGGGCCCGCAGCAGGGTCGTGTGGGCGGCCGACAGGGCGAGCACTCCGCAGGTGCCGGCTCCGGCGAGCAGCAGCCCGTCGGCGTCCAGCCGCTTCAGGGCGGTCATGACGTCGTCCCGTACGGCGCCGATCTCCTGGCGGGCCGGTTCGCCGGCGTCCCCGACGCCGCCGGCCGCCGATGTCTCGTCGCCTTGCGCGCCCATCGCCTTCTCCTGCCTGCCGTCGCTCGAAGCCGGCCGCCGCCGGCGAACGGCCCACGGATCAGCTCCGCAGTACCCCTGCGGGGCCGTACGACACAGGGGCCGACCCGTCGGGTCGGGTCGGCTGGGCGGGGCAGGTGAGCTGGGTGGACTGGACTGGGTGGCCTGGGCGGACCGGTACGGCGGGTCGGTTCAGGGGCTCAGGAACGGGCTGGGGCTGCCGGTCGGACTGGCCTCGGCGGGCCAGGGTGGGGCTGGGCCGGCGGGCGGGGCCTGTGCCTGCGAGTCGGGCTGGCTCCGGCGGACCGGGCTGAGCCTGCGGGTCGGGCCGGGCTGCGGAACGGGCTGGTACGGCGGATCGGGCAGGGGCTGCGGGTCGGACTGGCCTCGGCGGGCAGGGCTGGGCCGGCGGGTCAGGGTGGGGCTGGGCCGGCGGGCGGGGCCTGTGCCTGCGAGTCGGGCTGGCTCCGGCGGACCGAGCTGAGCCTGCGGGTCGGGCCGGGCCTGTGGGCCGGGCCGGGCCTGCGGGCCGGGACTGAGGGCCGGACCTGCACCTGCGGGTAGGTCTGACTCCGGCGGACAGAGCTGGGCCGGCAGGTCAAGCTGGGCCTGCGGGTAGGACTGGCCCCGCAGAACGAGCTGGGCCTGCAGGCCAGACTGGCCCTGCGGACCGGGCTGGGCCTGAGAGCCGGGCTGGCCCCCGCAGACCGGGCCTCGCGGGACTCACGGGGTCGGCGGGGCCTGTGGGCCCAACGGGGCAGCGGGCCTGGCGGGGCCGACGGGCCAAATAAGCCTGCGGGCCGGGCGGGGCCCCGGGCCATATGGGGCGGGGCCGGGCGTACGGGCTGGGCTGCGGGTCGGCCTGACCGGAGCTGCACTAACGGGGTCTACTTTGCGAGGCGCCGTTCAGGCACGAGGGCGGGGCGCCGGAACCGGTACGGCGGAGCAGGGGCTCAGGCCGCGAGGGCGCCGTCCGCTCCCAGCCGGTCCAGGAGCTGGTCGAGGTGCAGCTCGGCCACGGGAGCGACGAGATCGGGGTGGCGCAGCAGCGCGGCGGCGCGCCGGTCACCGTCGTCGGGCGCGAGCAGTCGCCGGAACTCCACGGGTGCGCCGGAGGCGTGCTGGCCGTCGGCGAGTGCGGAGACGGCCATCCCGGCCAGCTCGGGATCGGTGAGCAGGCCGGCCGCCCAGCTGGCGACGACCTCGTCCACCCAGGTGCGCCAGGCCCAGTCGTCCACCGGGCCGTCCTCACCGGCCCGCTCGGTACCCGTGATCCAGTCGAGGCGCCCGGCTCCGCCGGGACCGGCCATCGTGACCAGGGCGGCGTCGATCTCCGTCGGGTAGCGCAGCCATGCGGCGACGGTCACGGCCTGCCGGGCCTGCGCCTCGCACAGGGCGGAGGCCAGTGCGCCGCCACTGGGCGGATAGGCGACCGTCAGCCAGCGTGCCGTCGCGGCGATGAGGGGGGACAGGTCAGTGAGCACAGCCGGGCCGTCCGAGATGCGAGGGGAAGGGGAACAAGGGCTCGCCGCAACGGTAGCCCGGCACCGGGCAGGGCAGGGAGGGGTTGCGAACCAGGTCATATGTGGCATTGCCCACGTCACTACGTCATGCAGGGCATCGCGACGCCGGCCGGCTGGACGCCGCCCCGCCCGCGCGGGTCGGCGCGGTCTCGCCCGCGCCGGCCATCGTCACTCGCCCGAACCCGCCCCCCGCCGCTCACCCGAACCGCTACGCCGCCGCTCGCCCCCGGTCCCTCCGCCACCGCTCACCGAACCCGGGCCCCCTTGCGTGCGTGTCGCCGCCCCGGCCAGGGGAACTCGAGGCGGGCCCGGTGCCGGCCGGGCACGCGTTCGGGGAGGTACGGGAGGTCTCATGACGACGGACTCCGTGCGGTACGACGACCAGGGCGACGTCCCTCTCGCCGGGTACGCCGCCCTCGCCTCCGTCTTCACGGCGGGGGCCGGCACCTTCGCGGTGCTGGCCCGGCGGCGGGGGGTCCGGCTGCCGGACGAGATGCCGCCGTGGGACGTCGTACTGATGGGCGCGGGGGCGTACAAGGCGTCCAGGCTGCTGGCCCGGGACAAGATCACGAGCTTTCTGCGGGCGCCCTTCACCCGCCGCGCGGACGAGGGCGCGGCGAACGAGGTCATCGACGAACCGCGGGGCCACGGGATGCGGCGGGCCGTGGGCGATCTGCTGTCCTGCCCGTTCTGCGCCTCGGCCTGGGCCGCCGGCGCCCTGGTGTGCTCGTACGCCGTGACGCCCCGGCTCACCCGCCTGGTCTGCGGGGGCCTCGGCGCGCTGACGGTCGCGGACTGGCTGCAGTACGCCTGGACATGGACACAGCAGACGGAGAAGAGCTGAGCGGAGCCGGACCGGCAGCCGCCGACCAGTGAATCCCGCGCCGCAACGGCCGTACCCGCTACTCGTCGTCCGCCGCAGCGCTCACCTCGACGTCGAGCACCCCTTCGTCCTGGAAGAACTCCGACGCCAGCCCCGACGAGTCCCCGGTGCCCTCCAGTTCCAGCAGCACCCGGGCCGCGTCCTCCGTGCGGCCGGGCAGCCGTTCGACCTTGACCTGCACGATCCGGAAGCCGCGCCGGGTGCAGGTCTCCATCAGTCGTGGCAGCAGTGCCACGCCGGTCCGGTAGGTCAGGCGCGCCTCGAAGGTGCCGGCGGCCGTGTCGGGGATCAGACGGGCGGTGACGAGCGGATAGCCCCGCACCACCAGGAAGTGCAGGGCGGTCACCGCCAGCGCGAGGATGGGCAGCCCGCCGCCGCAGGCCATGCCGACCGCGCAGGTCAGCCAGATGGTGGCGGCCGTCGTCAGGCCCCGTACGGCGTCCCGTCGTACGAAGATCAGGCCGCCGCCGATGAAGCCGATGCCGGACACGATCTGCGCCGCGACGCGGGAGGGATCGAAGGAGACGTTCTCCAGCCCCAGCACCGCCGTGAACCCGTGCTGGGACACCTCCATCATCAGCGCGCTCGCGATGCCGACCAGCGTGTGGGTGCGCAGTCCGGCGCTCTTCTGCTGGGCTGCCCGCTCCCAGCCGATCAGGCTGGACAGCAGCAGCGCCAGCCCCAGCTCGCCGAGCTGCCGCAGGCCCTGGCCGTTGTGCACGTCCCACAAGGGTGCCGCCAGCCCCGCTCCTATCATGCACACCTCACATCTCGGCTCCGCCGGTGCCCGGTCGTTCGATCGTCCGCCGCCGACGCCTACCCCGCGACGGGACCGCGACTCCACCGTGGGCGGATACCGGCCGCGACCGGGTACTCGGCCGTGGCAACCGGCTACTCGACATGACCAGGTACCCGGACGGGCGTCCCTCGCCGCGGGTGAGGCACACCGCCAGGACTTCGTGAGGAAGGAACCGGCGTCATGCGGCACGACGAGATGATCGGAAAGGTGCAGGCACTGGCCCAGCTGCCGGACCGCGGTTCGGCCGAACGGGCCGCGCACGCCGTCGTCAGCACGCTGTCGGAACGGCTGCCGTCCGGGCTGGCCCGGCACGTGGCCGCCCAGCTGCCGCCCGACATGGCGACGGCGATGCTGGAGGCGGCCGACGCCTCGGCCGACGCCGACTCCGGCGCGGCGGGCGAGCGGTTCGGGCTGACCGTGTTCGCCGGACGCATCGCCGACCGGGCGTGCACCGACGAGGACACGGCCCTGCGGGAGGCCGCCGCCGTACTGGAAGTGCTCGACGCCGCACTCGCCCCGGAGCTGACCGAGCGGATGGCCGGCGCCCTGCCTGCGGACATCCGTGACCTGCTGCCGGTGGGCCGGGCGACCGAGAGCAACGGCCGGGCGGGACAGGAGGGGTGACGCCGGGACACCTGTGCGGCACGGCCCGCGCGGCGTGACGGTATCCCGCGCCGCTGGTTCAATCTGTGTGCCGGCGCCCGCCGAGGGCAGGCGTATCAGTGACGCCCCCCATCCCCGCAAAGGTGCTCCATGGCCTTCTTCGCTCTCTCCCGGCACCAACCGCTGGCTCTGCTCTCCTCCACCGACCTGGCAGCCGAGTACGACCGGCTGATGACCGAGAACCGGCAGCTGCGGCGCGCCGTGTCCTCGCACGCGGTGATCGACCAGGCCATCGGAGCCGTGGTCGTCCTCGGACGGATCGCTCCGGAAGAGGCCTGGCGGGCGCTGCGGGACGTCTCCCAGCGCACCAACACCAAACTGCGGACGGTCGCCGAGCACATCCTGCGGTACGCCCAGGGCGGGACGCTCACCGATGCGGAGCGGCTCGAACTCGGCAGGGCGATCGCGCGCTACCGGCGGTGCGCCGACCTGAACGAGGCCCCGGCGGCGGAGGACCCGGCTACCGACAGATGACGGCCCGGACCAGTGACCGCCCGGTCAGTGACGGCCCGCCTTCGTGCGGCGAAGTCGGCGGTGCCTGCTGGGGCGGGCGGCCGGAGGACGCAGGATCCACCGGTCCTCGACCTGGTCGAGCCCGTACAGCAGGATGCTGAGGACCGGAAGCAGCAGTACGGCGATGGTGATCACTGGCGGATCCCTCTCTGCCGACGACGTCTGCCGGGTGCCCCGCCCGGTCCGGCCCACCCCGGGCGGTTGTGAAAGTCCTGTGACCGCCCGCTGTCCGCGCCGGTCTCCGTCAGTGCTCGGTTGCTTCGGATGTGTCTGCAGACGGCGGCGCCGACGGCGCGGCCCCGCGTCGGCACGCCCCGTCGTGGACCTGGGCGGTGTCCCCGTCCGCCTCCCGGCACGGCGAAACGCGCCATCCGGTGGACACCGCGCGCGGGCGCGTTCCGCGCGCTCCGTCAGCGACGTGCGCTTACGGTGCTGTACATGTGACCGACCGTCATCAGGGTGGCGGAGAGGAGCCTGGACAGGTGGAGGGCGATGGGCGTCGGCGGGCGGCCGGAGCGGGCGGCCGGCGCCGCGGGAGGCGGGTGCTGGGCAGCCGGCCGGCGTACTCGGTGCGGATCCCGGCCACCCCGCGACCCGGACCGGTGCCGGTGGCCGAGCATACGGTGCCCTGGTTGCGTGTCGGGGCGGCCTACTCCTGGCGGCTCATCCTCGTCGGGATCCTCGTCTACGGCGTCTTCAGCATCCTCGGCAGCTTCCAGCTCATCGCCGTCGCCCTCTTCCTCGCCATGGTCGTCACCTCCGTCCTGCGCCCGCTGACGGACCTGCTCAGCCGGATCCTGCCGCGGCCGCTGGCCGTCGCCGTGGCACTGGTGGGCAGTGTGCTGCTCCTGCTGGGCCTGCTGGCCCTGGTGGGCAACGCCGTGGCGGGCGAGTCGACCCGGCTGGCGGGTGAGTTCCGGGGCGGGGTGCACCGCATCGAGGAGTGGTTACGGCGGCCGCCGTTCCGGATGAGTTCCGGCCGGCTGTCCGAGCTGGAGAACCAGGTGACGCACTACTTCGCAACGCACCGGTCCAGCCTGCTCAGCCGAGCCGTCAGCGGACTGAGCCGGGTGGTCGAGCTGGTCACCGGGGTCGCGCTGGCGCTGTTCGCCTCGGTGTTCTTCATCCACTCCGGTGAGCGCCTGTGGGGCTGGATGCGCGACCAGCTGCTGCCGATCGGCGCCCGTCCCGCGTGGGACCGCGCGGGGCACGCGGCCTGGCGGGCCTTCGCCGGGTACACGCGCGGCATCATCATCGTGGCCGCCACCAATGCCGTCCTCGTCGGCATCGCGCTGCTCGTGCTGCGGGTGCCACTCGCGCTGCCGCTGACGTTGCTGGAGTTCTTCGCCGCGTTCGTGCCGCTGGTGGGCTCGCCGGTCGCGCTCGCCGTCGCCACGGTCGTAGCGCTGGCCGGACGCGGGCCGATCACGGCGCTGGCCGTACTGGCGCTGATCGTCGTCATCGGCCAGCTGGAGGGACACGTGCTGCACCCCCTGGTGATGAGCTGGGCCGTACGGCTGCATCCGCTGGTCGTCGCGGTCTCGGTGATCGCCGGCAGCATCATCGCGGGGGTGATCGGCGCGGTGGTGGCCGTGCCGCTGGTCTCGGTCGTGTGGGCCGTGCTGCGCGCACTGCGCGCGGTGCCGCCGTGACGGAGCGGAACGGCGCCGTCGCGGTAGCGCTCAGCGCAGAGCCGCCGCCACGAGGCCGCTGATCTCCTCCTCGGACACGCTTCCGCCGTTCACCAGCCGGTCGAAGATGAGGCCGTCCACACAGGTCAGCAGCGTCACCGTGCGTTCTTCCGGGTCCGCCACGCCCTGAGCGGCCAGAAAGTCGCGTGCCGCCTGCCGCGCCCGGTTCTCCCGCGGCACCAGGATCTCGCGCAGTTCGGGATGACGCGCGCTCTCGACCGCACACGCGTAGCGCGCCAGGGAACGCCTGCGCCCCTCCCCGGTGAGCCGCGCCGCGGAGAACTGCGCCAGTCCGGCGACCATGTCACCGACGGTGCGCGGGACCGGCACCCGGGCTCCGATCTCCTGCAGCTCGGCCTGGTCGAGTGCCACCAGGCGCCGGACCAGGGCGGTGAGCAGGGCCTGGCGGGTGCGGTAGTAGGCGGAGGTGGTACCGGCAGGCAGCCGCGCCGCCCGGTCCACGGCGCGGTGCGTCAGCCCCCGCATCCCGGCGTCGGCGAGGACGGCGATGGCGGCGTCGGCGAGGACAGTACGTCGGTCTGTGGACATCCCCTCTTTCTACACCCCGCTTCTACAGCTGTAGAGCATCTGCCGTAGGGTCTTCTACAGCTGTAGAAGATCAGGTGAGTGTGGGTCGAAGGGGGCTGCGGCATGGGCGGTACGGCGGTGGTGGTCGGCGGTGGCATAGGCGGGCTGGCGGCGGCGATCGGGCTGCGCCGGATCGGCTGGGAGGTACGGGTGGTGGAGCGGGCCGCCACCCTGGCCGACGCGGGCGCGGGCATCTCGCTGCACGCGAACGGTCTGCGCGCCCTGGACGCGCTCGGCGTCGGAGCGGCCGTGCGCGCGGCGGCCCGACCGCAGTACAGCGGCGGCACCCGCACCCCTGGGGGCCGCTGGCTGGCCCGTATGGACGGCGCCGCCCTGGAACGCGCGCTGGGCACACCGATCGTCGGTATCCGGCGCGCGGTCCTGCACCGCCTGCTGCGCGCCGCCCTGCCGGCCGAGTGCCTGCACATCGGGGTCACCGTGCCCGCACTGGACCGGTCGACCCCGGACCGGGTGGGAGTGCCGGTCGGGGGCGGCGTTCTGGACGCCGACCTGGTCGTCGCGGCCGACGGGGTGGGCAGCCGGCTGCGCGGACTGCTGTTCCCCGGCCATCCCGGCCCGGTCTACGGCGGCTCGACGGTACTGCGGGCCGTCACCGGCCGGCCGCTGGAGCTGAGCGGTGACTTCGAACTGTCCTGGGGCGGGGGTGCGGAGTTCGGGCACATCGCCTTCGCCGACGGCCTGGCCGAGTGGCACGCCGTGCTCACCGCCCCGGCCGGCGTCCGCCACGCCGACCCGCTCGGCATGCTGCGCCGGTGCTTCGGCGGCTGGCACGATCCGATCCCCGCGCTCCTGGACGCGACCCGGCCCGAGGTCGTGCTCCACCACGACATCCACGAGCTGGCCACGCCCTTGCGGTCGTTCGTCGCGGGCCGGGTGGCGCTCCTCGGTGACGCGGCGCACGCCATGACACCGCATCTCGGCCAGGGCGCCTGTCAGGCGCTGGAGGACGCGGTCACGCTGGCCCCCGCGCTCGCCGGTGAGCCGTCGGTCGGCTCGGCACTGGCCCGCTACGACGCCGAGCGCCGCCCGCGCTCCCAGGCGGTCGCCCGTGCCGCCCGGCAGGCGGGCCGGCTGGGTCAGCGGCTGTCCCATCCGCTCGCCGTCACCCTGCGCAACAGCGCGCTACGGCTGGCCCCGTCCCGGGCGACGACACGGGCGATCCTGCGACACGCCGACTGGACGCCGCCCCACCTCGGTTGACCTGCCGACCGGGTGCTCAGCGCTCGTCCCCCGTAGCCCTTCCGCCGCCCGGCACCGGCCACCGCACGGCCGATCGCCTGACCGGCGGCTGCCGGTGCTGGTCCGGGTCGGCCGGGTGCCGTACGGACACGCCACGAACAGCCCGTGGACACTGGGCGACGACGATGCCCCGACCGCACACGTGCGGGCGGGCCGGAGGCCCGCTCCCGCTCGGCCGCCGTGCGGCCCGTCCGCGCTGCCCCGGCCCTCGGGCCCCTGGGAGCCCGCGGTGCGTGGGCGGCCGGGGCATCCGCGATACGGGCGGCCGGCATGGAGCGGTGTCCGGGGTGGCACCCGGGCGCGGTGCGTGGCATGCGAGTGACGTGGCAGGCGCTGCGGCGTGAGACGAGGGCCGCGGCGCGCGGCGCGGCACGGGCCTGGGCGGGGCCGTGCCGGGAGCGGGATCTGGCCGTCCAGGCGATGAAGGCGGCCCTGGCCGCGTGGCTGGCCTGGGCGGTGGCGGGCTGGTGGCTGCACGCACCGGTGGCGTTCGTCGCGCCGTGGGTGGCGGTGGTCCTGGTGGAGTCGACCGTGTACCGGTCGATCGCACACGGGCTGCAGCAGCTCGCGGCGATCGCGGCCGGCACGATCCTGGCCACCGCGGTCGCGCTGCCACTGCACACCACGGTGGCCGCGATGGCCGTCGTCCTGCCCCTCGCGCTGCTGCTCGGCCAGTGGCGGCGCCTGGGCAGCCAGGGCATCTACGCCGCCACCGGCGCCCTGTTCGTCCTGACCAACGGGTCCGTCACCGTCACCACCTCCGCGGCCCGGCTCGCCGAAGCCCTGTTCGGAGCCGTAGTCGGCATCGCGGTCAACGCCCTGGTCCGGCCGCCGCTGTACCTGCGGGACAGCCGGGCCGTCCTCAAGGACGCGACCGAGGAGGCCCACGACATCCTGCGGGCCGTGGCGCAGGGGCTGGCCGAGGGACGCTGGGACACCGAGGAGGCCGGGGCCCGGCACGAACGGGCCCTGCGGCTGCACCGGCTCGTGGAGCAGGCCCGCTCCGCACTCGCGTGGAGCCGGGAGAGCCTGCGCGGCAACCTGCGCCGCCGCCGCACCCGTGCCGAGCCACCGCCCAGCCAGGGGTACGACGACGCGATCGTGGTGCTGGACTACGCGGCCGTGCACACGGCGGGCGTGACCCGCACGGTGCTGGAGGCGGCCGCCGAGGACCGTGCGGCCCCCCGGCCGCACCCCGAACTCGCCCGCCGCTACGCCGAGTTCCTGCACCGCACCGCGCACGCGCTGCGGCTCTACAGCCACAGCCGGTTCGGCGACGAGGCGTGCGACGACGAACTGCGCGCTGCCATCGCGCGGTTGCGCGAGACGCTGGACGAGGTACGCCGGGACCTGGTCCGCGCCACGACGGACGACCCCGACGAGGTCGCCACGTACGGCGCACTGCTCGCCCAGGCACACCGGCTGGCCGACCAGCTGGCCGCCTCGGGCACGTGACACCCAACAAGCCGAGGGGGCCGTACTCGTCAGCCCCCCGACACCGAGCTGGCGGAGCCGGAAGTGGTGGAACGCGCCAAGATCGCTGCGGCATTGTTGTGCCGGACGAGACCTCTGCCTGTGTCTGCGGCCGTGAAGTGCCTACCGGCCACGGGCCGGTTGCGTGGTCATCGGCTCGTCGGCCGGGTACGGCCTGGCAGCGCCCAGTGCGCGGCGCACCGCCACCGCCGGCTGGTACCGCACCGCGGCCACCCGGGACCTTGCCCGAGCCGCAGGCCGGCCGCAGGATGCGGGTCTCGTCGCTCAGGGCGCGACCGGGAGCACCCCGCCCAGGTACTCGAAGAGGGAGTCCACCACCGGGTGGGACGGGTACGTCACCGTGACAGCGGCGTTCGCGTATGGCGGGCAGGGGGATGGCCCGTACGCGCGGGGCCACGCAGCCGGGGTTCGCCCACTGTGGATCCCATCCACGAGGTGCGCGCTTCCGCCTTCGGGACTCCTACGCATGAGCGGTCAAGGGCGACGCGGGGCCGCCTCTCCCGCACCGCGGCGCTGCCGTCGGGGGTGCGCCTGGGAGAGCGGATCCGGTGCCCGGCCGGGTGGAGGCTGAGTAGCCGTACTCATGTGTCCGCCCCGTCGGCCGGGCAGCGTGAGGACCATGAATCTTCCCGTCGCCCCACCGGCGTTCGACGCCACCCACGGTCCCCGACGGCACGACCGCGCCGACACCGGTGCCGACATCGGAGCCGGGTGCGGCCTGGTGTTGCTGGAACTGACGGCGCTGGCGTGCGACTTCGGGCTGTGGTTTCTGTCCGGGATCAATCTGGACCAGGCCAAGACCGTGAAGGCCGACCCGCTGTGGGGCTATCTGACCGCCGCGGCGGGAGTCGCCGCCTTCGCCTTGGTGGCGGCGCTGGTCGCGGCCCGGGCCCGGGCGTTCGCGACCGTCGTCGGCCAGCTCGTCATGGCCCTCCTGATCACCGTCGTGGTGTACGCCGGTGCCACGGCCCAGGCCCACGACGACAGGTCGGCCGACAACGGGATGCACACCTGCCACACGGGACCCGCCGCGCCGCGCTGCCGCTGAAGCAGAGAGAAAAGGAGTTGTCCGGGCGGCCGGGCTGCCGCCACGATCGGCGCATGACCTCGCCGACCGTCTTCCTGCCGCCGACCACCGCCGACCGCCCGGTGTGCGACCGGCAGCAGCAGCCCGGTCGATCACGGAGACCGACGCCCGTCCACGCATGACGGCGGCGCTGGTCGCGGGGCTCCTGGCGGGGTACGGCATCGCCGTACCCGTGGGGGCCGTCGGGACGTATCTGGTGGCGTTGACCGCCCGGACCTCATGGAAGACCGGCGCGTGCGCCGCGCTGGGGGTGGCGGCCGCTGACGGCCTCTACGCGCTGATCGCCGTACTCGGAGGCTCCGCGCTGGCGCACGCCCTCGAACCGGTCACACACCCCCTGCGCTGGATCGCCGGCTCGGTGCTCGTCGTCCTGGCCGTACGCGGCGCAGCACAGGCGATCGCCCACTACCGGGAGCCGCGGACGGACGCCCGGAGCGACGAGGCTCCGCCCCACCCGGCACGGGCCTTCATCGGGCTGTGGGGCGTCACGATGATGAACCCCCTCACCGTGCTCTACTTCGCGGCTCTGGTGCTCGGCAGCCAGACCTCGGCGGAGCCGGGTCATCTGGAGCGGGCCGTGTTCGTGGTGGCCGCCTTCGCGGCGTCCGCCAGTTGGCAGCTGCTCCTGGCCGGCAGCGGTGCCCTGCTCGGCCGGCTCCTGACCGGCAGCCGTGGGCGCCTCTGCACGGCCCTGGCGTCCAGCGCGGTGATGACCGCGCTCGCCCTTCGCATGCTCTTCGCACACGCCTCCTAGTCGGGCAACCGCTCCAGGAACGCCGACAGTTCGGCGTCAAAGCGTGCCGGGTCCTCCATGCTGGGGTAGTGCGCGGCACCCGGCACGGTGGCGGCCCGGGCGCCGGGCACGAGACGGGTCAGCCGGGTGGCCGCGGCGAGGTGATCGGCGGCGTCCAGGGCACCGTTGATCGCGTACACGGGGACCGTGATGCCCGTGGCGCGCTCCCAGGTGGCGGTGACGGGCACCCGGTGGTCCGGTTCCCCGGGTGTGTGCTTGGCGAGTGTGCCGTGGGCCATCTCCCCTATCCGGCGGACGACTTCGGAGGCGACGTCGGCGAGGTCGCGGTGCGGGCCGGCGGTGAAGCGTTGGAAGGCGTCCACCCAGCCGGGCACGTCACCGGCCGCAAGGGCCTGCTGCTGGGCGGCGAACACGTCCAGGGCCCAGGGGTCCTCGAAGACGGGCTCGCTCGTGCCGACGCCGCTGACCACGACGGCGCGGACCAGTTCGGGGTGCTCCAGCGCGCAGTCGACCGCGGTGGCCCCGCCCATGGAGACGCCGACGAGCACGGCGGGAGCGGCGTCGAGGCCGCGCAGCAGCGCGGCGAGGTCGTCGACGTGCCGGAAGGGGCCGGTCGCGTTGGCCGAGCCGCCATGGCCGCGGGCGTCGTAGGTGATGACCCGGTGGCGGGGCGCGAAGGCGCGGATCTGCTCCTCCCACATGCGGTGGTCGAGGAAGCCGGCGTGCAGGAACACCAAGGGCGCGCCGGAGCCCGCCTCGCGGTAGGCGAGGGAGCCGTCGGCGGTCGGCAGCGAACGGGTGGGCAGGGAGGCGAAGTCTACGGTCATGACAACCAAGGTGTCATTTCTTGCACGTGTTGGCAACCGAGGTGTCATCCTGGTGCCATGAAGGACCACCGCACCGCAGTCACCGGCGAGCCCTCCCCGGACGAACTGGCCGAACGCCTCACGGAGGTGTTCGACCTGGTCGGTCCGCTCTACCGGCGGGTGCACCGCAAGGTGGAGCAGGCAGCGCCGATCGAGGGTCTGTCGGTCGGCGTGCGCGCCGTACTCGATCTGCTGCGCGCGCAGGGGCCCCTGACGGTGCCGCAGATGGGGCGGGCCCAGGCGCTCAGCCGGCAGTTCGTCCAGCGCATGGTGAACGACGCCGCGCGGCTCGGGCTCGTGGAGAGCGTCGCGAACCCCGCCCACCGCCGGTCCTCACTCATCCGGCTCACCGACCCGGGCCGGGCCGCGATCGGCGCGGTACGGGCCCGTGAGCACGCGCTGCTGCGCCGCGTGGGCAATGATCTGACCCCGGCGGACGTGGACGCGTGTCTGCGGGTGCTCGGCGCGATGCACGCGCTGTTCGAGGACGTGGATGTGGACTGAGCCACGGCCGCACGCGCCCGGTTGCCGGGTCAGCCGTTCACGAGCGCCTTCAACCGGTCCAGGGTGCCGTTGAAGCGGTCGTGGTCCCCGACGGTCTTGCCGGACGAGGTGTACTGCCACATCGTGTGGTACTGCCAGCCCGCCGGCAGCGTCCCGGCGGTCGAGGCGTAGCGGGCGATCCACAGCGGGTTGGTCTTGCCGAAGCCCGAGTAGTTGCCGGTGCACTCGGTCCACCAGTTGGTCGCCGTGTAGATGACCGCGTCCCGGCCGGTGCGGGACTTGTAACGGTTCACGAAGTCACGGATCCAGCTGACCATGGAGCTCTTCGACTTGCCGTAGCAGGAGCCGCCGTACGGATTCCACTCGATGTCGAGCACGCCGGGCAGGGTCTTGCCGTCCTTGGACCAGCCGCCGCCGTGCGCCAGGAAGTAGTCGGCCTGGGCGGCGCCGCCGGCCGTGTCCGGGGTCGCGAAGTGATACGCGCCGCGGACCATGCCGGTCTTGTAGGAGCCGGTGTACTGCTGGCTGAAGGAGGGGTTGGTGTAGGACGTCCCCTCGGTGGCCTTCGTGTACGCCCACTTCACGCCGTCACCCCACAGCGTCGCCCAGGCGACGTTCCCCTGGTAGCTGGAGACGTCGACGCCCTCGATCTGGTTCTCGCGGGCGGGGGCGGGCGTGGCGTCGGGGCCGCTGGCGCGTCCGTCGTGGGCGAGGACGCCGATGCCCATGTACGCGCTGCCGCGCGGAGGGACGTCCGGGGCCGACGCGGACTGGGCCGCGGGGCCGGGCAGAGAGAGCAGGAGGCCGGTCAGGACGCCCGTGACGACAAGGCGTGAGCGGCCGAGGGAGAGGGACATGGCGCTTCGCACGAACACCATCTGACCCGTGGTCGGGCCGCGCCGCACTTCGGGTACGGCCCAACGAATGCATCGCGGGCCGCGTTTGGTCCGTTCGGGTGGCCTCGGGGTCGTCTCGGGGTGGTCCGCGGAGGCGGGCCGGTCGAAGGAGTCACCCGGGGCGCTCCCGTGACCGGCCCGCGGCGGATCAGACGTCGATGCGGTGCTGGGTCCAGAAGGAGGTGAGGTCGGTGCTCGTGGCGGCCTGGGCGGCGGCCTTGAACTCGGCCGTGGCCGACACTCCGTACCAGTGGGCGGTCGCGTAGTCCTTCATCAGCTTGGCCATGGCGGTGTCACCGAGGACACGGCGCAGGTCGTGCAGGGCACACTTGCCGTAGCCGTAGACGACGGTGGAGTAGCGGGAGGAGTGCGCGTCCCAGTAGGCCATGGAGTTGGTGATCCTCTCGGCGCTGGAGGCCCAGGAGACGCTGTTCCAGCAGTTGGTACCGGTTTTGCCGAGGGCGAGGTCGGTGGCGTAGTCGGCGAACGCCTCGTCCAGCCAGGGGCTGGTGTACTCGTCGTCGCCGACGATGCCGTACCACCACTGGTGGCCTATCTCGTGGGTGAGGGCGGTGGTGCTGACCAGGTCCAGGACGAAACCGGGGTACTCCATTCCGCCGAACCAGTAGTTGTTGTCGATGACGGCGTCCAGCTCGCCGTAGGGGTAGGCGCCGAAGCGGGCCGCGTGGGCGTCGACGGCGGTCTTCGCGGTGCTGAGCATGGACTGGGCGCTGGAGGAACTGATGCCCGAGACGGAGTAGACGTTCACCGCGACGCCGGCCGGCGAGGTGCCGGAGATCTTGCTGAAGGGCCCGGCGGCCCAGGCGAAGTCACGGACCCTGGACGCGGTCGCCGTGGTGACGGTACGGCCGCTGGAGCCGGGGGTGTCGGTGGAGGTGCCGGTGGCCGGGACCAGCAGGCCGCTCGGGTGGTCGAGGGTCACCTTGAAGTCGGCGGCGAGGGAGTAGAACGACTCGCCGTTGTTCGTGTACGGGTCCAGGTGCCAGCCGCTGCTGTCGCGGACCGCGAGGACGGGCAGCGCGTTGCCGACGAAGCTGTAGGCGCCGTCGTGGCCGAAGCGGTCGGCGCCGCTGGGCACGGTGATGCCGAGGTCGAAGCCGATGGTGGCGCTCTGGCCCTGGGCCAGCGGGCCCGGCAGGTCGATCCTGAGCGCGGTGCAGTCCACGGAGAGCGCGCCCGCGCTGCCGCCGGTGACGCCCGTGACCCGGATCGGCATGGCGTCGCAGGTGCCGTGGTAGTTGTCCCACAGCCGCAGGTAGACCTCGTTCAGCGCGGTGGCCGAGGCGTTGGTGAAGGTCACACTCTCGTGCCCGGTCCAGGCGGTGCCGCTCGTGTCGCTGCTGAGGCTGACGGTGTACGAGGGTGCGGCCGGGGTGCGGGTGGAGTCGCCCGGCGGTGGTGTGGTGCCGCCGGAGGTGTCGAGCGCGATGTCGTCGAGCACGAAGCTCGTCTGGAGGCTGGAGTCCTCGGTCCCGGCGAAGGAGAGGCTGACGGTCTGCCCGGCGTACGCCGACACGTCGACCGACTTCCGGACGTACCCGGTGTTCTCGTCGAGGTTCGAGTAGGTGGCCAGCGTGGTGCTGCCGATCTTGGCCGTGAGCTTGTCGTACGCGATGGACGAGGTCGTCTCGTCGGTGTCGATGTGCAGCCAGAAGGTGAGGGTGGCCGCGTCGCACCCGGCCGGGATCGTGACGCTCTGGCCGAGAGTGTCCGTGTGGGTGCTGCCGGTTCCATCCAGCCAGGCATAGGAGCTGCCGCCGTGGGCGGCCTCACCAGAGCGGCTGGTGATGACGGTGGAGGAGGACGTCGACCAGGGCGATGTCCCGCTCTCGAAGCCGCCGTTGCCGACGACCTGCGCCGGAGTGCAGGCGGCGGGTGCCGTGGCCGGGCGGGCCGCGGCGGGCGTGCCGGGGAGCACGAGGGCGGCGACCGCGACGACGGTGAGCGCACCGGCGCCGAGGGCCTTGTGGGGGGTCGGTCTCACACGCTACTCCTTTGCGGCGGCCGGGATTCCCGGCCTGCTCGATGGCCGCCGGGCCGGCTGGGGTGAGCCGGGACGGCCACGGACGGGGCTTGCGCGATCGCTGCACCGAGCGGTGCGCCGCGCCCTCACAGGCGTCAGGGCGCGGACTGCCGGACGTTCGAGAGAGTGCCAGATTTGACCGGACCATGCCAGAAGGTGCGGCGCATTGTGTGAGAGTGCCGGGTCAGGTGCCGGTCAGGAGGCGCGCAGTGTCACGAAGACGGCCGTCAGCGGGGTGCCCTGCGGGTCCTGCCAGCCGCGCGCCACGTGGCCGATCGCTCCCTCGGGGCGCGGCGGCGGGTCGCCGGGGACGGGGTTCAGGACGCGGTGCAGGTGGAGGACCGTGCCGTGCGGGGTGCGCAGGTGGGTGCCGTCCTGGTCGTCGGCCGGCTCGGGGGTGAAGCCGCCCGGGCTGAAGGGGGCGCCGGTGTAGGAGCGGACCACCTCGGGGTCGAGGGCGCCGTCGATGCTCTGGGCGTGCGCCTGCGCCCCGCCCTCGATCAGCGACAGCAACTGGGCGACCAGCACCGGGTCGTGGCAGCCGTCGTAGACCCAGCGCTTGCCCAGCACACCGTGCTCTATCGTGCCGACCACAGCGCGCTCCGCCCCCTCCAGCGGCGCGCCGCGATAGGTCAACACGGCCAGGTAGGCGGTCGGTTCGGGCGTGGAGGTGTCCGTGGCCACCATGAACTCGATGCCGACCTCGCCCTCGGGGTCCTCCAGCCGGAAGCCGCCGGACTTGGTCAGCACCGGGGCGTCCGGGCCGCCGCGGTACCAGGGGCGGGTGGGCAGCCAGTCGGTGAGCAGCTCCAGCTTCGTGGGCTTGAGCGTGGTGTGGTGAATGATGGCCATCGCGCTGCTCCCTCCATCGTGCGCAAGTCGACCCCCGCAGCTTGGCACACCGTTCGCGCAGCTCATCCGCCCGCCCCGACGGACGCCGGGGCCGACACGGCGCAGGAGTCGGGTGGTTCGCCCGGCAGGGGGCCGCACATCGCCGCACGCGGTGGTGCGCGGTGGTCGGCGTGGGGTCCCGCCTATGCGGTGATGTCCCCTCGCCGGAGGCCGATCACCGGGCACAGCAGCGGGGGGGGGGGGGGGGGGGGGGGGGGGGGGGGGGGGGGGGGGGGGGGGGGGGGGGGGGGGGGGGGGGGGGGGGGGGGGGGGGGGGGGTGGGGGGG
>NZ_JBVJVY010000047.1:0-52961 GCF_055603265.1 Streptomyces sp. NPDC037288
CCTCAGAACTCGCAATGATTCGGAGACCTGGAGTGCTCACCTGCTGGCGGCTACGGACCGTAGTCTTCCCCACGGCCCGACAAGGCCCATTAGAGACCTTCGCTCGTCGCCGTGTTCAGTTCTTGCTCAGGATGAGCCGGTCGTTGCCGTTCCGCTGCAGGAGTCCGGTCTCCTTACGGAAGGAACCGAGTCGGACGAGGGTCGGTGCTTCGTAGGCCTTCTTCATGACTTGTTTCTCCTTACGGGTCGTCTTTCCGCCCCCCGAGGGCGGCCTGCCACCAGCTAGCCGGAGAGCGGGGCGGTCCGACAAGATGAAGGAGAAGAGTCGGATTGTCTGAATATTCTGTCCGTTCAGGGTGTGTTCGAGTGCTGAACGGGAGCGTGGCCGGCGGCCGCCCGTGCTCGGCAGATGCCGTCGGCGTGTGCCGGAGGAACGTTTTCAGGTGGACCGGAGCGCGGCCCGGAGGTCCGGACCGGAAGGGGCGCGGGAGGGGCTCGTGCGGGCGCACTCCAGCGCCGGGCCGTGAATCGGAATGCGGACCCCTAGGGGGCGATGCCGCCCGGCGTAGGGGGAGCACTCCATCCACCGGCGTACGCGAAGAACGGGAAGATTGGCTCTGTGGACCGATGCCGAACAGGCCACGTGAGAGCGACCATGAAGGCATGAGCGCAGCAACCATCCATCCGGTCCCTGTCCGCCCGCCGGCCGGCGCCACAGCCGTGGACGGCCCGCACCACCACCTGCTCGGCAACGCCCTGCGCGCCGTGAAGGTGTTCGCCGAGGCCGCGTTCGGCGTGGTCATCCTCGGCGAGTACGGCGAGGAAGCGGGCATACGCCGCAAGTAACCGCATAGGGTCGCGTCCGTGCCCCAGCAGACGGTGCGGAATCGGATGCCGACGCTTCTCCCGGCCGTCTCCCTGCCCGCCTCTGCGGCCCTCTTCCTCACCCTGTGCGTCCTGCAGCACGCGCCCATGGCCGATCTGCTCGTCTACCGGGCCGAGGGCGCGGCCGTGGTCCACGGCACCGGTCTGTACGGCTTCGCCGTCACCCGGTGGCGGCTCCCCGCGACCTACCCGCCCTTCGCGGCGGCCCTGTTCGTCCCCACCACCTGGCTCCCCCTCCCGTCCCTGAAGGCGGCCTGCCTCGCGGGCAACGCGCTCCTGCTCGCGACCCTGGTCGTCCTCTCGGCCCGCCTGGCCGGCCGGCGGATCTCCGTATCCCCGCTCTGCACGGCGACCGCCCTGTCCCTGTGGCTCGAACCGGTCTTCCAGACGCTCCTGTTCGGGCAGATCAACCTGGCCGTCACCGGCCTGGTGCTCTGGGACCTGACCCGGCCTCCGGGCGCCCGGGGCAAGGGCGTCGCCGTGGGCCTCGCGGCCGGGATCAAGCTCACCCCGGCGGTGTTCGCGGCGTACCTGTTCCTCAGAGGCCGGCGAAGGGAGGCGTGGACGGCGGTCGCGTCCTGCACCGGCACGGTCCTGCTCGGCGCCCTGCTGCTCCCGGCGGCGAGCGCCGACTTCTGGACCCGCCGGCTGTACGAGACGGACCGGGTCGGCAAGGCGTGGATCGTGGACAACCAGTCCCTGCAGGGCCTGATCGCCAGAGCGCTCGGCACCGCGGCGCCGGGACTCGCCTGGGTGCTGCCCGCGGTGGCGGTGGGTGCGGCGGGCCTGTGCCTGGCGGCACGCGTCCGCGAGGAACGGCACGGCGTCCTGCTCACGGCCTTCACGGCCCTGCTGATCTCACCGATCAGCTGGTCCCACCACTGGGTGTGGTGCGTCCCGCTCCTCGCGGTCCTGCTCGCCGAGGGCCGCATCCGGCTCGCGGCGGCCACCGCCACGGCCTTCACGGCCCGCACCCTCTGGCTGGTCCCGCACGAGGGCGACCACGACCTGCACCTGCCCTGGTGGCAACAGCCACTGGCCTCGCCGTACCCCCTGCTGGGGCTGGCGATGATCGCGGCGGCGGCGCTGCGGGCGGCTCAGCCCGTGCTGTCCTCGGTCAGGATCTCGTCCGCGTCCATGATCCGGTAGGCGTAGCCCTGTTCGGCCAGGAAGCGCTGGCGGTGGGCGGCGAAGTCCTGGTCGATGGTGTCGCGGGCGACGACCGAGTAGAAGTGCGCCTGGTGTCCGTCGGCCTTCGGGCGCAGGACCCGGCCGAGCCGCTGGGCCTCCTCCTGGCGGGAGCCGAAGGTGCCGGACACCTGGATGGCGACGGTGGCCTCGGGCAGGTCGATGGAGAAGTTCGCGACCTTGGAGACGACGAGCACGCTGATCTCGCCCTCGCGGAAGGCGTCGAAGAGCTTCTCGCGCTGGGCGTTGGAGGTCTCGCCCTTGATGACGGGCGCGTTCAGGTGCTCGCCCAGCTCATCCAGTTGGTCGATGTACTGGCCGATGACCAGGATCTGCTGGCCGGTGAACCGGCGGACGATCGCCTCCGTCACCCTCCGCTTGGTGTCTGTCGTCGCGCAGAAGCGGTACTTCTCCTCCGTCTCGGCCGTCGCGTACGCCAGCCGTTCGGAGTCCGTCAGATTCACCCGGACCTCGACGCAGTCGGCCGGCGCGATGTACCCCTGCGCCTCGATCTCCTTCCAGGGCGCGTCGAACCGCTTCGGCCCGATCAGGGAGAACACGTCCGACTCGCGGCCGTCCTCGCGCACGAGGGTGGCCGTCAGACCGAGCCGCCGTCGCGCCTGCAGATCGGCGGTGAACTTGAAGACGGGAGCAGGCAGCAGATGCACCTCGTCGTAGACGATCAGCCCCCAGTCCCGGGAGTCGAACAGCTCCAGGTGCGGATAGACACCTTTCCGCTTGGTCGTCAGCACCTGGTAGGTGGCGATGGTGACCGGCCGGATCTCCTTGCGTGTCCCGCTGTACTCACCGACCTCGTCCTCGGTCAGCGAGGTCCGCTTCACCAGCTCGTGCTTCCACTGCCGGGCGGAGACGGTGTTCGTGACGAGGATGAGCGTGGTCGACTTGGCCTGCGCCATGGACCCCGCCCCGACCAGCGTCTTACCGGCGCCGCAGGGCAGCACCACCACCCCGCTGCCCCCGTGCCAGAAGTTCTCCACGGCCTGCTTCTGGTACGGCCTGAGCGCCCAGCCCTCCTCCAGCAGCTCGATCGGATGCGCCTCACCGTCGACGTACCCGGCGAGGTCCTCGGCCGGCCAGCCCAGCTTCAGCAGCATCTGCTTGATCTGCCCGCGCTCGGAGGGGTGCACGACGACCGTGTCCGGGTCGATCCGCGCCCCGACCAGCGGACTGACCCGCTTGGACTTCAGCACCTCCTCCAGCACCGGCCGGTCGGTGGTGGTCAGCACCAGCCCGTGCGCGGGGTGCTTGCTGAGCGTGAGCCGTCCGTAGCGGTCCATCGTCTCGGCGATGTCCACGAGCAGCGCGTGCGGCACCGGATACCGGCTGTACTGCACCAGCGCGTCCACGACCTGCTCGGCGTCATGTCCGGCGGCGCGCGCGTTCCACAGCCCGAGCGGCGTGACCCGGTAGGTGTGGATGTGCTCCGGCGCCCGCTCCAGCTCGGCGAACGGCGCGATGGCCCGACGGCAGTCGTCGGCCCGCTCGTGGTCGACTTCCAGGAGCAGGGTCTTGTCGGACTGGACGATCAGTGGACCATTCACGCTCGGTACACCCTTTCCCTACGGCCAAACGTCCAGTGTGCCCTATCGGCCGGTGATCAGGGTCAGTCCTCCGCCAGCTCCGCCACCCCCGTGATCCGGTGCAGCGGATAGGTGCGCACCTCGTCCGCCGTGTGGTCGTACGCCGTGACGAAGCCGCCCTCGACACGGACCGGCGCGATGACGCGCTGGCTGGCGCTGCCCTCCGCGTTGACGTAGCCGATCCAGAGGGAGTCACCGGTCAGGACGGCGGCCTGCATGGTGGCGAGGGTCTCGGCGGAGGACGTGCGGGGCAGTTCGCCGCCCGCCAGGGGGGTTGCCGCCCCGGTGGGCTTGCGCGGGGTGGTGGCGGCCAGGTCGCCCGCCCGGATCGCGCGGATCGCCGCCGCGAGGAGCGTGCTGTCGGGCGCCGGCGGTCCGTCCGGGACCGGCTCGGGGGCGGTGCGCGGCGGGGTGCGGTGGGCGTGGGCGCGGGCGATCAGGACGTCGCCCTCGGCGGACTCGGCGGCCGGCGCGTAGCCCATCGCGCGCAGGCCCTCAAGCAGCGTCGCCGGATCGGACTGGGCGGCCAGCACGGTCGGGGCGAGGCGGCGCAGCCGCAGGGCCGCGGCGCGCCGGTCGGCCAGGATCTCGTTCAGCAGGGTGTCGTCGTCGCAGCGTACGTACGCCGATGCCGCGCCGACCCGCAGGTGGCCGTGTCTGCGGGCCATGTCGTCGATCAGATAGGCGAGCGGCTGCGGGACCGGGGTGCGGGAGTGCTCGATGAGGAAGGCGTGCAGATCGGCGGCGGTACGGCCGGCGTCCAGGGCCCGCCGCACCGACGCCGGGGTGAACCGGTACACGGTCGCGCCGCCCTTGGACTCGACGTCCGCGAGCACGCCCAGCAGGTCGGCGAGCGGTCGCCGCAGCGGACCGGGCGCCACCGCCGTCAGGTCGGCCTGGAGCAGCACGTGGTCCAGTGGTTCGGGGAGGAGAGGTGCGAGGAGGCGGGCGGCGGCGGCCGTCGCCACGGCCTGCTCGGCGGGGGAGAGCGGGGCGGGTCCGGCCGCCGGCCGGTGGTGATGGTGAACGGGCAGCTTGTCACCGGCTCCGGCGGGCTCGGCGGAGCCGCCCGGACCGGCCGCTCTGGCCGGCTTGGCCGAGCGGGCGCAGGACGCACCGGAGGCCGTGGAGCCTCCTGTGCCGGAGGCCGAGCGGGATGCCGCGGAGCCGGCCGCACCCGGGGCGCCCGACCCGCCACGCGAGCCCGTCGCCGCCGGGGCGCCCAGCAGCGCACGGCCGTGTGCCGACAGGGCGCCCCGCCCGGTGATGCCCAGGAGTTCGGCCTCGGACAGGGTCCAGCGGGCCAGCCGGGAGCGCAGGTCCTCCTCGCCGTCCGGCCGCTGGGGTCCGCGCAGTGGCCGTTCCCAGCGCAGCCGGGCCAGTACCGACTCGGGGTCGGGGGCCGCGCCCGCCGGCAGACCGGCCAGCAGCATCAGCACCCGGTGCCGCACCTCGGGCGCGGCCGAGCGGTCCAGACCCGGCCCGAGCGCCGCGAGCGTGCGGTCCTTGGCGTCCCGCCCGCCGACCAGCCCCGGCGTCCGGGTGGCCGTCAGCCAGGCCTCGGCGAGAGCGGCCCAGCGCTCGGCGGCGGGCCGCTCCAGCCACTCGTCGTAGGCGGGCGTGGCCGCGTACCGCTCGTCGGCCTCGCCGTCGGAGGCGACCATGCCCGCCGCGTACGCCAGCTCCACCCAGAACGCGGCGACCGGCTCGGACACGTCCAGGGCGACGGCGGTCCGCTTCAGATCCCGGACGCTCAGGCCGCCGGCCCGCAGTACGGCCGGACCGCCCTCGTCCCAGTCCTTCAGCAGTTCCTCGACGGTGGCGAGAGCGGTGTACGCCTGCCCAGCCGCCGTCGCGTCCACCACCTGCGGACCGTGGGTCGCAGCCGGCTCCACGGCGGGCGGCAGCGGCTCCGGCACGCGATGGGCGCGGCCCTCCCGCAGATGCAGGGCCACCTCGCGGGGCAGCACGACCGTGCCCGGCGCGGTCGGCAGCAGCAGACCGCGGTCGAGCAGCCAGCGCAGATGCGCGGCCGGATCCGGAGTGACCTGCCCGTACGGCGGCCCCCACACCAGTCGCGACAGCACCTCGCGGGCCGCCTCCGGGGCGCCGGCGAGGAGCCTGGCCATCTTCTTCCGGTCGGTGAACAGCGTGGTGAGCGCGGCCACGGCGGACACCGAGTCGTGCGTCGAGGGCAGTCCGGCCGCCGTGACGATCTCCTGGATACGGCCCGGCGACATCCCCGAGGCGGCCTCCAGCACGCTGGGCCCGAGCCCCGTCGGGGAGGGGTGCTGCGGGGAGGGCGCGAGCAACTCGCGGGCGGTCCGCACCAGCCGAAGCCGTTCGTCGTCGCCCCACACCAGCGCCTGCTCGCGCAGGGTGGCGAGGGCGTGCGGCAGCGCGGCGGCGACCGTGTCGTCCGCGCCGTACCCCGCCATCAGCCCGAGCAGCGTGTCGTACGACGCCGGGTCCGGGGCCACGGCCAGCGCCTCCGCCGTCTGCAGCGCGAACCGGTCCAGCCGCTCCAGCGCCCGCAGCACCGAGGCGCGGGTACCGGCGCGGGTGGCCAGCTGGGTGAGGTCGGTCGGGACGGGCGTGATGAGGTCGGGGCGGCTGCGCAGCAGCGCGGCCAGAAAGACGTCGTCCCGCGCGCGGAGCGCCTCCGCGAGGGAACGGGGGGCTGGGTGGGCCGCTTGGCTCATCTGACCCACGGTAGCGGTTACCGGTGTCGAGGGGGGCTCCCGCGGTTCCGGGGCGGGCTCGGCGCAGCGACTCTGCGCTAACGTCCTCACGGGGTCTCATCGCCGTCACCCCGGAGGGGTTCCGTTGGGGATCGAGAGCGACCAGGTCGTCTACGAGTACCTGAGCCGTGTCGGAGACATCGCTCATCAGCGGCAGCTGCCGTCGGCCACGCGCATGCGGCTCGTGTCGGAGCTGCGCAACGAGATCGACCGGGACCGGGCCAGGGCGACCGTGGACAGTCCCGCCGCGGTCCGCCGCATCCTGGAACGCCTGGGCACTCCCGACGAGGTCGTCGAGGCGGCGGGCGGCACGGCCGGTGCGTCCGGTGGGGCGAGCGGGTCCGGTGGGTTCGGTGCCGGGCGGGTCGCGCAGCCGCCCGCCGCCGTGCCGGTGCAGCCCGCGCCGGGCGCGCGCAAGCCGGAGCCGGCGGACGGCGATCGGGCCGCGGGCCGGGTGCGGTGGGAACAGGGCGGGGAAAGGCGCACGGGCCTGCGCCGCATCGTCCCCCGGCAGCGCCCGGCCGGACCCGAGCCCTCCGCCCCGCGCGACGCGCCGTCACCCCCGCACCTGGCCCCCGCGCACGAACTCGGGGACAGCGCCGTGCAGCCCGACTGGTGGCGGGTGGGCGGCAGTCCCTTCGGCGGCCTCGGCGGCCCTGGCGGCGTCGGCCGGCCGGCCGCCGAGACCGACTCGGTGCCGGGATTCGTCGGCGGTGTGGAGATCCCGGAGCTGCTCAAACGGCCACCGGAGCCGACGGAGGGGACACCGGCGCAGGCGGCCCCGGACACCATGGCGGCGGCGCCGGAGGCCACCGAGGCCGGGGCCGCCCCGCGCCGCCGCCTGCTTGCGCGCCCCGCGGCCGGCTGGACCAACCCCCTCCTGCTGCTGGCCGCCGCCGCGCTGGTCGCCGGTGCGGTGCTCGGGAACTGGTTCGCCCTGATCCTGGGCTGGGCGATCGCCTACGGCTCCCGGCGGCTGACCCCCGCGGAGACCAAGTGGGCCGTGATGGTCCTGCCGGGTGCGGCGGTCGTGGCGGGGCTGGCGTGGCTGTGGGGCCGGGACAACGGGCGCTGGGGCGAGCCGATCGCACAGGGTCATATGAACGATGCGATCGCCGGGACCTGGCCGTGGGTGGTCCGGGGCGCGGCCGTCGCCTCGGCGCTGTACCTGGTCTGGCGCTCGCAGCGGAGACGGTGACGAGCGCCCCGGAGGGGCGCGACCGGCCCGGACCGCCGGAGGCACCCGCTGACACAATGGCCCATATGACCTTCACCGTCGGCTTCGACCTCGACATGACCCTCATCGACTCCCGGCCGGGCATCCGCGCGTGCTACGTGGCCCTGGCGGAGCGGACCGGGACGTACATCGACGCCGATCTGGCGGTGACCCGGCTCGGCCCGCCGCTCAAGGAGGAGCTGGTCAACTGGTTCCCCGAGGAGCAGGTCGGGGCCATGGCCGCCCTGTACCGGGAGATGTACCCGTCCATCGCCATCGCCGCGACGCCCGCCATGGAGGGCGCCGCGGAGGCCATGGAACGGGTGCGCGCGGCCGGTGGCCGGACGCTCGTGGTCACGGCGAAGTACGAGCCCAACGCCAGGCTGCACCTGTCCCACCTCGGCATCGAGCCGGACGTGGTCGTGGGCGACCTGTGGGCCGAGCAGAAGGCGGAGGCGCTGCGCGAGTACGGCGCGGGCGTGTACGTCGGCGACCACGTCGGGGACGTGCGCGGGGCCCGTACGGCGAAAGCGGTGGCCGTCGGCGTGGCGACCGGGCCCTGTTCCGCCGACGAACTGCTCGCCGCCGGGGCGGACGTCGTCCTCGACGACCTGTCCGTCTTCCCCGCCTGGCTGACCGGCTACTGCGGCGCGGATCCGGAGTGGGAGGCGCCGCGCGTCTGACGCCGGGCGGCGGTGACGGACCGCAGGACACCGGCACCGGCGACCAGGAAACCGACCGCCATGAGCATGCTCAGGCCGAACATGTAGGTCGGGAAAGGTTTTGCGCCGAGGAACAGCGGCGCCACCGTGACCAGAGCGGCCACGGCACCGATGAAGAAGACGATCGCCCCGGCGCGGATCAGCCCGTCACCGGGCGCGGCGGAATTCGTTTGGGTTTTGTCACGCACCGGACCAGGGTAGTTCCCAGCGCGAGAGAACAACCGGGGGACGTCTTGTCACCCGCCCCGAGACCATTAGCCTTGGTAGCGGCGGGTCGTGGTCGACCCGCTCTACTGCTATCAAGAGCACTTTCGAAGCAGTGGCAGTTTTCCCAACGAGTACGAGGACGAGGACAGACGGTGCCGACCGGGCGTGTCAAATGGTTCAACAGCGAGAAGGGCTTCGGCTTTCTCTCCCGCGACGACGGCGGTGACGTCTTCGTCCATTCCTCGGTTCTCCCCGCCGGAGTCGATGCACTCAAGCCGGGACAGCGCGTGGAGTTCGGCGTCGTCGCCGGTCAGCGCGGTGACCAGGCGCTGTCGGTGACCGTGCTGGAGCCGGCGCCGTCGGTCGCCGCCGCCCAGCGCAAGAAGCCCGACGAGCTGGCCTCGATCGTGCAGGATTTGACGACCCTCCTCGAAAACATCACGCCGATGCTCGAGAAGGGCCGCTACCCCGACAAGGCCTCCGGCAAGAAGATCGCCGGCCTGCTGCGGGCGGTCGCCGACCAGCTGGACGTCTGAGCCGGCGCGGAAGGAGAACCCGACCTACGGGAACGCAAGCGCATCCGGGCCGAGGGGCGGCACCAGCCCCTCGGCCGCCGCACGTGTGAGCAGGCCACGGATCGCGGCGTAGCCGTCCTCGCCGAGGCCGGCGGTGAACTCGTTCACGTACAGCCCGATGTGCTGGTCCGCCACGGCCGGGTCCATCTCCTGGGCGTGCGCCATGACGTACGGCCGGGACGCCTCGGGGTCGTCCCAGGCGGCCCGCACGGAGGCGCGGATGGAGTCGGCGAGCCGGGCCAGCGCGCCGGCGCCCAGTGAGCGCTTGGCGATGATCGCGCCGAGCGGGATCGGCAGCCCGGTGGTCCCCTCCCAGTGCTCGCCCATGTCGGCGAGCTTGTGCAGCCCGTAGTTCCGGTAGGTGAACCGGGCCTCGTGGATGACCAGACCGGCGTCCACCTTGCCGTCCCGTACGGCCGGCATGATCTCGTGGAACGGCAGGACGACGATCTCGCCGACCCCGCCGCCGGGCAGGGTGTCCGCCGCCCACAGGCGGAACAGCAGATACGCCGTCGACTTCTCGCTGGGCACCGCGACCGTACGGCCCGTCAGATCGAGGCCCGGCTCCCGCGTGAGTACCAGCGGCCCGCAGCCCCGCCCCAGCGCACCGCCGCACGGCAGCAGCGCGTACGCGCCGAGGACGTACGGCAGGACGGCGTACGACACCTTCAGTACGTCGAACTCGCCGCGCTCGGCCATGCCGTTGGTGATGTCGATGTCGGCGAAGGTGACGTCCAGCGCGGGGGCGCCGGGGACGCGGCCGTGGGCGAGGGCGTCGAAGACGAAGGTGTCGTTGGGGCAGGGGGAGTACGCGATCTGCAGCGGTCGGCTGTCAGGGCTCAGTGGGCTCATGTGCTGTCCAACTCTCCAGTGCGGGTGCGCACTTCCCGAACGCCTCGGTGAGCGCGCTGAGGGCGTCGCCGATACGCCAGGCGGCGCGGTCGCGCGGGCCGACGGGGTTGGAGACCGCGCGCAGTTCCAGTACCGGCACCCCGTGCGCGCCGGCCGCCTCCGCCACCCCGAAGCCCTCCATGCCCTCGGCGAGCGCGCCGGGGTGCCGGGCGCGCAGGGCGGCGGCGCGGGCGGCGGTGCCGGTGACGGTGGAGACGGTGAGGATCGTGCCGGTGCGGGCGCCGGTGGCCTCGGACACGGCACGGACGGCGGAGCGCGGCGGGCGGTGGGTGACGGTCCCGAAGCCCAGCTCGGTGACCGGAAGGAAGCCGTCGGCGGTCTCGGCGCCCAGGTCGGCCACGGTGATCGCGTCGGCGACGACGAGCGAGCCGACGGGCGCCCCGGGCGGGAAGCCGCCGCCGATCCCGGCCGAGACGACCAGGTCGTACGGGGCACCTTCCAGGGCGGCGGCGGTCAGGGCGCCGGCGGTGGACGCGGCGGCGAGGGCCGGACCGACCCCGGCGGCGAGCAGGTCCCAGCCCGCGGCGGTACGGCACAGGAGCGCGCCGGGGAGCCGCACCTCGGTCACGGCCCCGGGAAACGCCCGTGCCACCGCGTCCCGCTCGGCCGGGACCGCGGTGGCGACGAGGACGCGCACGGAAGCCGTGATCAGGCCTTCTTCAGCTTGAACGACCACATGCCGAGGTTGGACTTGTCGCCCATCCGGATCGTGACCGTGTTGGTGTCGCCCTGGGTGCCGTACTGCTGGTTGAAGAACGCGCTGCCCGGGATGGTGCGGTAGGTCTTCTTGCTGACGTCGGTGAACTGCTGGCCGTTGACCAGGACGATCCAGCCGGCGTCCGCGATCTTCGGGTCGACGCCGAAGCGGACGGTCTCGTCCTGGTCGACCTTGATCGACTCGGCCTTGTCGACGTTCTTGACGCACTGCGCCAGCGACTTGGCGTCCAGCGCCTTGCCGTCGTTGTAGCAGGTGGCCTCGGAGTTGACCGAGTCCTTGCCGACGGTGACCGTCGAGACGGGCGACGGCTTGTCGCAGGCCGACAGGGCGAGCAGTCCGGCGGAAACGGCGCCGGCAACAGCGACGGCGCGGCGGCGTCGCACAACGGATTGCAGCGTGGTCATGGCCGAAGGCTATCGGGCGCCCCGAGCCCTCCGCCCACGCGGGGTGCGGCGTGCCCGGTTCGTTACGCCAGCCGGTCCTGCGGGCCGGACACCGTGTCCGGTTCGTTATGCCGGGAGCGGGCGGGAAGGCGGGCCGTGGAAGGTCAGGCCACGCGGGGCCGTGGTCGGCCGCCGTGCCGGGCCGAGGCGAGCAGCCCCTTGAGCGTGGCCAGCCAGCCGACGGCGACGAACGACGCGCCGATCAGCAGGCCGAGGGTCCCGTTGAGCGGCAGCACGATACCGACGGCGCCGCCGAACACCCACGCCATCTGCAGCAGCGTCTCGGAGCGGGCGAACGCCGAGGTGCGCACCAGCTCCGGCACGTCCCGCTGGATCAGCGCGTCCAGGGCCAGCTTGGCCAGCGCCTGGGCGAATCCGGCGACGGCGGCGAGGCAGGCCACCAGGAACGCCCCGAAGAACAGGCCGGCCACGATCGCCGTGCCCAGCACCACCGCGACGACGGTCACGATGATGACCTCGGGCGCACGTGACTTCAGCCAGGCCCCGACGGCCGTGCCCAGCGCGTTGCCCGCACCGGCGGCCACCCCGACTATCCCCAGCGAGACCGCCGCGCTCTCGCCGGTCAGCGGATGCTCGCGCAGCAGGAAGGCGAGGAAGAAGATCAGGAAGCCGGACAGGCAGCGCAGGGCGGCGTTGGCGCCGAGCGCGTGCGTGACGGCGGGGCCCACGGTCCGCAGCCCCGGCCGTCTCACCTGGTCCCTCCTGCGCTGCGGCCCGTGCAGATGCTGCTCGTCGGCGGCGAGCAGGGCCACGTCCTCGCCCTTGGCCGAGTCCACCTTGGGCGGCAGCGAGAACGACAGGAACGTTCCCCCGACGAAGATCACAAAGGCGCCGTAGAGCGGCCAGGGATCCCCGGTCTGGTGCAGCCCCGCCGCGACCGGGGCGGCGACACCGGTGGCCAGCAGCCCGGCGAGGGTGACCCGCGAGTTGGCCTTCACCAGCGAGAACCGGGGCGGCAGCAGCCGCGGTACGACCGCGCTGCGGACCACGCCGTACGCCTTCGACGCGACCAGCACCCCCAGCGCCGCGGGATACAGCTGCAGGCTCCCGCTCGCCACGGCCCCCGAGATGACCAGCGCGAGCAGCGCACGGGCCAGCATGGCCCCGGCCATCGCGGCGCGCCGCCCGTGCGGCAGCCGGTCGAGGAGGGGGCCGATGACCGGGGCGAGCACGGTGAAGGGCGCCATCGTGATGGCCAGGTACAGCGCGACCCGCCCCCGCGCCTCGGCGGTCGGCACGGAGAAGAACACGGTGGAGGCGAGCGCCACGGTGATCATGACATCGCCGGCGCCGTTCACCGCGTGCAGCTCGATCAGCTTGCCCAGCCCCGACTCGCCCGCACCCTGCGCGTGCGTGGCCTTGCGGATGCCCCGCGCGGCACCGGTGACCGGGAAGTGCAGGGCACGCCCGACAGAGCGGACGGCGCCACCGACCCGGCTCGCGCCGCCACCCCGAACACCACGCCTGTCCGCGGTCGCCACGTGCTTCATAGTGCCCCGAGAAGGCGACGGATAGTGCGGTACGGCGCGCACGGCGGCCAACCGTGCCGCTGATCCGGCGACTTCCGGGCGCAACGGCACGAGTGGGGCGCAGGACCGGGTGGGAAAACCTGCCGCGTAGCGGCGACCAATCCTGTTCGGTGTAGCGTGCGTATCTCAGCCATAACGCAGAATGGATGGCAGAGGTGCGCCCGAGCGCGCGGATGCAGACGTCGATGCGGTCCCCCGGTCCGCTCCGTCGGCAGGCCCGCCGGAGGCAGCCGCACTCGACGAGACGGCGTAGGAGAGAAGCGATACCTGTGAGCGCAGCGACCACGCGAAGCCGCACCCCCGACCGCTTGTGCGCCGAGGCCGTCGACCTCGCCCGCGGCGCCGCCGAGGAGGCCGCCGCGCCCGGCGTGGTCGGCGAGCACGCCGGCCTGGTGTCCGAGGGCGACCGCGTGGTGACGCACTTCTTCGAGTGCAAGGAGCTGGGCTACCGCGGCTGGCGCTGGGCCGTGACCGTGGCCCGCGCCTCCCGCGCCAAGGTCGTCACCCTCGACGAGGTGGTCCTCCTCCCCGGCCCCGACGCCCTGCTCGCCCCCGAGTGGGTCCCATGGAGCGAGCGCCTGCGCCCCGGCGACCTCGGCCCCGGCGACCTGCTCCCCACCGACCAGGACGACCTGCGCCTGGAGCCGGGCTACACGGGCGAGGACGAGCCGCTGCCGAGCGCGGCGGTGTCCGAGGAGATGGCGGAGCTGGCGGAGGCCGAGGACGCCGACGTGACGCCGGGCGCCCCCGCCGCCCAGCCGACGACGCCCTCCCGGGGCTCGATCGCCGCGGTGGCCGAGGAACTGGGCATGCGCCGGGCCCGAGTCCTCTCGCGCTACGGCCTGCACGTCGCGGCCGACCGCTGGGAGGAGTCGTACGGCCCGAAGACCGCGATGGCCCAGGCGGCCCCGGCCACCTGTATGAGCTGCGGCTTTTTGACCCCCATCGGCGGCTCCCTCGGCCAGGCCTTCGGTGTCTGCGCCAACGAGTTCTCTCCCGCCGACGGCCGCGTGGTCTCCTTCGCCTACGGCTGCGGCGGCCACTCGGAGGCCGCGGTCATGCCCAAGCCCCCGCGGCCGGCTCCGCCGGTCATCGACGAGACGAGGGTCGACCCCTTCCCCCTGCGCCCCGCCCGCGACTCCGGCTCGGTCCCGGAGACGGGCGACGAGGAGACGGCGGAACTGGGCCACTCCTAGCCGGCCGGCTGGGCGCCTCACGGGCTGGTCGGGTGAAACGGGCTGCTCCATAGGAGGCGCTCAGCGCGGTTGTTCAGCCCCACAGGGGCCCCACTCCTTGATCATCGCCGGGGTCGGCGCTCGGCCGGCACCGAGGCGAGGAGTGGTCCGATGGCGGATCGGCGTGTGTTCCGGAGGCGGTGGACCCGGCGGCGCGGCAGGTGGGCCGCGGTGTGTGCGGGCCTCGCCCTCGCGCTGGGCCTGGGGCAGGGCACGGGAGTTGCGGCGGGCGACCCCGCGCCTCCGGTACCGCGGGGGAAGATCCTCGCCGCCCCCGTGGCGTGGGCCGGGGGCATCGTCCACCCGGACGCGCCGCCGGCCGGTGCCGACGACTGGAGCTGCAAGCCCTCGCGCGAGCACCCGCGCCCGGTCGTCCTGCTGCACGGGACCTTCGCGAACGCCTATGACGACTGGGGCCTGATGTCCCCGTACCTGAAGCAGCTGGGCTACTGCGTCTTCGCGCCCGACTACGGCGCGCCGCCCGGTTCTCCGATCAAGGGCACCGCGCACGTACCGGACTCCGCCCGGGAGATCGCCGGCTATGTCGACCGCGTACTGAAGGCCACGGGCGCCCCCCAGGTCGACCTGGTCGGGCACTCCCAGGGCGGCGGTGTGACGCCCCGCTGGTACCTGCGGTTCGACGGCGGCACCGACCCAGCGCACCCGCAACGGAACAAGGTGCACAGCCTCATCGGCCTGGCGCCGTCCAACCACGGCACGACCGCCTCCGGCCTCGGCACCCTCACCACCAGGCTGGGGCTCAACCCGACCGTGTCCGCCGTCGCCGGACAGGCGTACTCGGACCAGATGGTCGGTTCCGAGGTGAACACGGAGCTGGACCGGGGCGGGGACACGCGGCCAGGGGTCGACTACACCGTCATCGCCACCAGGAACGACGAGGTCGTCACCCCGTACACGCAGCAGTTCCTGACCGCGGGACCGGGCGCGACCGTCAAGAACATCACGATCCAGGAGATCTGCCCCCGGGACCTCTCCGAGCACGTCTCGATCGTGTACGACTCCAACGCCGCGCAACTCGTGCGCAACGCCCTCGACCCCGCCCACGCCCAGTCCGTCGGCTGCGGCCTCTCCCTGCCCGTGCTCGGCGGCTGACCGCACCCGGGCCCCGGCCGCCCCGGGCGCGCTGTACCTTCGTGCTCACGTCGACGAGGAGAGGGTGAACGTGAGCAGCAAGTACGTGCGGCCGGCGGCCGAGGGGGCCGATCCGTTCGGGACGGCCCGGCTGCGCCGTGGTGTTCTCGACGCCTGGGCCACCAGCCCCGCCCGGTTCCGCGAGGACGCCAACGCCGAGGAGGACCTGGTCCTGGGCGGCTACCGGGACCGCCTCGTGGTCGAGCTGGCGCAGAACGCCGCCGACGCCGCCGCCCGTGCGCGCACGTCCGGCCGGCTGCGGCTCACGCTCCGGGACGGGGTCCTCGTCGCCGCAAACACCGGTGCCCCGCTGGACGCGGCCGGTGTCGAGTCGCTGTCCACGCTGCGCGCCTCGGCGAAGCGGGACGCCGACGTCAGCCACGGTGCCGTCGGCCGGTTCGGGGTCGGGTTCGCGGCCGTGCTGTCGGTGACCGACCAGCCTGCGATCGTCGGACGGCACGGCGGGGTCCGGTGGTCCCTGGCCGAGGCCCGGGAGCTGGCCGCTGACACCGCGCGGCACAGCCCCGGACTGGGGGACGAGGTCCGGCGCCGTGACGGGCACGTACCGCTGCTCCGGCTGCCCTTCGCCGCCGAGGGCACCGCCCCGGAACCGTACGACACCGCCGTGATCCTGCCCCTGCGGGACACGGCCGCCGCCGATCTCACCGAGCGGCTGCTGAACGCCGTCGACGATGCCCTGCTCCTCGCCCTGCCGGGGCTGGAGGAGGTGGTCATCGAGGTCAACGGCGATCAGCCGCGCACGCTGAGGCGTCGTACCGATGGCGCCGTCACCGTCGTGGAGGACTCACGGGAGGGAAGCACGCGGTGGCGCACCGCTGCCGCCCATGGGCCGCTCACCCCCGACCTGCTCGCCGACCGGCCCGTGGAGGAGCGGCTGCGGCCCCACTGGTCGGTGACCTGGGCCGTGCCCGAGGACGAGGCCGGGCGTCCGCTGCGCCCTCGTACGACCGCCGTCGTGCACGCGCCCACCCCCAGTGACGAACCCCTCGGCGTCCCCGCCCTCCTCATCGCCTCCTTCCCCCTCGACACCACCCGCCGGCACCCCGCGCCCGGCCCGCTCACCGACTTCCTGGTGCAGCGCGCGGCCGACGTCTACGCCGAACTGCTCGCCGGCTGGCGGCCGGTGACGGACGGGATCATCGACCTCGTGCCCGGGCCGCTCGGCAAGGGCGCGCTGGACGGGGCGCTGCGCCAGGCGGTCCTGGAACGGCTGCCGCGGACTGAGTTCCTCCCGCCCGCCCACCCGGCGTTCCTCCCGCCCGCCCACCCGGCGTTTCTCCCGCCCGCCCACCCGGCGCCCGAAGCTCGTGCGAAGGAAGAGGGCGACGAGCTTCCGGAGGCGCTGCGGCCCCGCGACGCGGAGGTCGTGGAGGGCGCCGGGGCGGACACCGTGCGGGTGCTCGCCGAGGTGCTGCCCACGCTGCTGCCCGCCGGTCTCGAACGGCGGGTCGAGCTGCGCACCCTCGGCGTCGCCCGGCTGCCGCTCGCCGACGCCATCGACCGGCTCGCCGGGCTGGAGAAGGACCCCGACTGGTGGTGGCGGCTCTACGACAGCCTCGCCGGGGTCGACCCGGACCGGCTGTCCGGGCTGCCCGTGCCGCTCGCCGACGGGAGGACCACCATCGGGCCCCGGCAGGTGCTGCTGCCCACCCCGGACGGCGCCCGGATCGACGCCGACGTCCTCGGGCGGCTCGGGCTGAAGGTCGCCCACGAGGAAGCCGTGCACCCGCTGCTGGAGAAGCTGGGCGCGCTGCCCGCCACCGCGCGTGCGGTGCTCACCACCCCGCAGGTGCGGGCCGCCGTCGCCGCCTCGCTGGACGAGGAGGGCCCGACCGGGGGCTGGGAAGAGGACGCTCCGGATGCCGAGGAGCTGGCCGACACCGTGCTCGGGCTGGTGCGCGACGCGGGTCTGGAACCCGGGGACGAGCCCTGGCTCGGTGCCCTCGCGCTGCCCGACGAGGACGGGGAGCTCGCCCCCGCCGGTGAACTCGTCCTCCCCGGCAGCCCGTTCGCCCGGGTGATCCGCGAGGGGGAACTCGCCGCCGTGGACCACGACCTGGCCGGGAAGTGGGGCGAGCAGCCGCTGGCCGCCTGTGGGGTGCTCGCGAACTTCGCGCTGGTCCGCGCCGCCGACGTCGTCCTCGACCCGGACGAACTGGAGCCCCGTGAGAGCGACTTCGCCGAGCCCGACGACGCCGGGCTGCTGGACGCCGTCGACGTGTGGTGCGAGGACATCATCGACCGCTTCCCGGACAGCCCGGTGCCCCCGGTCGCCACCGAACTGGTCGCCGTACGCGATCTGGACCTGGTGGACGACGAGCACTGGCCCCAGGCCCTCGCGCTGCTCGCCCAGCCGCCGCTGCGGGACGCCCTCACCCAGCCGGTCCGCATCCTGCTGCACGACGGCACGCACGAAACCGTACGGCCGTACACCGCGTGGTGGCTGCGCGGTCATCCCGTGCTGGACGGCCGTCGCCCGGCCGGTCTCCTCGCGGCCGGCGGGGATCCGCTGCTGCGCGGGCTGTACGACGAGGCCGACGCCACCGGGTTCGAGGACGAGCAGGTGCTGCGGGCGCTGGGCGTGCGCACGTCCGTGGCGGCCCTGCTGGACGAGCCCGGCGGCGCCGCCGAGCTGCTGGACCGGCTGGCCGACCCGCAGCGGCCGGTCACGTCGGCCCAGCTGCACGGACTGTACGGGGCGCTGGCGGAGCTGGACCCCGAGCAGGTGACCCTGCCGGACGAACTGCGGGCCGTGACCGACGGGCGCGTGGAGGTCGTGGACGCCACCGAGGCCGTCGTGGTCGACTCGCCGGACCTGCTGCCCTTCACCTCGGGGATGCCGCTGCTGCCCGTCCGGCCGGCCCGGGCCGCGGAGCTGGCGGAGCTGTTCCAGGTGCGGCGGCTGAGCGAGTCCGTCACCGGCGAGGTGCACTCCGAGGGCACCGAGCACGAGGTGCCGCAGCCGGTGCGGCTGCTGCTCGGGCCGCGTACGCCGCGCACGTACGTCGAGCACGGGGAACTGGTCGTGGACGGCGTGGAGATCGACTGGCGGCTCACCGACGACGGGGTGCTGCACGCGGCCACGCTGGAGGGCGTCGCGGCCGGCCTGGCCTGGGCGGCGGGGCAGTGGCCCCGGCGCTTCGAGGTGGCGGCCCTGCTGGAGGACCCGTCCCGGACGGAGGAACTGGCCAGGGACCGCTGGTTCGACTGACCACCTCAATTCGCTGCAGTAAACATCCCGTCATGGAAGCGCAATCCGGCCATAAAATCTGGCCGGATTGCGCTCTTGCCGTACAACCAGTCCCCGGGGTCACGGATCTGATCGTGCGAGTCGACCGACTCCACGATCACTTCTCCCTCCAGGGGAACGCACATGCGCATACGTGCCACCGTGGCCGCCGTCTCCGGCGCCCTGGCCCTCACCGCCCTCGCAGTCCCGGCCGCACAGGCCGTCACCGACTCGGGCACGCCGTACACCCTGAACGCCAGCTTCTCGAACGTCACGATCGCCAAGGCGATCAAGGTCGGCAGCACCAACAAGGTCAGTGCGACGTACTCGTACACGCTGACCCACGGCTCGGACGTCGACATCACCGCGAGCGACTTCTACACGGACGCCTTCCTGTACCACGGCACCTACAGCGACTCGTCCCCCGAGCTGTACGGCGACAACCCGGCGACCTGCACCGCCACCTCGTCCACCACCGCCACCTGCACCGGCACGGTGGACATCTACCCGACCGACGCCGACCCGAAGATCGCCGACGCCGGTACCTGGAACGTGGCCGCCGAGGCCGTCGCCTTCAACGGCCAGGACCAGAACAACCCCGACATGAGCAAGGTCGGCTACACGGACCAGAGCGGCCTGGGGACCACCCTGGTGCAGCGCTACTCGAAGCTGACGACCACCGTCAGCTCGACGTCCGTCTACAAGGGCAAGACCTTCACGGCGTCCGGCAAGCTCTCCCGCGCCGACTGGGACGACAACCTGTACCACGGCTACGCGAACCAGCCGGTCAAGCTCCAGTTCCGCAAGGCGGGCACGAGCACGTACACCACGGTCAAGACGGTGTACACCGACGCCTACGGCAACCTGAAGACGTCCGCGACCGCGAACTACAGCGGCTACTGGCGTTACAGCTTCGCCGGGACCACGACGACTCCGGCGGTCAGCGCCACAGGTGTGTACGTGGCCGCGAAGTGAGGTAGCGCCCCGAAGGGGCGCGGGGAACTGCGCGAGCAGCCACGGCGGACCCGCAGTTCCCCACCGGCGTCGGCCACCCAGGACCTCGTCGGCTCCCGCTCAGCGCAGCGCCTCGCGGCGGTCGGCCCACTTCCACAGGAACTCCAGGGCGACCGCCGCCACCACCGCCATGCCGACGGCGGTCCACGGCATCTCCGGGCCGACCAGCTTCAACGCGAAGAAGTCCTGCAGCCCCGGGACGGTCAGGACCAGCACGAACGCCGCACCCATCGCGGCCACCAGGGTCACCCGCCACCAGGTGTAGGGGCGGGCGACGATCGCCAGGATCCACATGGAGACGAGGAAGAGCGTCAGGGTGGCCGCACTCGTCTCGGCGTCCAGCTCGCCCGGCCCGGTGTAGGAGTGGCGGGCGATCAGGTACATCGCGAAGGTCGCCACCCCGGCCACCACGCCGCCCGGGATCGAGTACCGCATCACCCGCCGTACGAAATGCGGTTTCGCGCGCTCCTTGTTGGGGGCCAGGGCCAGGAAGAAGGCCGGGACGCCGATGGTGAGGGTGGAGAGCAGGGTCAGGTGCCGGGGCAGGAACGGATACTCCACCCGCCAGCACACCACCAGGACCGCCAGCAGCACCGAGTAGACGGTCTTCACCAGGAACAGCGTCGCCACGCGGGTGATGTTGCCGATCACCCGGCGGCCCTCGCCCACCACCGACGGCAGGCTCGCGAAGCTGTTGTCCAGCAGCACGATCTGCGCCACCGCCCGCGTCGCCTCGGAGCCGGAGCCCATGGCGACCCCGATGTCGGCGTCCTTCAGGGCGAGCACGTCGTTCACGCCGTCGCCGGTCATCGCGACGGTGTGCCCGTGCGACTGGAGCGCGCCGACCATGTCCCGTTTCTGCCGCGGGGTGACCCGCCCGAAGACGGTCCCCTCGTCCAGCGCCTCGGCCATGCCGGGCCGGTCGGCCGGCAGGTGCCGCGCGTCCACCGTCGTACCCGCCAGGCCCAGCTCGGCGGTGACCGCGCCGACCGACACCGCGTTGTCGCCGGAGATGACCTTGGCGCGGACGTCCTGGTCCGCGAAGTAGCGCAGGGTGTCGGCCGCGTCGGGCCGCAGCCGCTGTGCCAGGACGACCAGGGCGGTGGGGCGGGCGCCGTGGGCCGGCTCGGGGTCGTCCAGGTCACGGCTCGCGCGGGCCAGCAGCAGCACCCGCAGCCCCTGCTCGTTCAGGCGCTCGGTGGCGGCCAGCGCCGGGTCGCCGTCGGCGAGCAGGACGTCCGGCGCGCCGAGCAGCCAGGTGCTGGTGTCGCCGTCGGCCTCGCTGAACGCGGCCCCGCTGTACTTGCGGGCCGAGGAGAAGGGCAGCGACTCCACGCAGCGCCAGTCCTCGCTGTCCGGGTAGGCGTCGATGATCGCCTGGAGGGAGGCGTTGGGGCGCGGGTCGGACTCGCCGAGCGCGCCGAGCACCTTGCGTACGTACCCCTCGTCGGCCCCGTCGAGCGGCCGTAGCTCGGTGACGTCCATGCCGCCCTCGGTGAGCGTGCCGGTCTTGTCCAGGCAGACGGTGTCGACGCGGGCCAGTCCCTCGATCGCCGGCAGCTCCTGCACCAGGCACTGCCTGCGCCCGAGCCGGATGACACCGATCGCGAAGGCGACGGAGGTGAGCAGCACCAGCCCCTCCGGGACCATCGGAACGATGCCGCCGACGGTGCGGGCGACGGAGTCCTTGAAGCCGGTGCTCTTGACGACGAGCTGGGTGATGACGAGTCCGGCCGCCGCCGGGACCATCATCCAGGTGACGTACTTGAGGATCGTGGAGATGCCGGTGCGCAGCTCGGAGTGGACCAGGGTGAAGCGGGAGGCCTCCTCGGCGAGCTGGGCGGCGTAGGCCTCGCGGCCCACCTTGGTCGCCTGGAAGGCGCCGCCGCCCGCGACCACGAAGCTGCCGGACAGGACGGGGTCGCCGGGGCGTTTGACGACGGGGTCGGCCTCGCCGGTGAGCAGCGACTCGTCGATCTCCAGCCCGTCGGCCTCCGCGCACACCCCGTCGACCACGGCCTTGTCACCGGGGCCGATCTCGATCAGATCGTCCAGCACGATCTCGTCGGTGGCGACCTCGGTGGCCCTGCCGTCCCGGCGTACGGTCGGCCGGGCCTCCCCGATCACCGCGAGCGAGTCGAGCGTCTGCTTGGCCCGCCACTCCTGGACGATGCCGATACCGGTGTTGGCGAGGATCACGAAGCCGAACAGGCCGTCCTGGATGGGTGCGACGAACAGCGTGACCAGCCAGAGCACGCCGATGATCGCGTTGAACCGGGTGAAGACGTTGGCCCGGACGATCTCCCCGAGCGACCGGCTGCTGCGCACCGGCACGTCGTTGACGAGGCCGCGGTGGACGCGGTCCGCGACCTCGGCGCCGGTCAGCCCGGCCGAGGGTCTCTTCGGCAGTGCCACGGGGTGCACAGGGTCGAGTTCGGCGCCCGCGTCTATGTGGCTCATGCCATCGACGGTACGTGCGGATTTGCCCCGTTGCCCGCTTTACGGGTTACTCGGCCGGCGCCGTGTTCGGGCCGGCCGCCTTCTTGATCGCCGCGTCCCGCCTGCGGACGTACCAGACACCGATCAGCCCCAGGCCGCCCCCGGCCAGGCAGGTCCACAGCCACCACAGGTGCCCGTGGTCGTCGAACCAGCCGTAGAACGGCAGCTGGACCAGGAAGAGCACGAACCACACGATCGTGCCGCCGGTGATGGTGGCGACCACGGGCCCCTCCAGGGGCTCCGGCGCCTCGTGCTTGGGGGTCCACTTGGCCATGCGCACAGCTTAAGCGCCGCCCTTAGCTGCCGTCCCCCCGTTGGTCTACGCGCGGAGATAGCGATAACGCAGTCATACGTTCATACTGAAACCGTTTGCCTTTGACCACTTCCGCTCGTATGAAACTCCAACCGGCTCGGGGGACCCGGTCGGAGATGAGGTCTCGCATGTCCACCTCGGCACCCGCCAAGGCGCCCACCCCCGAGAAGCCGGGCGGTGCGCCCGCATTCGGCGCCCTCGACCGCTACTTCAGGATCTCCGAGCGCGGCAGCTCCGCCGCCCGCGAGATCCGCGGCGGTTTCGCCACCTTCTTCGCGATGGCGTACATCATCGTGCTGAACCCGATCATTCTCGGCAGCGCGAAGGACATGTACGGGCACCACCTGGACAACGGCCAGCTGGTGACGGCGACCGCGCTCACGGCCGCGTTCACCACCCTGCTGATGGGCGTCATCGGCAACGTGCCGATCGCGCTCGCCGCCGGCCTCGGCGTGAACTCGGTCGTCGCCCTCCAGCTCGCGCCCCGCATGTCCTGGCCGGACGCCATGGGCATGGTGGTCCTCGCGGGCATCGTGGTCATGCTGCTGGTCGCCACGGGGCTGCGCGAGCGCGTGATGAACGCCGTGCCGTTCGGCCTGCGCAAGGCGATCTCGATCGGTATCGGCCTGTTCATCATGCTGATCGGCCTGGTCGACTCCGGCTTCGTCACCCGTATGCCGGACGCCGCCCAGACCACCGTCCCGCTGCAGCTCGGCACGGGCGGTCATCTGCACGGCTGGCCGGTGCTGGTCTTCATCCTGGGCACGCTGCTGACCTTCGCGCTGATCGTCCGCAGGACACCGGGCGCGATCCTGATCTCGATCGTCGGCATGACCGTCCTCGCGGTGGTCCTCAACGCCGTCACCACCATCCCCTCCTGGGGTCTGACGGTCCCGAAGTGGCCGGGCAACCCGTTCTCCAGCCCCGACTTCGGCCTGGTCGGCCAGGTCAGCCTGTTCGGCGGTTTCTCCAAGGTCGGCGCGCTGACCGGCGTCCTGTTCGTCTTCACGGTCCTGCTGTCGTGCTTCTTCGACGCGATGGGCACGATCATGGGCGTCAGCGACGAGGCCAGGCTGACCGACGCCGAGGGCTACATGCCGGGCATCAACAAGGTCCTCTTCATCGACGGCCTCGCGGTCGCGGCGGGCGGTGCCAGCTCCTCCTCGGCCACCACCGCGTTCGTGGAGTCCACGGCCGGGGTCGGCGAGGGCGCCCGTACGGGCCTCGCGAACGTCGTCACGGGTGGCCTCTTCGCCGTCGCGCTGTTCCTCACCCCGATCGCCACGATGGTCCCGTCCCAGGCGGCCACCCCGGCGCTGGTCGCGGTCGGCTTCCTGATCCTGTCGAACTCGATCAAGGAGATCGACTGGGCGGACTACACCATCGCGATCCCGGCGTTCGTGACGATGCTGATGATGCCGTTCACCTACTCGATCACCAACGGCATCGGCATGGGCTTCATCACCTTCACGGTCCTGCGCCTGGCCGCCGGCCGGTTCCGGGACATCCCGGTCGCGATGTACGTCGTCTCGGCGGTGTTCACCTTCTACTACCTGATGCCGGCCCTGGGCCTGACCTGAGCCATGGCTCTCCACGGTGTCAGGTGACGCCGTAGAACCTCTCCGTCTCCTCGACGGCGGCCTGGAACCGCTCGTCGAAGTCGCCCCGGATGAGCGTGCGGACCACATAGTCCTGCACGCTCATTCCTCTTTTCGCCGCGTGCTGCCGGAGCCGTTCGAGCAGCTCCCCGTCCAACCGCAGGCTGAGCACACTGGTCCCCATGTCTACGAGGGTCGCCACATCCGGCCATCCGGCGCGTCACTTTCCTGAACCGACTCACTCATATGGGTGATCGTCGGAGTCAGTGGCGGGCATCACGCGGTATCGGGTGTGTCGCGGTGGTCTTTAGCGAGAGTAATGAGTTACTCTAAAGAACATGCCGGACCTCACCCATGGCGACGACGCAGCCGCCGTGAACTCCCTCCGCTCCGCCGTGATGCGGCTGTCCCGTCGGCTCAAGCACCAGCGGGTCGACGAGTCGCTGAGCCCCACCGAGATGTCGGTGCTCGGCACCCTCTTCCGCTGCGGCTCGGCCACCCCGGGCGAGCTGGCCCGCAAGGAGCACGTCCAGCCGCCGTCGATGACCCGCATCGTCGCGCTGCTCGAAGCCAAGGGACTGGTCCGGCTGGAGCCGCACCCCGAGGACCGGCGCCAGAAGGTCGTCACCCAGACCGAGCAGGCCGAGGCGATGCTCGAGGAGAGCCGCCGCAAGCGCAACGCGTTCCTGGCCGGTCTGGTCGAGGGCCTCGACGAGGACGAGTGGGCCGCCCTGCGCGCCGCCGCCCCCGTGCTGGAGAAACTCGCACACCTGTAAGCAGCCATCCGAGGAGGCGAACGCTTTTGAGTACGGGATCCGGAACACCTTCCGCCCCCGCACCGACCGCCACTACCAACCCCACCCCCCGCACGTCCTCGATGTTCAGCTCGCTGAAGATCAGGAACTACCGCCTCTTCTTCATCGGTCAGGTCGTCTCCAACACCGGTACCTGGATGCAGCGCATCGCCCAGGACTGGCTCGTCCTCAGCCTCACCGGCTCCTCCGCGGCCGTAGGCATCACGACGGCCCTCCAGTTCCTGCCGATGCTCCTGTTCGGCCTCTACGGCGGTGTCCTCGTGGACCGCCTCCCCAAGCGCCCCACGCTGCTGGTCACGCAGGCCTCGATGGCCCTGACGGGCCTCGCCCTCGCGTTCCTCACCCTCTCCGGTCACGTCCAGGTCTGGCACGTGTACGTCGCCGCCTTCGCCGTCGGTCTCGCCACGGTCGTCGACAACCCGGCCCGGCAGTCCTTCGTCTCCGAGATGGTCGGCCCCGCGCAGCTGCAGAACGCCGTCAGCCTGAACTCCGCGAACTTCCAGTCCGCCCGCCTGGTCGGCCCCGCCGTCGCCGGCCTCATGATCACCGGCGTGGGCACCGGCTGGGCGTTCCTCGCCAACGGCCTGTCCTTCGCCGCGCCCGTCACCGGCCTGCTGCTGATGCGCGCCCGTGAACTGCACGTGGTCGAGCGCGCGCCGCGGGGCAGGGGCCAGCTGCGCGAGGGCCTGCAGTACGTGGCCAAGCGGCCGGAGCTGATCTGGCCGATCGTCCTGGTCGGCTTCATCGGGACCTTCGGCTTCAACTTCCCGGTGTGGCTGTCGGCCTACGCGGACGACGTCTTCCACTCCGGCGCCGGCTCCTACAGCCTCTTCAACACCCTGATGGCCGTCGGATCCCTGGTCGGCGCCCTGCTGGCCGCCCGGCGCGGCACGGCCCGCCTGCGCGTCCTGATCGCCGCCGCGCTGGCCTTCGGCACGCTGGAGGTGGTGGCCGCGCTGGCACCGTCGTACTGGCTGTTCGCGCTGCTGATGGTCCCGATCGGCGTCTTCGGCCTCACGGTCAACGTCACCGCCAACACCGCGGTCCAGATGGCCACCGACCCGGCCATGCGCGGCCGGGTGATGGCCCTGTTCATGATGGTGTTCATGGGCGGCACGCCGCTGGGCGCGCCGGTCGTCGGCTGGATCACCGACACCTACGGCGCGAGGGTCGGTTTCGTCGCCGGTGGTGTCGTATCGGCCACCGCGGCCGGAGTGATCGGCCTGGTCCTGGCCCGCATCGGCGGCCTGCGGCTCACGGTGGGCTGGCACCACGGCCACCCACGGGTCCGTTTCGTGCCGCGGGAGCGGGAGGAGCTGGCGACGGCGGCGTAAGGACCCGGGGGGCGGACGGCTGCCGGGCGGCTCCGCCGTGGCCGGTCGCGCGGTTCCCCGCGCCCCTTCGGGCTCAGCGGCACCCCGCTACAGCACCCTCCGGGCCAGCAGCATCCCCGGCCACTCGTCCTCTCCGACGGTGAAGGGCCTGACCCGGGTGAACCCCTGGCGCTCGTAGTACGCGACCAGCTTGCCGTCGTCGCCCGCGTAGCAGTCCACCCGCAGCAGCGAGATCCCGGCCCGCCGCGTCTCCTCGGCCGCGTGCGCGAGCAGCGCGGCACCGGCGCCGAGACCCATGAAACGGCGGTCGGTGGCGAAGAGGTGGATGTACCGCTCGGGTTCGCCGGCGGGCTCCAGGTACGGGCCGGGGGCCTTGCTGAGGGTGAGCGCGGCCGCTGGGACGCCGTCCACCTCGGCTATGTACGGTGTGCCCGCGGCGGTGTACTGGTGCACCAGTTCCACGGCTCGCTCGCTCGTCGACCACGGCTCGGTGCCCCACTGGCCGGTACGGCCCTGTGAGACCAGCCACTCCACGGCGCTGTCGAGCATGCCGAGGATCAGGGGAGCGTCGTGGGAGCCGCCGGTGCGCACGGTGATCGTCATGGGCTCATCATGCCGACCCGATTCTGCGAAGGTGAAGGAATGAGACTCTTCGCCGCGGTGCTCCCCCCGGAGAACGTCGTCCATGAACTGGCCGTCGAGGTCGCCAGGTTGAAGAGCCGGCCCGGCGCTGAGCGGCTGCGCTGGACGGGCCGCCCGGGCTGGCACTTCACCCTCGCCTTCTACGGCGAGGTCGCCGACGATCTCGTACCCGACCTGTCGGACCGCCTGGCCCGCGCCGCCCGCCGTACGGCCCCCTTCGCCCTGGCACTCTTCGGCGGCGGCCAGTTCGGGCACGGCAAGGCCCTGTGGACGGGCGCCTCCGGCGAGGTGGAGGCGCTGCGGCTGCTGGCCGACCGGGCGGAGTCGGCGGCGCGGAAGGCGGGTGTGCCGATGGGGGAGCACCGGCGGTACAAGGCCCACCTGACGGTGGCGCGGAGCCGGGACTCGGTGGACGTACGGCCGTATGTCGAGGCGCTGCGCACCTTCGGCAGTCGTACCTGGACCGTGGACGAGTTGGTCCTGGTCCGCAGCCACCTGCCGAGATCCGGGGTGGCGGGGGAGCAGCCCCGGTACGAGGCGGTTGCCCGCTGGTCCCTGGGCGGGGCCGGTTAGGCTCGGTCACGTGGACCCGAAAACCCGGAACCGGATCATGGCCGGTGTACTTGTGCTGATGTTCGTGGTGGTGGCCGTTGCGGCGGCCGTCAGGTAGCGGCTTGGCCGGGGAGGGGCGGGAACTGCGGCCGGTTTGCCGGGCGCATGCCCGTCGTGGCCGGTCACGCGGTTCCCCGCGCCCCCTTCAGGGCGCTGCCCCGCACACGGCTGCGAACAGAATCCGCATCACCAGGCGAAGGCCTCCGGGGACGGCCCCGGGCCCGGGAAGATCTCGTCCAGGCCGGCCAGCAGCTCCTCGCTCAGCTCCAGCTCGGAGGCCCTGATCGCCGAGTCCAGCTGTTCTGCCGTACGCGGACCGACGATGGGCCCCGTCACGCCCGGACGGGTCAGCAGCCAGGCGAGGGCCACCTCGCCGGGCTCCAGGCCGTGCTTGTCGACCAGGTCCTCGTACGCCTGGACCTGGGCGCGGGCGGTGGGGTTCTTGAGGGTGTCGGCGGCCCGGCCGGAAGCGCGGCGGCCCCCCTCGACCTCCTTCTTGATGATCCCGCCGAGCAGTCCGCCGTGCAGCGGCGACCACGGGATGACCCCGAGGCCGTAGTCCTGCGCGGCCGGGATGACCTCCATCTCGGCGCGCCGCTCGGCGAGGTTGTACAGGCACTGCTCGCTGACCAGCCCGATGGTGCCGCCGCGGCGGGCGGCGGTCTCGTTGGCCTGGGCGATCTTGTAGCCGGGGAAGTTGGAGGAGCCGACGTAGAGGATCTTGCCCTGCTGGACCAGGGTGTCCATCGCCTGCCAGATCTCTTCGAACGGCGTGTTCCGGTCGATGTGGTGGAACTGGTAGAGGTCGATGTGGTCGGTCTGCAGCCGCTTGAGGCTGGCGTCCACGGCCCGGCGGATGTTCAGCGCGGAGAGCTTGTCGTGGTTGGGCCAGGCGGCCTGGCCGGGCTGGGCGTCCAGGGCCATGTTGCCGTAGACCTTGGTGGCGAGGACGACCTTGTCGCGACGGTCGCCGCCCCTGGCGAACCAGTTCCCGATGATCCGCTCGGTCCGCCCCTTGTTCTCCCCCCAGCCGTACACGTTGGCGGTGTCGAAGAGGTTGACGCCCGCGTCGAGCGCCGCGTCCATGATCGAGTGACTGTCGGCCTCGTCGGTCTGCGGGCCGAAGTTCATGGTCCCGAGAACGAGTCGGCTGACCTTGAGTCCCGTGCGTCCTAGCTGCGTGTACTTCATGGTCCTCTAGCCAACGGCTTGAAGTGCGCTCTAGGCAAGCGGCTTCAGTCGCGGGGCAGTTCGTCGGTCTTGAAGGTGAGGCGGAGGGGGGTGGTGGTCATATCGACGTCGGTTCCGTAGTCGACGCGCAGTTCGCAGGTGTAGGCGCCCTTCTTGGGCTCGGTGTACACGTGGCACCGGCCCTGGTAAGGGTCCGCGACGAGGTACACGGGGATCTCGGCCACCGCGTAGGCGGTCTTCTTGGGACCGTAGTCGTTGTGGGCGGTTCCCTTCGAGATGACCTCGGCGACGAACTCGATGTCTTCGTACCGCCAGCGACCCTCGTCGTCCTTCGCGGCACCCTCGCGCATCTTGGCCACGTCGGGGCAGAAGCCGTTCTTGGGTCCAGGGAAGTCGATACGGACGTCCGTGAAAATCCGCGCACGCCTCCCGAAGCGGTCCTCAAGTGCCCAGATGATGTGGCGAATGGTCTCCCAGTGGACGTCCCGCTGCGGCGTCATGAAGATGTCGCCCCCGACGATCTCGACCTTGTATCCCTCGGGGGTGGTCCGCTCGAGCGACTCGAACAGGTCGTCCAGAGTCAGCTCGCCGCTCTCCTCGGCCATCTCGATCCTGTCTTCGAGGGCGGTCATCGTGGCGCTCCTCCCCGGCCGCACACGGACGAGTGCAGCCGCGCACTTCAACGATACGCACCGTGACCAGGCGACGCCGGAATCAGGTCAACCCGTTCCAGCCGCGTACGCCTGACCGACCCCCCAGGCCCCCCACATCGCCCCCGCGAAGGCCTCCGCGATCCGGTGCTCCCCGCTCGCGTTGGGATGCGTCCCGTCGTACGTGTCGGCGTGGATGTCGTACCCCTCGGGCGGCGAGGCCAGCAGGATCGGGGAGCGGGGTTCGTCCAGGTCGGCCACACACTTCGCCAGCAGGACGTTGAAGAGGTCCACCTGCTCGGCGAAGGAGGCGTCCGCCTCGGCCCGGACGTTCGGGATGACCGGGAGCAGGACCATGCGGATGCGCGGGGCGGCCTCGCGGGCGCCGGTGACGAAGGCCCGTACGTTCTCCGCCGTCTGTTCGGCGTTGGTGTAGAAACCCAGGTCGATCAGGCCGAGGGAGACCAGGAGCACGTCCGCCCGGTGCCGTCGTACCGCGTCGCCGATCAGGGGTGCCATGTGCAGCCAGCCCTCGCCCCAGCCCGCCAGGTGGTGGCGCGGGAAGTCCGGATCGGCGTACGCGTACGACGTCGGGGCGTCGGCCGACTTGTCGTACAGCTCCTCGCGCGGGCCGACGAAGGTGAACGGGCCGCCGTACGTGTCGCGCAGGTGCTGCCACAGTCGGTAACGCCATGTGTGCTCGCCGGCGCTCCCGATCGTCATGGAGTCACCTACGGGCATGAACCTGAGCATCCGCTCATGATGGACGATCACGCACACCCATGGGGTGTGAGGCCCACCACGTACGACGGACCCCGGCGGTACCCGCCGGGTGAACCCCCGGGGGGAATGGCAGGCTTGCGGCATGCGTCGATCGTTCGCCGTTCTCGCCGGGGTGCTGCTCGCCGGCGCCTGCACGCTGCCCGCCTCCGCCGCCGACGGGGACGGCGACCAGGGGTTCACCCTCAAGGACCCCCGGATCACCGAGTCCAGCGGGCTCGCCGCCTCCCGGCTCCACCGCGGCATCTACTGGACGCACAACGACAGCGACGACGGGCCGTACCTCTACGCCGTGGACAGCCGGACCGGGAAGACCGTCGCCCGGGTCACGCTGCGGGGCATCGGCTCCCCGCGGGACGTCGAGGCCGTCTCCATCGGGCCGCACAACGAGATCTACCTGGGCGACATCGGTGACAACCTCGGCGGCAAGTGGCCGTACGTGTGGATCTACCGGCTGCCCGAGCCGAAGCAGCTGAAGGACCAGACGGTCACCGCGACGCAGTACGTCGTGAAGTACGCGAACGGGCCGCGGGACGCCGAGTCGCTGATCGTCCACCCGAAGACCGGGCGGGTCTACATCATCGACAAGAAGCAGGACGGCGGGCACCTGTACGAGGGCCCGGCCGCCCTCTCCACCTCCGGCGCGAACGTCTTCAAGCCGATCGCCCCCGTCGACCTCTGGGCCACGGACGCGGCCTTCTCGCCGGACGGGCGGCAACTCGCCGTGCGCGGGTACTTCGGCGGGATCTACTACGACTGGAACGGCGGTCGTATCCAGCGCGCGGGCGAACTCGAGGTGCCCCTGCAGGGACAGGGGGAGGGCGTCACGTACTCCGTCGACGGGACCGAGCTGCTGTACAGCAGCGAGGGCGCGGACAGCGCGGTGGTGGCGAAGGGCGCGCCGGGCCGCTCCGCCGCCAAGTCACCCTCGGCCGGCGGTGGTTCGGCCACGGCCGGGGGTGGGACCGGCGGCGGGTTCGGGATCGGAGGCAGCGGGAGTCTGACGGTCGGTGCCGTCGTCGTCGCGGTCGGAGCGCTCGTCCTCTTCGGGATGCGGGGCCTGCGGCGGCGCGGCTGAGGCCCCGGGCGCAGACGCCGGGGTCTTGGCGTCAGTCTGCCGGAGTTGTCCGGCTCGGACCGTAACTGCATGTACGGTGCAGACGTATCCTCGCGCCATGGTTCAGCACCGCATGGTCGACGTGAACGGTATCCGGCTGCACGTCGCGGAGGAGGGCGAGGGCCCGCTCGTCGTGCTGCTGCACGGCTTCCCCGAGTCCTGGCACTCCTGGCGCCACCAGTTCGGCCCGCTGGCCGCCGCCGGGTTCCGGGTCGCCGCCCCCGACCAGCGCGGATACGGCCGCAGTGACCACCCGCAGGACGTGGACGCGTACAGCATCCTCCATCTCGTCGGGGACGTGATCGGGCTGATCCACGCCCTGGGCGAGAAGCAGGCGTTCGTCGTCGGGCACGACTGGGGCGCGCCCGTGGCGTGGCACACCGCGCTGCTGCGGCCCGACGTGGTGCGCGGGGTCGCGGGGCTGAGCGTGCCGCCGCCGTTCCGCGGGGAGAGGCCGCCGCTCGTCGCCATGCAGGAGCGGTTCGGCGGGCGGTTCTACTGGAACTACTTCAACCGGCCCGGGCTCGCGGACGCCGAGTTCGCCAAGGACACCCGTACCGCCCTGCGCAAGCTGTTCTCCTCCGCCTCCGGTGACGCCCCCGACGCCGGCCGCCCCGACCAGGCCCTGGTGGCCGACCCGGAGCGGGGCTGGCTCGCGGACATGACCGACCCGGAGGTGCTGCCGGACTGGCTCAGCGAGGAGGACCTGGACGAGCTCACCGAGAGCCACGCCAAGGGCTTCACCGGCGCCCTGAACTGGTACCGCAACCTGGACCGCAACTGGGAGCTGACCGCGGCCTGGCACGGCGCGGTCGTCAGCCCGCCCGCGCTGTACCTGTACGGCGACCGCGACCTGGTCCCGGCGTTCCCGGGCATGCCCGAACTCATCGCGGGGCTCCCGGAGTTGATGCCCAACCTGCGCCGCGAGCCGATCCTGCTGCCGGGCTGCGGCCACTGGACGCAGCAGGAGCGGCCCGAGGAAGTGAACGCCGCGCTGATCGAGTTCCTGACGGAGCTGCGGGGCTGAGGCCGCCCGCGACACGGGAGAGGGGCGCCCGGTGTGCACCGGGCGCCCCTCCTGTGTACCGAAGTGATCAGAGCCGCTCGATCACGTAGTCGACGCACTTCGTCAGCGCCTCGACGTCCGCCGGGTCGATCGCCGGGAACATCGCGACGCGCAGCTGGTTGCGGCCGAGCTTGCGGTACGGCTCGGTGTCCACGATGCCGTTGGCGCGCAGCACCTTGGCGACGGCGGCCGCGTCGATCTCGTCGGAGAAGTCGATCGTGCCGATGACCTGCGAGCGCTTGGCCGGGTCGGCGACGAACGGGGTGGCGTACTTGGACTCCTCCGCCCAGGAGTACAGGCGGCTGGAGGAGTCCTTGGTGCGGGCCGTGGACCAGGCGAGGCCGCCCTGGCCGTTGAGCCACTCCAGCTGCTGGTTCAGCAGGAACAGGGTGGCCAGCGCCGGGGTGTTGTACGTCTGGTTCTTGCGGGAGTTGTCGATCGCGGTCGGGAGCGAGAAGAACTCCGGGACGTGGCGGCCGGACGCGTGGATGCGCTCGGCGCGCTCGATCGCGGCCGGGGAGAAGACGCCGATCCACAGGCCGCCGTCGGAGGCGAAGGACTTCTGCGGGGCGAAGTAGTAGACGTCGGTCTCGGCGACGTCGACCGGGAGGCCGCCCGCGCCACTCGTCGCGTCCACGAGGACGAGCGCGCCCTCGTCGGCCCCTTCGACCCGCTTGATCGGCATGGCGACGCCGGTCGAGGTCTCGTTGTGGGTGAAGGCGTAGACGTCGACGCCCGCCTCGGCCCGTGCCTCGGGGTGGGTGCCGGGGTCGGTGGAGACGACGGTCGGCTCGGCCAGCCAGGGCGCCAGCTTGGCGGCCTTGGCGAACTTGGAGGAGAACTCGCCGAAGCTCAGGTGCTGGGACTTGTTCTCGATCAGGCCGTGGGTGGCGATGTCCCAGAAAGCGGTCGAGCCGCCGTTGCCGAGTACCACCTCGTAGCCCTCGGGGAGGGAGAACAGGGAGCTGATGCCCTCACGGACCTGGCCCACCAGGTTCTTGACGGGGGCCTGGCGGTGGGAGGTGCCCAGGAGGGACGTACCGGTGGCGGCGAGGGCGTCCAGCGCCTCGGTGCGCACCTTGGAGGGGCCCGCGCCGAAACGTCCGTCGGCGGGCTTGATGTCAGCGGGGATCTGGATGTCGGCCACGAGTCGGAGGGTATCCCGCTGGGCGAAACCGGGCGCAACAGCGTCCGTCGGATGAGACAAGATCGCCGAAGCGTGGACTTGTGAAGTAGTGCGACGATATGCGCTGGCCTGTGGAAAACTTTCGGTGACTGTCCGTGAGCGGAGGCATCCTGGACGCATGACGGATCACTCGGGTCTCGAAGCGCAGCTGCGCGGCGCCGTCCGGGGCGAGGTCGGTTTCGACACCACCTCCCGGGCGCTGGTCACCATGGACGCGTCCAACTACCGGCGTGTCCCGCTGGGCGTGGTCGCCCCCAGAGACGCCGACGACGTGGCCGCCGCGCTGGAGGTCTGCCGGGCGCGCGGGGTGCCCGTGGTGGCGCGCGGCGGGGGCACGTCGATCGCCGGTCAGGCGACCGGCACCGGAGTGGTGCTGGACTTCACCCGGCACATGAACGGCCTGCTGGAGCTGGATCCGGGCACTCGCACGGCCGTCGTACAGCCGGGGCTCGTCCTCGACCGGCTCCAGGAGGCCGCCGCCCCGCACGGCCTGCGCTTCGGCCCGGATCCGTCCACACACAGCCGCTGCACGCTCGGCGGAATGATCGGCAACAACTCCTGCGGCTCGCACTCGGTGGCCTGGGGGACGACCGCGGACAGCGTGCGCGAGCTGTCCGTCATCACCGCGCCGGGACGCCGGCTGCGGCTCGGTCGCGGCTGGGCGGGCGCACCGGAAGGGCTGCGCGAGCTGACGGAGGGCGAACTGGCCCGGCTGCGCACCGGATTCCCGGACCTGCCCCGCCGCATCTCCGGATACGCGCTGGACGCGCTGCTGCCCGAGAAGGGCGCGGACGTCGCCCGCTCCTTCTGCGGTTCGGAGGGCACCCTCGGCGTCCTCACCGAAGCGGTCGTCCACCTGGTGCAGGCCCCACGCGCGCGTGCCCTGGCCGTGCTGGCGTACGGCGACGAGAGCGCCGCGGCCGAGGCCGCCGCCGGGCTGCTGCCGCTCGGCCCCCTGACGGTGGAGGGCATGGCTGCCGACCTGGTGCGCTCGCCGGCCGGACTGCCCGCGGGGGGCGCCTGGCTGTTCGTGGAGACCGGCGGGGAGTCACCGGCCGGGGCACGCGCGCGTGCGCAGGACATCGTCCGAGCGGCCGACGTGGTCGACTCCCTGGTGGTGACGGACCCGGCCGCCCAGCGTGCCCTGTGGCGCATCCGCGAGGACGCGAGCGGCACGGCCACGCGGATGCCGGACGGCAGTGAGGCATGGCCCGGCTGGGAGGACTGCGCGGTGCCGCCCGCCCGGCTCGGCGCCTATCTGCGGGACTTCCGCGCCCTGCTGGCGGCGCATGGCCTGCGCGGCACGCCGTACGGCCACTTCGGCGACGGCTGCATCCACGTCCGTATCGACTTCGACCTGCTCACCGAGGCCGGCATCGGCCGCTTCCGCCGCTTCTCCGGGGAACTGGCCGACCTGGTGGTGGAGCACGGCGGCTCGCTGTCCGGGGAGCACGGCGACGGGCAGGCCCGCGCGGAGCTGCTGCCGCGCATGTACGGCGCCGAGACGGTCCGGCTCTTCGAGCGGGCCAAGGCGGTCTGGGACCCCGACGACCTGCTCAACCCCGGCATGCTGGTCCGCCCCGCCCCGCTCGACGCCAACCTCCGCTTCTCCGTGCTGCCGCGAGGGCCCGTCGACGTGGCCTTCGGCTATCCGGCCGACGGCGGCGACTTCCGCGCGGCCGTCCGCCGCTGCGTCGGCGTCGCCAAGTGCCGTACGACCGCGGCGGCCGGCCCCGCCGTGATGTGCCCGTCCTTCCGGGCGACCGGCGAGGAGGAGCACTCCACGCGCGGCCGGGCCCGGCTGCTGCACGAGATGCTCGCGGGTGAACTGGTCGGCGACGGCTGGCGGTCCACGGAGGTCCGGGACGCCCTGGACCTGTGTCTGTCCTGCAAGGGCTGCCGCTCCGACTGCCCGGTCGGCGTGGACATGGCCACCTACAAGGCGGAGTTCCTGCACCACCACTACGCCGGCCGCCGCCGTCCCGCCGCCCACCTCAGCATGGGCCGCCTGCCGCAGTGGCTGCGCTGGGTGGCCGCCACCCGCACGGCCCCGCTGCTCAACGCCCTGGCCTCGGTGGGGCCGTTGGCCCGCGCCGGGAAGCGGCTGGGCGGGATCGCGGTGGAGCGGCAGATTCCCCGGCTGGCGACGGAGACGTTCACCGGCTGGTGGCGCCGGAGAAAGCCGGCGCGGGGTCCGGTGCCGGGGACGGGTGGTCCGGTGCCGGGGCCGGGTGGTCCGGTGCCGGGGCCGGGTGGTCCGGTGCCCGAGGCCGGCGGCTCCGGGACGGGCGACCTGGTCGTCCTCTGGCCGGACACCTTCACCGAGCATCTGTCCCCCTCCGTCGGCCGGGCCGCCGTCCGGGTGCTGGAGGCCGCCGGCCTGCGCGTGACCCTGCCGCCCACCCTCCTCCCCCGCCGGGGAGAGATCGGGGACGGCCGCACCCGGGCCGCCACCGCACTCCTCACCGCCCGCCGGGCCCGGGTCTGCTGTGGCCTCACCTACATCTCCACCGGCCAACTGGACCACGCCCGCAGGGTGCTGCGCCGCACGCTCGACCTCATGGAACCGGTGCTGCGGGCCGGCGTCCCGGTCGTCGTCCTGGAACCGAGCTGCGCGTCCGCCCTGCGCACCGACCTGCCCGAGCTGCTGTCCGACGACCCCCGGGCGGCCCGGCTCGCCTCGCTGGTCGAGACGTTCGCCGAGGCTCTGGAACGGCACGCCGGACACTGGACCCCTCCCGTCGTCGGCCGCCCGGTCGCCGGCCAGACCCACTGCCACCAGCACGCGGTGCTCGGCGACGGCCCCGACCGCCGCCTGCGCGAGTCCGCGGGCCTCACCGGCGAGCTGAGCGGAGGCTGCTGCGGCCTCGCGGGCAACTTCGGCTTCGAGAAAGGCCACTTCGAGGTGTCGGGAGCCTGCGCGCAGGAGCAGCTCCTCCCCTCTGTCCGCGCGGCGCCCGAGCGGACGGTGATCCTGGCCGACGGCTTCTCCTGCCGCACCCAACTGGAACAGCTGGCCGGAGTGCGGGGCCGGCATCTGGCGCAGGTGCTGGCGGAGGCAATGGAGGGGCAGGAGGAGGAGCCGGGGACTTGAGGGGCGTTCGATAAGCCAAGGGCGGTTCGGCGGCAGATACATAGACTCGGGATCGACCAGTCGTCTCGCAGTTCAGAGGAACTACCCATGAACAAGGTCCCGTTCGCATCCTTGACCGGCGTGATCACGGCGCTCGGCACGGCTCTCGCCTTCCTCACGCTCCAGCTCCGCTCGCACGGCTACGAGCCGTACGTCGAATCCGTGGCCACCGCCAGCGTCGTGATGTACGTCACCGCGGCTCTCGTCGCGGTGACGTGGGTCCGTGCCGGTCGTCAGCACTCGAACTGAACCTCTTCGACGGAGGGGCCGGCGGCCGGGGGTTCATAGGGCTGCGCTCAGGTTCATAAGAGAACTCTCAGCTTCGCACGGGTCTCTCAGGAACCTCAAAGGTATTCACAGCAGCCCCCTTGCCAATTCTGGGCTGGTGGCTACCGGGCGGCGTGTAGCTTCTTCGGTGTCGGGTTCCGGACGCGGAATTCGGCACCACACACGAACAGTGCGACATTAGGAGTCGGAATGAGCCTCAAGAAGCTCGCCCCGCTGTCCCCGAAGCCGAAGAAGCAGCTGCCCCCGCCGCCCCCGCCGAAGCCCAAGAAGAAGCACGCGCCGAAGCCGCTGCCCGGCCAGCACCGTTGATCCGGCGCTGAACTGAAAGGGGCCGATGGTGCACCGTCGGCCCCTTTTCTCTTTCTTCCGGGAAGGTGATTCGAGAGGAGAATCCAATGGCTGACGGAGAATTCAATGACGGGCGAGAGTGACGAGGGTGACGAGTTCGAGTACGAAACTCCCACCGTTCCCGCCCGGACGGCGTTCCGCCGTTTCTGGCCGCTGACAAAAGGGCTCAGGAAATGGCTGCTCCTCGTGTGGGTGTGCACGGTGCTCGCCGCGCTCGCCGAGACCGAGGCCATCCTGCTGTTCAGCGACCTCACCGACCAAGCCCTGCAGAAGGGCTCACTGGCCGCGTTCTGGGGCCCGGCGGCGAAGTGGCTGGGCGTCGCGGTGCTCGGCGCGCTCGTCGCGTACGCCGGCAACTCCCTCGCCGCCTGGGCGACCGAGCGGTTCGTGATGCGGCTGCGCGAGCACGTCTTCGACCACGTCCAGCGACTGCCCCCGCACTTCTTCCAGCGCCACCGCCAGGGCGATCTGCTCTCCCGGCTGACCAGCGACGTCGAGGCGATCGAGACGATGGTCGTGTCCGGCCTGGTCGGTGCCGCCTCGGCGGCCTTCTCCGCCCTCTTCTACGCGGTCGCCGCGTTCTGGCTGCGCTGGGACCTGGCCGCCGCCACCTTCGTCCTCGCGCCCCTGTTCTGGCTGGCCGCCCGCCGCTTCTCCGGTTCCATCAAGGACGTCTCCCGCGAGGGCCGGGCCGCCGACGGCGCGATCACCTCCGTGGTGGAGGAGTCCCTCGGCAACATCGTCCTCACCCAGGCCTACGACCGCCGGGACGCCGAACGCCGCCGGCTGCACGAGGAGGCCAGCGCCTGGTTCCGCGCCTCGGTCCGCTCCACCCGTCTGAACGAGGCCTACGAACAACTCGTCCAGGTCATCGAGACGGTCTGTGTGCTCGCCGTGATCGGTATCGGCGCCTGGGAGATCTCCAGGGGCCGGATGACCCTCGGCCAGCTCCTCGCCTTCGCCGCCTTCCTCGGCTACCTCTACCCGCCGGTACGCGGCCTCGCCCAGCTGGGTCTCACCGTCACCGCCGCCACGGCGGGCGCCGAACGGCTCATCGAGATCCTCGACGTCCATCCGTCGGTCACCGACCCGCGGCGCCCTTCGGACGGGGGCCGTCCGGACGGAACCGTCGAGGTCCGGGACGTGACCTTCCGCTACCCGGGCGCCGAGCAGAGCGCCCTCGAAGGACTGTCCTTCTCGGTGAGTCCCGGCGAGCTGGTGATCGTCACCGGTCCGAGCGGCGCGGGCAAGTCCACGGTGTCCAAGCTCCTGCTCCGCTTCTACGACCCGGACGCGGGCGAGGTCCTGCTCGACGGCATACCGCTCCGCGGCTTCCCGCTGTCACGCCTACGTGAGTACGTCACACTGCTTCCCCAGGAGACCCTGGTGCTGCACGACACCGTGCGCGCCAACATAGCCTGCGGCCGGCCCGGCGCCAGCGACCAGGCGATCGAGGAGGCGGCGAAGGCCGCGGACGCCCACGACTTCATCGTGCGGTTGCCCGACGGTTACGACACACAGGTGGACCCCCACTCGGCCCGCCTGTCCGGCGGCCAGCTGCAGCGTCTGGCCATCGCCCGCGCCGTCCTGCGCGACGCCCCCGTCCTGGTCCTGGACGAGCCGACGACCGGCCTGGACGCGATGGCGGCCCGCCGCGTCGTCAAGCCCCTGCGCCGCCTGATGACCGGCCGCACGACGATCATGATCACCCACGATCTCAACCTCGCCCCCGACGCCGACCGCATCCTCGTCGTCGACCGGGGCCGGATCGTGGAGACCGGCCGCCACGACGAACTCCTCGCCCGGGGCGGGGCGTACGCACGGCTGCACCGCTCGCAGAACAACGCGACGACGGACACCGGTGAGCTGCGCATGCCGCTGTGGGAGGAGGAGCAGGCGCCGCGGCCGGCCCCCGCGCACGAGTCCGGACAGGGGTACGAGGCGCACGCATCCGCGGAGACCTGGCGCCGGCCCGGCCGCGAGCCGTACGGAAACGTGCCGTCGTACCTCCCCGACGGCCGCCCCCTGTTCCGCGACGAGCAGCCCTGGCCCGGTATCTGACAGCCGCTGGAGTTCCACCATCCGGGACAGTGCCGTAAGGGGTTCACGCTCCTGTCGAAGTCCATTACCCTGGACTTGGCAGTACATCGCGATGAACAAACCCGATCAAGCACCAGGACCGCCCGTGACCGTCACCTCCAGCACCACCCCGCAGACCCCGGTCACCCCTGTCCCCGGACCGCGCCGCTTCGGCTCGCTCGGCCCGGTCGGACTGGTCCTGTCCGGCGGCATCTCCGTTCAGTTCGGCGGCGCCCTCGCGGTGACGCTGATACCCCGGGCCGGCGCACCGGGCGTCGTCACCCTGCGCCTGCTGGCTGCGGCGGCGGTCCTCCTGCTCTTCTGCCGCCCCCGGCTGCGCGGCCACTCCCGCGCCGACTGGGGCACGGTCGTCGCGTTCGGTGTCGCCATGGGCGCGATGAACGGCCTCTTCTACGAGGCGGTGGCCCGTATCCCGCTGGGCCCGGCGGTCACCCTGGAGGTCCTCGGCCCCCTGACCCTCTCGGTCCTGGCCTCCCGCCGCGCGATCAACGCGCTCTGGGCGGGACTGGCCCTGCTCGGCGTCTTCCTGCTGGGCGGCGGAGGCTTCAGCAACCTCGACCCCATAGGTGTCGCATTCGCCCTGGGCGCCGGAGCCATGTGGGCGGTCTACATCCTCTTCAGCGCCCGTACGGGCCGCCGCTTCCCCCAGGCGGACGGCCTGGCCCTGGCCATGGCGGTGGCGGCCCTCCTCTTCCTCCCGATCGGCATGGCCGCGGCAGGCCCCCGCCTGCTCAACCCCACCACCATGGCCCTCGGCTCCGCGGTGGCCCTGCTCTCCTCGGTCCTCCCCTACACCCTCGAACTGCTGGCCCTGCGCCGTCTGCCCGCCTCCACCTTCGCGATCCTGATGAGCCTCGAACCGGCGCTCGCGGCAACGGCCGGGTTCCTCGTCCTCGGTCAGTCCCTGTCCCTTCCGGAGGCGGGCGCCATCGCCCTGGTCATCGCAGCGAGCATCGGCGCGGTCCGCACCCAGGTGGGCAGGGGCAAGGCCCGCGTGGAACCGGCCCCGGAGGCCTGACGTCCCGATCCGGCGTCATGCGGCTCCATGCCGGGACCGTCCGGCCCAGGTCGACCACCGTCTGACCGTGACCGGTGCCGGCCGCCTGCCCCACCTGGTGAGGGCGCTCGCCGACCGGTCCCTCGCCCACCGCCCCGCCATCGCCGCATCCCCGGCGCCACAGCGGTTGTCGGTACGCCGACGTGCTGCGCGAGCGGGAGATCCCCGGGGCGGGCCCAGCGGCGTGACGAACCGGGGACCACGTCCGAAGGAGCCCTGGAAATCGCCGGGTTCAAGCATGGCCGGCACGCTCCGCAGGTCGCCGAGACGGATCCCGTCCCGCTGATCGCCGTGGCCCAGCTGTACCGGCGAGATGCGCCCGGCCTGCCCGACCTGGGGCTGTTGTGGCGCCACTCGCAGGACGTCGGCCCGCTCCTGACCGGGCAGCCGGTCCCCGAGGTCGTCGGCCGCCCTCGAACACCTCCCGGTGCCCTGTGTGTTGAGCCCCGAGGCCATCGCGGACTTTCCTGGTTCGAAGAACTCTCTCCACGCCCTCCGACGGGAAGGTCGTAGTTGCATCCCCTATAAGGACCAACGGGGCGCGGACCGTGGCGCCAGTCCCGAAGCAACCCGGGTGCCGACGCGGCGAGTTCGGTTCAGGCCCTCGGGTGAAGATGAGCCCCGGATGTGTTCGACGAGCCCGTCACACCCTCGCTGACCACCCGTTTTCCCTCTGCCGCACAAGATGTGAGGGGCTCACTGGGTGATGTGCCGCGTATAGCGGTCAGCCGAGGCCGGCGTATCCCCGGAAACCCGTTCAGATCCGCCCCTGACGGGGGCTCACCCGCTCGGATGCGCTCGGCGAGCGACTGGTTGCAAGGGTGTGCATGGTGAGTTCATGAACACTACACCTCGCTCCAAGAAGGCCGTTTCCCGCATTCCGCGAGTATTCGCGGTGAGTGCCGCCGTGGGCATCGCTTGCGCGGCGGGGGTGGCAACCGCCACATCCGCCGTGGCCGCGACACCCGCCACGCACGTCGCCACCAAGGCCGCTCCAGCCTACGGCCACGGCGGCGGCGGGGACGGCGAGCACTTCCAGTGCGGCAACGGCCTCCTCGACCTGCTCAACTTCTGCAACTGACGGACGACCGGCGGTAGTTCCCGGCCGCCAAGCACACAACCGCACATGAAAGAAGTCCACCCACCCATCCATCCCAGGGCGGTCAGGAACAGGGAAAGGATCCCTTTTTCTGACCGCCCTGCCGACCGCAACCACCGGCAACGCGGCCGTGGTGGCGAGGATCCGCGCGGCAGGGCGCCTCGCCGCGGAGGAGGGGGAGCAGCACGCCACCGACCGGGAGTCCGGGCGGCCACGCGGCTCCCATTTTCATGCAAGCGTGCTTGATTGTTTCTGGGGTCGCTGCCATGCTCCCCTCATGGCCGACCCCACGCCCGTCATCGACGACCTGCGCGCGGAGAGTGAGGAACTCGACCGGCTCACCGCCGGATTGAGCCCCGGACAGTGGGCACTCCCCACTCCCGCGCCGGGCTGGACCCTCGCCCACCAGATCGCCCACCTCGCCTGGACCGACCGCTCGGCGCTGCTGGCCGTCACCGACGCGGACGCCTTCCGGGCGCTGGTCGAGAAGGCGCTCACCGCCCCTGACTCGTTCGTGGACCAGGGCGCGGAGGACGGCGCCCGTCTGCCGCCCGCCGAGCTGCTGGCCACGTGGCGGACGGGACGTGACGCGCTCGACCGGGCCCTGCGCGCCGCCCCACCCGGTGCCCGTTTCCCCTGGTACGGCCCGCCCATGTCGGCCGCCTCCATGGCCACGGCCCGCCTTATGGAGACCTGGGCCCATGGGTTGGATATCGCCGACGCGCTGGGTGTGGTCCGCCCACCCACCGATCGGCTCAGGCATGTGGCCCGGCTCGGGGTGCGGACCCGCGACTTCGCCCACACCGTCCACGGGCTCACTCCACCGGCCGACGAGTTCCGTGTCGAACTCGTCGCTCCTTCCGGGGAATTGTGGACATACGGCCCGGAAGGCGCACCGCAACGCGTCACCGGTCCCGCCCTCGACTTCTGCCTCCTCGTCACCCAGCGCGCCCACCGCACCGACCTCGCCCTGACCGCCGTCGGCCCGGACGCCGACCGCTGGCTGGACATCGCGCAGGCCTTCGCGGGCCCGCCCGGCACCGGCCGCCCGCCGAAGGGGGCGCCGGCGTGACGGTGCTGCGCATCGGCAACTTCTCCGGCTTCTACGGCGATCGCGCGGGCGCCCTGCGCGAGATGCTCACCGGCGGCGAGGTGGACGTCCTCACCGGCGACTACCTCGCCGAACTCACCATGCTGATCCTCGCCCGCGACCGGCTGAAAAACCCCTCCGCCGGATACGCCCGCACCTTCCTGCGCCAGCTGGAGGACTGCCTCGGCCTGGCCCGGGAACGCGGCGTGAAGATCGTCACCAACGCGGGCGGACTCAACCCGGCCGGACTCGCCGACGCCGTACGGGAGTCGGCCGACCGGATCGGCATCCCCCTCCGGGTCGCGCATGTCGAGGGTGACGACCTCACCGCCCGCCACCCCGGCGCCCTCGCCGCCCACGCCTACCTCGGCGGCTTCGGCATCGCCGAGTGCCTGCGCGCCGGCGCGGACATCGTCGTCACCGGGCGCGTGACCGACGCGGCCCTGGTCACCGGGCCCGCCGCCGCCCACTTCGGCTGGGGTCCGGGGGAGTACGACCGGCTCGCGGGCGCCGTCGTCGCCGGGCACGTGCTGGAGTGCGGGACGCAGGCCACCGGCGGGAACTACGCGTTCTTCCGGGAGGCCGACATGCGCCGGCCCGGCTTCCCGCTCGCCGAGATCCACGCCGACGGCGGCAGTGTCGTCACCAAGCACCCCGGCACCGGGGGCCTGGTCGACGTCGGCACGGTCACCGCCCAGCTGCTGTACGAGACCGGGGGCGGCCGGTACGCCGGGCCGGATGTCACCGCCCGGCTGGACACCGTACGGCTGAGCCAGGACGGCCGGGACCGGGTGCGGATCGAGGGCGTGCGCGGGGAGGCGCCGCCGCCGACGCTCAAGGTCGGCCTCAACCGGCTCGGCGGCTTCCGCAACGAGGTCGTCTTCGTCCTCACCGGGCTCGGCATCGAGGCCAAGGCGGAGCTGGTGCGCGAGCAGCTCACCGACGCCCTCACCAAGGCGTCCCCGGCCGAGGTCCGTTGGGAACTGGTCCGCACCGACCGGGCCGACGCCGACACCGAGGAGACCGCGAGCGCCCTGCTGCGGCTCGTCGTACGGGATCGGGACGAGCGGGTCGTCGGGCGGGCGCTGAGCGGGGCCGCCGTGGAGCTGGCGCTCGCCAGCTACCCGGGCTTCCATGTGCTGTCCCCACCCGGAAAGGGCGACCCTTATGGGGTCTTCGAGGATGTGTACATCCCCCATGGTGCCGTAGACCATAGGGCCGTCCTCCACGACGGACGCCGTATCGCCGTGGCCCCGCCCGAGGAGACGCGCCCCCTGGAAGACGTACCGGTGCCGGCTCTCCCGGAACCGCTCCCGCCTGGTCCGACCCGGCGTGCGCCGCTCGGACTGGTCGCCGGCGCCCGCAGCGGGGACAAGGGCGGCAACGCCAACGTCGGCGTGTGGGCCCGTACCGAGGACGCCTGGCGGTGGCTCGCGCACGAGCTGACCGCCGAAGGGTTCCGGCAGCTGATCCCCGAGAGCCGGGACCTGCCCGTCACCCGGCATGTGCTGCCGAACCTGCGCGCGGTCAACTTCGTCGTCGAGGGCATCCTCGGCGCGGGCGTCGCCGCCCGGCACCGCTTCGACCCCCAGGCCAAGGCGCTCGGCGAATGGCTGCGCTCCCGCCACCTGGACATTCCGGAGGCCCTGCTGTGACCACCCTGACCTCGGCCCTGGACCCGGGCAGCCCCGACCACCGGGCCCATCGCGAGGCCATGCTCGCCAAGCTCGCCGAACTCGACGCCGCACACGCCAAGGCGCTCGCGGGCGGCGGCGAGAAGTACGTGCAAAGGCACCGGAGGCGCGGCAAGTTGCTCGCGCGGGAGCGGATCGAGCTGCTGCTCGACCCGGACACGCCGTTCCTGGAGCTGTCCCCGCTCGCCGCCTGGGGGAGTGACTACCCGGTGGGCGCCTCGCTCGTCACCGGCATCGGCGTGGTCGAGGGCGTGGAGTGCCTGATCACCGCCAACGACCCGACCGTGCGCGGCGGCGCGAGCAACCCGTGGAGCCTGAAGAAGGCCCTGCGCGCCAACGACATCGCCCTCGCCAACCGGTTGCCCTGCATCAGCCTGGTGGAGTCGGGAGGTGCGGATCTGCCGTCGCAGAAGGAGATCTTCATCCCCGGCGGCGCGGTCTTCCGCGACCTCACCCGGCTGTCGGCGGCCGGGATCCCGACGATCGCGGTCGTCTTCGGGAACTCCACCGCCGGGGGCGCCTACATCCCCGGCATGTCCGACCACGTGATCATGGTCAAGGAGCGGGCGAAGGTCTTCCTCGGCGGTCCTCCGCTGGTGAAGATGGCCACCGGCGAGGAGAGCGACGACGAGTCCCTGGGCGGCGCGGAGATGCACGCGCGCGTGTCCGGCCTCGCCGACTACTTCGCCGTGGACGAGCCGGACGCGCTGCGGCAGGCGCGGCGCGTGGTCGCCCGCCTGGGCCACCGCAGGGCGTACCCGGACCCCGGCCCGGCCGAGCCGCCCCGGTACGACCCCGAGGAACTCCTCGGTATCGTCCCCGGCGACCTCAAGATCCCCTTCGACCCGCGCGAGGTCGTCGCCCGGATCGTCGACGCCTCCGACTTCGACGAGTTCAAGCCGCTGTACGGGACGAGTCTGGTGACCGGCTGGGCGAGCCTGCACGGCTACCCGGTCGGGATCCTCGCCAACGCGCAGGGTGTCCTGTTCAGCGCGGAGTCGCAGAAGGCAGCCCAGTTCATCCAGCTCGCCAACCAGCGCGACATCCCGCTGCTCTTCCTGCACAACACCACCGGCTACATGGTCGGCAAGGAGTACGAGCAGGGCGGGATCATCAAGCACGGCGCGATGATGATCAACGCGGTCAGCAACAGCCGGGTCCCGCATCTGTCCGTCCTCCTGGGGGCGTCGTACGGCGCCGGGCACTACGGCATGTGCGGACGCGCCTACGACCCCCGATTCCTGTTCGCCTGGCCCAGCGCCAAGTCCGCCGTCATGGGCCCGCAGCAGCTCGCCGGCGTGCTGTCGATCGTCGCCCGGCAGTCGGCCGAGGCGAAGGGACAGCCGTACGACGAGGACGCGGACGCCGCCCTGCGCGCGCTGGTGGAGCAGCAGATCGAGTCCGAGTCGCTGCCGATGTTCCTGTCCGGGCGGCTGTACGACGACGGCGTCATCGACCCGCGCGACACCCGCACCGTCCTCGGCCTGTGCCTGTCCGCCGTCCACACCGCGCCCTACCAGGGCACGCGCGGCGGCTTCGGCGTCTTCCGGATGTGAGGTCCATGATCCAGACCCTGTTGGTCGCCAACCGCGGCGAGATCGCCTGCCGGATCTTCCGCACCTGTGGTGAGTTGGGAATCCGGACGGTCGCCGTGCACTCGGACGCAGACGAGAACGCGCTGCACGCGCGCGTGGCCGACACGGCGGTACGGCTGCCGGGCGCGGCGCCCGCCGAGACGTATCTGCGCGGCGACCTGGTCGTGAAGGCGGCCCTGGCCGCCGGCGCCGACGCCGTGCACCCCGGCTACGGCTTCCTCTCCGAGAACCCCGACTTCGCCCGCGCCGTCCTCGACGCCGGTCTGACCTGGATCGGCCCGCCTCCGGCGGCGATCGAGGCGATGGCGTCCAAGACGCGGGCGAAGAAGCTGATGGGGCTCGCTCCCCTGGCCGAGGTGGGGGAGCCAGACCTGCCGGTGCTGGTGAAGGCGGCCGCCGGCGGCGGGGGGCGCGGGATGCGCGTCGTGCGCCGCCTGGAGGAGCTGGACGCCGCGCTGGAGGGCGCGCGCGCCGAGGCTGCGAGCGCCTTCGGCGACGGCGAGGTGTTCGTCGAGCCGTACGTCGAGAACGGCCGGCACGTCGAGGTGCAGGTGCTCGCCGACGCACACGGCACGGTGTGGGCGCTGGGCACCCGCGACTGCTCCCTCCAGCGCCGCCACCAGAAGGTCGTCGAGGAGGCGCCGGCGCCCGGGCTCTCGGCGGAGCTCGACGAGGAGCTGCGCACGCTGGCCGTACGCGCCGCGCGCGCCGTCGCGTACGTCGGCGCGGGCACGGTGGAGTTCCTGGTGGCCGACGGCAGGGCCCACTTCCTGGAGATGAACACCCGTCTCCAGGTCGAACACCCCGTCACGGAAGCCGTGTTCGGCCTCGACCTGGTCGCCGAACAGATCCGCATCGCGGAGGGCCACCCCCTCGCAGCCGACCCGCCACGCGCGCGTGGGCACGCCGTCGAGGCGCGCCTCTACGCCGAGGACCCGGCGAACGGCTGGGCCCCGCAGACCGGCACCCTGCACCGCCTGACGGTCCCCGGCGCCCGCCTCGACACGGGCTACGGCGACGGAGACGACATCGGCGTCCACTACGACGCCATGCTCGCGAAGGCCGTCGTACACGCCCCCACGCGCGCGGAGGCGGTCCGCAAACTCGCGGGTGCCCTGGAGCGCGCGGTGATCCACGGCCCGGTCACCAACCGGGACCTGCTGGTGCGCTCGCTGCGCCACCCGGAGTTCACGAGTGGCCGCATGGACACCGGCTTCTACGACCGCCACCTCGCCGACCTCACCGGGCCGGCCCCCGACCCGTACGCCCCCCTGGCCGCCGCCCTCGCCGACGCCCACGGCCGCTCCCGCTTCGGCGGCTGGCGCAACGTTCCCTCGCAGCCGCAGGTCAAGCGGTACGGGATGGCGGGGCGGGAACACGAGGTCCGCTACCGCCACACCCGGCAGGGGCCTACGGCGGACGGGGTGCGGGTCCTGCACGCCGGGGAGGGCCTGGTCGTCCTCGAAACCGACGGTGTGCGGCGCCGGTTCGAGGTGTCCGCCTACGGCGACGAGGTGTACGTCAACTCCACCCGCCTGACCGCCCTGCCCCGTTTCCCCGACCCCGCCGCCCAGCTCGCCCCGGGCTCCCTCCTCGCCCCCATGCCGGGCACGGTCGTACGCGTCGCCGAGGGCCTGACGGAAGGGGCAACGGTTCAGGCCGGCCAAGGCCTCATATGGCTGGAGGCGATGAAGATGCAGCACCAGATCTCGGCGCCCGTCACGGGAACGCTGACGGCCCTGCCGGTAACCGTCGGACAGCAAGTGGAGCCAGGAACGTTGCTGGCTGTAGTCGAGGAACCCTCTTCCTAGGAGCCCCATGACTCCCGTCATCGAATCCGAAGAACACCAGGCCCTGCGATCCGCGGTAGCCGCCCTCGGCAAACGCTACGGCCGCGAGTACCTGGTACAGGCCGTCGCCGAAGGCAAACCCCCCACCGCGCTGTGGTCCGAAGCAGGAAAACTCGGCTATCTGGGCGTCAACCTCCCGGCGGAGTACGGCGGTGGCGGCGCGGGCATCGCCGAACTGGCCACGGTCCTGGAGGAGCTGGGCGCCGCCGGCTCCCCCCTCCTCATGCTCGTCGTCTCCCCGGCCATCTGCGGAACCGTCATCTCCCGCTTCGGCACGGAGGCCCAGAAGCAGACATGGCTCCCCGGAATCGCCGACGGCACCCGCCTCATGGCCTTCGGCATCACCGAACCCGACGCCGGCTCCAACAGCCACCGCATCACCACCACCGCCCGCCGCGACGGCACCGACTGGCTCCTGACCGGCCGCAAGGTGTTCATCTCCGGTGTCGACATGGCCGACGCCGTCCTCATCGTCGGCCGCACGGAAGACGCCCGTACCGGACGCCTCAAACCCTGCCTGTTCATCGTCCCGACGGACGCCGAGGGCTTCCACAAACGCCCGATCGACATGGAACTGGGTGCCGCCGAGAAGCAGTTCGAGCTGGTCCTGGACGACGTACGGCTCCCGGCGGACGCCCTCGTCGGCGACGAGGACGCCGGCCTGCTGCAGCTCTTCGCCGGGCTCAACCCCGAGCGCATCATGACGGCGGCCTTCGCCATCGGAATGGGCCGGTACGCGCTCGCCAGAGCCGTCGAGTACGCCCGCGACCGCACCGTCTGGAAGACGCCCATCGGCGCCCACCAGGCCATCGCCCACCCCCTGGCGCAGGCGCACATCGACCTGGAACTGGCCCGGCTCATGATGCAGAAGGCGGCCCACCTCTACGACACCGGCGACGACCTCGGCGCGGGCGAGGCCGCCAACATGGCCAAGTACGCGGCCGGGGAGGCCTGCGTGAAGGCCGTCGACCAGGCCGTCCACACCCTCGGCGGCAACGGGCTCACGCGGGAATTCGGGCTCGCCTCGTTGATAACGGCCGCACGCGTGGCTCGTATTGCTCCGGTGAGCCGGGAGATGATTCTCAACTACGTCTCCCACCAGACCCTGGGTCTGCCCAAGTCGTACTGATCGCACCTGTGCGAGGAGGAACCGTGTTCCGCAGCGAGTACGCAGACGTTCCGCCCGTAGCGCTCCCCATCCACGACGCCGTCCTGGGGCACGCCGCCGACTTCGGCGCACGCCCCGCCCTCATCGACGGCACGGACGGCACCACCCTCACGTACGAGCAGCTGGACCGGTTCCACCGGCGCCTCGCCGCCTCACTCGCCGACGCGGGCGTCCGCAAGGGCGACGTCCTCGCCCTGCACAGCCCCAACACCATCGTCTTCCCGACCGCCTTCTACGCCGCCACGCGCGCGGGCGCCTGCGTCACCACGGTGCACCCGCTCGCCACGCCCGAGGAGTTCGCCAAACAGCTCGGCGACAGCCGCGCCGGCTGGATCATCACCGTCTCACCCCTGCTGGAGACGGCCCGCCGCGCCGCCGAACTCGCGGGCGGCGTACGGGAGATCTTCGTCTGCGACAGCGCGCCCGGACACCGCTCCCTGATCGACATGCTCGCCACCACCGCCCCCGAACCGCACATCACCATCGACCCGGCCGAGGACGTCGCCGTGCTGCCGTACTCCTCCGGCACCACCGGCATCCCCAAGGGGGTGATGCTCACCCACCGGCAGATCGCCACCAACCTCGCCCAGCTGGAGCCGGCCGTCCCGACCGGACCCAACGAGCGCATCCTCGCCGTACTGCCGTTCTTCCACATCTACGGCCTCACCGCCCTGCTGAACGCGCCCCTGAGGAAGGGCGCCACGGTCGTCGTCCTGCCCCGCTTCGACCTCGAGACCTTCCTCGCCGCGATCGAGAAGCACCGCATCACCGGCCTGTACGTCGCCCCGCCGATCGTCCTCGCCCTCGCCAAGCACCCCGCGGTCGCCCGCTACGACCTCTCCTCCCTCAAGTACGTCATGAGCGCCGCCGCCCCGCTGGACGCCGCCCTCGCCCGCGCCTGCGCGCAGCGGCTCGGCCTGCCCCCGATCGGCCAGGCCTACGGCATGACGGAACTGTCACCCGGTACCCACGTCGTCCCCCTCGACCGGCTGCACGACGCCCCCGCCGGCACCGTCGGCAGGCTCATCGCCGGCACCGAGATGCGGATCGTCTCCCTCGACGACCCCGGCAAGGACCTCGGCACCGGCGAGGCCGGCGAGATCCTGATCCGCGGCCCCCAGGTGATGAAGGGCTACCTCGGCCGCCCCGACGTCACCGCCGCGATGATCGACACCGACGGCTGGCTGCACACCGGTGACGTCGGCCACGTGGACGCGGACGGCTGGCTCTTCGTCGTCGACCGCGTGAAGGAACTCATCAAGTACAAGGGCTTCCAGGTGGCCCCCGCCGAACTGGAGGCCCTGCTGCTCACCCACCCCGGCATCGCCGACGCCGCCGTCATCGGCTCCTACAACGACGACGGCAACGAGGTCCCGCACGCCTTCGTCGTCCGGGCCGAGGCCGCCGAGGACCTGACCGAGAACGAGATCATGCTGTACGTCGCCGAACGTGTCGCCCCGTACAAGCGCGTGCGCCGGATCACCTTCCTCCACGCCGTCCCCCGCGCCGCCTCCGGAAAGATCCTGCGCCGACAGTTCAGGGAGCACACGTGACCGCGCCGATCGGCCGCACGCGCGCGCGTGCCGTCGAAAGCCTCAGCCTGGACGCCACCGACACCCGTAACGCGCTCTCCGCGGCCCTCGTCGGCGGCCTCGCCGACGCCCTCACCGACTGCGGCAGGGACCCCGACGTCCGCGCCGTCGTCCTCACGCACACCGGCACCACCTTCTGCGCCGGCGCCGACCTGCGCGACCCGCCCCGGCCGGACGCGCTGGTCTCCCTGCTGCGGCAGATCGTCGAGCTGCCCAAACCCGTCGTCGCCCGGGTCACCGGACACGTCCGCGCCGGCGGCCTCGGCCTCCTGGCGGCCTGCGACATCGCCGCCGCCTCGCCCCAGGCCACCTTCGCCTTCACCGAGGTCCGCATCGGCGTGGCTCCCGCGGTGATCTCCCTGCCGGTCGTCCCGCGCGCCGACCCCCGCGCCCTGGCGCGCTACTACCTCACCGGCGAGCGCTTCGACCCCGCCGAGGCCGTGCGCGCCGGCCTGCTCACGACGACCGGCGACGACGTCGACGAGGTACTCGCACCCGTCCTGGACGGCCTGCGCCGCTCCTCCCCGCAGGCCCTGGCCGAGACGAAAAAGCTGCTCACGGCTAGGGTGCTGGAAACGTTCGACCGGGACGCGGCGGAGCTGACCGCGCTCTCGGCCCGGCTGTTCTCCTCCGCCCAGGCCCAGGAGGGGATGACGGCCTTCCTGGAAAGACGGGATGCGGCATGGGTGGTGTGACCACATGAGCACGACGGTGGAACGCGACCGCGTACCCAAGCAGGACCGCAGCCGGGCCACCCGGCAGCGGCTCCTGGAGGCCGCCGTGGCCTGTCTGGCCGACCACGGCTGGGCGGGCTCCACCGTCGCCGTCGTCGCCGAACGCGCCGGCGTCTCCCGCGGCGCCGCCCAGCACCACTTCCCGACCCGCGAGGACCTGTTCACGGCCGCCGTCGAGTACGTCGCCGAGGAGCGCTCCACCGCCCTGCGGGCGCTCTTCCCGGCCGGCCCCGCCGACCGCCGTGCCGTGGTCTCGGCCCTGGTCGACCTCTACACCGGCCCCCTCTTCCGCGCCGCCCTGCACCTGTGGGTCGCCGCCTCCGACGAGGACCAGCTGCGCACGCGCGTGACCGAGCTGGAGGCCCGTGTCGGCCGCGAGACCCACCGCATCGCCGTCGACCTCCTCGGCGCCGACGAGTCCCGTCCCGGCGTCCGCGAGACCGTCCAGGGCCTGCTCGACATGGCCCGCGGCCTCGGCCTCGCCAACCTCCTCACCGACGACACCGCCCGCCGGGAACGGGTCGTCGCCCAGTGGGCCGACCTGCTGGACCGGGCCCTGGGCTGAGCCCGTGCCGGTGCCGAGCCGGTGAAGTGGGCCACACCCGTATCCGGCAGGGGACAGTACCCTTGCCGCATGCTTCCGATGCTCGTTCGCCGCCGCCACGTGGACTACGTGCGCGTCACGAGCATGGGCTGTCGCCATTCGGCCTGATTCAGCCCCCTTTTTCTCCCCCTTCTTACGGCATCCTGGGCGCCGCCCCCTACCCTCGGCGGCCTGCCCGTGGCCCACACACCCCTGTGGACGCACCCATGACGACGCACACCCCGACGACGACCTCGTCGTACGCCCAGCTCCCCGTGATCGACCTGTCGGCCGCCGACCGCGGCCCCCAGGCCCGCGCACTGCTCCACGCCCAGCTGCACAGCGCCGCGCACGACGTCGGCTTCTTCCAGCTCGTCGGACACGGAGTGACCCCGGCCGAGACCGACGCGCTGCTCACCGCCATGCGCGCCTTCTTCGTCCTCCCCGAGGCCGACCGCCTCGCCCTCGACAACCTCAACTCGCCTCATTTCCGCGGCTACACGCGCACCGGCGACGAACGCACCGCCGGCGCCCGCGACTGGCGCGACCAGCTCGACATCGGCGCCGAACGCCCCGCCCGCGCCCCCGCCCCCGGCGAGCCCGCGTACTGGTGGCTGCAGGGCCCCAACCAGTGGCCCGCCGCCCTGCCCGAACTGCGCACGGCGGCCCTCGCCTGGATCGACAAGCTGAGCGCGGTCGCCCACCGCCTCCTGCACGAGCTCCTCACGGCCATCGGCGCCCCGGCCGGCTTCTACGACCCGGTCTTCGGCGACCACGCCCACCCGCACCTCAAGCTCGTCCGCTACCCCGGCAGCGCGGGCGACGGCACCGACCAGGGCGTCGGCGCCCACAAGGACTACGGCTTTCTGACCCTGCTCCTGCAGGACACGGTCGGCGGCCTCCAGGTCCAGCGCGAGGACGGCCGCTTCCACGACGTCCCGCCCATCGACGGCGCCTTCGTCGTCAACCTCGGCGAACTCCTGGAGGTCGCCACCAACGGCTACCTCCTCGCCACCAACCACCGCGTGGTGAGCCCACCCGGAGCGACGGAGCGCTTCTCGGTGCCGTTCTTCTACAACCCCCGCCTGGACGCGAGGGTCGAGCCCCTGCCCTTCCCCCACGCGTCGAAGGCCCCGGGCATCACAACGGACCCGACGAACCCCCTGTACGCCGAGTACGGCTACAACGAACTCAAGGGCAAGCTGAGGGCACACCCGCTGGTGGCGGAGCGGCATCATGCGGAGTTGCTGACCGCGGTGTGAAAGACGGGCCCCGGAGGGGCCGTCTTTCAGGGACGCGGGGGGGGAGCCCCCCGCGGCCCCCCCCCGTGTGTCCCGCCCGCCACCAAAAACCCGCAACCCCCCCCCCTCCCCCCCCACCCCCTCCCCACGGGAGTTCCCCGTACACCGCGATATTCT
>NZ_JBVJVY010000048.1:0-52082 GCF_055603265.1 Streptomyces sp. NPDC037288
ACTGCGGCGGGGTCTGCCCCGGCTGAAGCGGCTCCGGCTTGGCCGGCTGGTGCGGCTGCTTGCCCGTGAACGACGTGGAGCCGTCCCCGATCGGCTTGCCGGGACGCGAGCCGGTCCCGCCCTCGGCGTTCTTCCCCTGGCCGGAACCGTCCGGGTGCCCGGCGCCGTCCGATGACGTGTGACTCCCGCAGCCGGCCAGGGTGGCGGCGGCCGCCACGCCCGCGCCGAGTCCGAGCATTCCCCTGCGGGAGAGGGTCCGGGAGACGGTGCGCATGGAGTTCCCCGATTCGTTGCGCCTGCTGATGGTCACCCAGTCAGAGGGCGCGACGATCGGGGAGGTTCCGTTAATTTGTATGGTTTTCGTAACGGGTACCGAAAAAGTACGCTAAGCCGTGCCAAACGGACCGTCAGAAACCGCTGGGTCAGGCGCCGAAGGCCTTCCCCTGGGCGGTGCCCGCGCCCTTCTGCGGCTTGGCACCGGCCCGCAGATGGGCCGGGACGAGATCGATGGCGGGCTCGCTGTAGCCGACCGACACGATCCTGTCGCCCAGATATGTGAAAGTCGTCAGGGAGGCGAGCGTGCACTGCCGCTTGCGCGGATCGTGCCACAGCCGCCGCCGCTCGACGTAGGACCGCACGATCCAGACCGGCAGCTGATGGCTGACCAGCACCGCCTCGTGCCCCCGCGCCTGGTCCTTGGCCGCGTTCAGCGCGCCCATCATCCGCACGACGATGTCGACGTACGGCTCACCCCAGGACGGCTTGAACGGGTTGACCAGGTGCTTCCAGTTCTCGGGCTTGCGCAGCGCGCCGTCCCCCACCCCGAAGGTCTTGCCCTGGAAGACGTTGTCCGCCTCGATGAGCCGCTCGTCGGTGTCCAGGTCGAGGCCGTGCGCCTTGGCGACCGGGGCGGCCGTCTCCTGCGCCCGCTCCAGCGGCGAGGCACAGACGTACGTCACGTCCCGCGGGGCGAGGTGCTCGGCGACCCGGTCGGCCATCTGCCGCCCCAGCTCGGACAGGTGGTAGCCGGGCAGCCGCCCGTACAGAACCCCGCCCGGGTTGTCGACCTCACCGTGCCGCATGAGATGGACGACGGTGACGTCCTTGTCCCTGCTGCCGTTGCTGATGCTCACGCGGTGGCCTCCGCAGCCGCCCGGGCCGCCGCCGGAAGGGCGTCGGCGATCTTCTGGATGGCCCGCTCGTCGTGGGCCGTGGACACGAACCAGGACTCGAAGGACGACGGCGGCAGGTAGACGCCGTTCGACAGCAGCGAGTGGAAGAACGCGGTGAAGCGGTACGACTCCTGCCGCTTGGCGTCCTCGTAGGTGCGCACCTGCCGGTCGGTGAAGAACACCGAGAACATGTTGGAGGCGGTCTGCACCCGGTGCGCGACACCCTCCTTGCTCAGCGCCTCGGTGACCAGCGACTGGATCTGCGCGGACACGGAGTTCACCGTCTCGTACGCCGCGTCGTCCAGCAGCCGCAGCTGGGCGAGGCCCGCGGCGGTGGCGACGGGGTTCCCGGAGAGGGTGCCGGCCTGGTAGACGGGCCCGGCGGGAGCGAGATGGGCCATGACATCGGCGCGCCCGCCGAAGGCGGCGGCGGGGAAACCGCCCCCCATGACCTTCCCGAAGGTCATCAGGTCCGGCCTGACCCCGTCGATGCCGTACCAGCCGGCGCGGCTGGTACGGAACCCGGTCATGACCTCGTCGGAGATGTAGAGCGCGCCGTTCTTCTGGCAGGCGTCCTTGAGCCCCTGGTTGAACCCGGGGCCCGGCGGCACGACGCCCATGTTCCCGGGCGAGGCCTCGGTGATCACGCACGCGATCTCACCCGGGTACCGGTGGAAGGCCTCCTGCACGGCCTCCAGGTCGTTGTACGGCAGCACGATCGTGTCGCCGGCCTGGGCGCCGGTGACTCCCGGGGTGTCGGGCAGCGCGAACGTGGCGACCCCGGACCCGGCGGCGGCGAGCAGCGCGTCCACGTGCCCGTGGTAGCACCCGGCGAACTTGATCACCTTGGACCGGCCGGTGAACCCACGGGCGAGCCGGATCGCGGACATGGTCGCCTCGGTGCCGCTGCTGACCAGCCGCACCTGCTCCACGGGCTCGACCCGGGCGACGATCTCCTCGGCGAGCGCGACCTCGCCCTCACCGGGCGTGCCGAAGGACGTACCGCGGGCGACGGCCTCCTGGACGGCGGCGATGACCTCGGGGTGCGCGTGCCCGAGGATCATCGGCCCCCAGGAGCAGACGAGGTCGACGTACTCGCGGCCGTCGGCGTCGGTGAGGTACGGGCCGCGGCCGGACGCCATGAAGCGGGGCGTGCCGCCGACGGCACGGAAGGCGCGCACCGGCGAGTTCACACCGCCGGGCGTGACGGCGGAGGCTCGGTCGAAGAGCGCCTGGGAGGCGGGCGCGTCGTAGGGATAGGGCGTTTCGCTCAGGGCACTCATGACGTGCTGCTTCTCCGGCTTCTCGGACTCCGGCTGCTGGGGTGACCTCCTCAGGGTAGGCCGCGACCCGGCGGGCGCGTGGCCCGCCTCAAGATCCAAGCGCCGCCATCCGCCATCTGCGAGACTGACACCTGATACACACAGCTCTTACGCACGTAATGATCAGGGGCCGGACAAGAACCCGTGGACTGTTGTTTCACCGTACGTTTCGGCGTGCGGCCGTGGGGGAGGTCACTGACACGATGATCGGGTTGCGCGGCGGGGGCCACGCGTCCTAGAAAAGCAGTCGGGTGGAGATATGCATCGCGGTGGCGGACTGGGCGAGGGGACTGATGACCTGGGTCCTCGACGTGCCCGGCGGGGAAGGCACCGGCGCGACGCGGAGGAACCGACCGAAGCACGGCAGAGCGACGCACGTCAGACACAGGGTGTACCGAGCGAGCCCGAGCGGCACGACCGGCAGGGTGATCGGCAGCTGGAGAGCCGGCTGGAGCGACCGATCGACGGCCGGGTCGACCACCGGGCCGACCGCCTGAGGGCGGGGAGCAGGAATGGTGGTCGGGTGGGGGTGACGTACAAATACTTCGGAGCGCCGGACGGCGCGACGGCGGCCCGTGTCCCCATCTCGATGCGTCCCGAGGAACTCGGCGGCGACGAGCTGGGCATGAACGGCATGTTCACCAAGATCAAGCCGGAGACGATGGCCGCGATGGTCCTGACCGGCATCGAGGGCGTCCCCCTGCACAAGGTCCCACCCCTGGAACTGGTCGTCCTGCACCCCGACTACGCGGTCGTCAAGCTCCCCATGACCGTCGTCGACCCCCTGCGCGGCATCGGCGAGGAGGCGGTCGGCGCGGCGGCCTTCATCTGGTCGACGGTCCCGGACCGGGGCGGGCCGCGGGACGCGTTCAACGTGTACCAGTTGCTGCACGAGTGGCAGGACTTCTCGCATCGGTTGCATGAGGCGGGGCATCAGCCTTACTGCCTGGTGTGGCCCTGAGCCGTTTCCGGTGTGTCCGGCGGGGTTGCGACCCCGCCCGTTCTCCGTGCGGTCCCACCTCCCGTTGGGTCCCGGCCCCGCTGGGTCTATCGTCTGAATTCTGGAGGCCAGGACGAGGAGGGCGGCCGGTGATGCCGCAGGACGAGGCCGTGATCGGCTGTATGGGCAAGGTGCTCATCGGGACGCGGGGATCCGCGGGCCCCGGCGAGGTCCTGGTGCGGGTCAGGGGCGGCTCCGAGACCTTCCTGGCGTGGTCCGAGGATCCCCTGCCCGCGGGCGCCACGGTCCTCGTGATCGAATCACGGGGATGCCGCGAGGTCGGCGTCATCGAGTGGGTGGATCCATTGGACGCGCTCGGCGGCGACACCGTCGGCGCAGGCTGAGGAGTACAAGCATGTTCGGATACCGCGTTCCCGCTCCCGACGAGGCGATGTTGATCTCGGGAGGCCGGCGCGGACTGGGGGGCGCGCCGTTCCGCGTGGTGACGGGCCACGGCAAGTTCGTGCTCCCGGTCTTCCGCAAGGTCCGGTTCCTCACGCTGTCGATGTGCGAGTCCGAGGTCACCGAGACCTGTGTGACCAAGCAGGGCATCTCGCTGCACGTCCGCGCGGTCATCGCCTTCAAGGTCGGCAACGACCACGAGAGCATCATCAACGCCGGTCAGCGCTTCCTGTCCGACCAGGAGCAGATGTCGGTGCTCACCGGCCGGATCTTCGCCGGCCACCTGCGGGCCATCATCGGCTCGATGACGGTCGAGGAGATCGTCACCGAGCGGCAGAAGCTCGCCGCCGAGGTCCTGGACACCTCGAAGACGGAGATGGCGAAGATCGGCCTGATCGTCGACTCGCTGCAGATCCAGTCGATCGACGACGGCGACACCGGCTACATCGACGCGATGTCCGCCCCGCACAAGGCGGCGATCCAGCGGCAGGCCCAGATCGCCCAGGCCCAGGCCACCCAGGCCGCGGTCGAGGCGGAGCAGGCGGCGGCCCGCAAGCAGGCCGAGTACGCCCGGCAGACCGCCATCGTCAAGGCCGAGTACTCGGCCGAGGTGGACCGCGCCCAGGCCCAGGCCGGTCAGGCCGGACCGCTGGCGCAGGCCCACGCCCAGCAGGAGGTGCTGGCCGCCCAGACGGAACTGGCCGAGCGCCAGGCCCGTCTGCGCCAGCAGCAGCTGGTCGCCGAGGTCGTCAGGCCCGCCGAGGCCGAGGCCGAGCGGGTCAGGATCCTCGCCGCCGCCGAGGCCCAGCGCATGAAGATCCAGGCCGAGGCCGCCGCCTCCTACGACCGGGTCGCCCTGGACCGGATGCTCATCGACCAGCTCCCGCAGATCGTGAAGGAGGCCGCGGGTGGCCTGGCCGGCGCCAACGTCAATGTCCTGAACGGCGCGGACGGGCTCGGCGAGATCGCCGCGGGCCTGGTGTCCCAGGGTCTGACGATCCTCGACTCCGTCCGGCAGAACCTGAACGGCGGCCAGGACAACAAGGACAACCCGGGCAACAAGGGGGACCTCAACAGCGTGCTCCAGCTGCGCTCGGGCAAGGAGGGGGCGGCGGACGACGACGGTCCGGTGGGCCTCGACTAGGCGCTTCGCCGGTTGAGCCGGTGCGGGGCCGCCTCTGTCCGCGGCTGCGTTGTGGCCGGGTGCGCCGTTCCCCGCGGCCCTTCGGGGGCGCTGTCCTGGACGACCGTCATGTGGCGGTCCGGTCCGGGGCGCTCCAGCTCGTCCAGCACCGCCACCGCCAAGTCCTCGACGCTGATCCAGGACCGGTCGTCGGCGCCGAGGAGCAGGGTGTCGGTGCCGCGCCGGTAACGACCCGTCCGCGTGCCCGGTTCGAGTACGGCCGGCGGGCTCAGATAGACCCAGTCGGCGCCCGGGTGGGCCTGGCAGGTGCGCAGTTGGGCCAGGCCGGCGAGCGCCACGGCGCGGTACTCGTCCGGCACGTACGCGGGGTTCTCGGCGACCGGCAGCTCCCGGTCGCCGGGGCTGCGCAGGGCGCCGGCGCCGCCGACCACCAGGACGCGGACGCCGAGCCGTGCGGCGGCGTCCAGCACGGTACGGGTGGCGCCGGCCAGGAACTCCCGGTCGGCCGGGAACGTCCGTACGGTCAGTACGACGGCGTCGGCTCCGGAGCCGGCCAGGGCCTCGCCCACCGCGTCCGGGTCGGCGATGTCCACCGCGACCGGCGTCACGTCCGGGTCCTCACTCGCCGGCTTCCGGGACAGCGCCAGCACCCGGTGTCCGCGCGCCCTCGCCTCGCCGACCACCCGGCCACCCACCATCCCGCTGGCCCCGAGCACGGCGATCGTCATGGTCATCGACATCGGGAAACTCCTCCTGTGTTGGGGTCTTCCTACGGCCCCTGGGGTCCAGTTGAGCGGCCACCAGCGCGGCCAGCGCCAGGGTGAAGCCCAGGGTCTGGGGCAGGCTCAGCGACTCGCCCTGAGCGACCCCGATGACGGTCGCGACCAGCGGGGACAGCAGCACCAGCGGTGCGGACGCGGCGACCGGCAGACTGCCGATCCCGCGGAACCACAGCGTGTACGCGATCAGTCCGCCCATGCCGCCGAGCCACAGATAGCCGCCGGCGGCGCCCGCGTCGATCCGCTGCGGCACCCCCTCGGCCGCCAGCGTGAGCGGGACCAACAGCAGGCCGCCGACGGTCAGTTGCCACCCGGCCAGGGTGAGCGGGCCGACGCCCGCCGGCCGGCCCCAGCGCTTGGTGAGGACGACCCCGGCGGCCATCATCGCCGTATGCCCCAGGCCGGCGAGCACGCCGGCGGCGTCCAGCCGGGCCCGCGGCCCGAGTACGACGAGGCCGACGCCGAGCACACCGAGCACGCCCCAGGCCAGCCGCCAGGCCGTGGGCCGGTCGTGGAGCACCGCGAGGCCCAGCCCGGCGACCAGCAGCGGCTGGGCGGCACCGAGGGTGGCGGCCACACCGCCGGGCAGGCGTTCGGCGGCCACGAACAGCAGGGGCATGGCGCCGATGTTGAGGACGCCGAGGACCGCGGTCCTCCACCACCACTGCCCGCGCGGCAGCACCCGGGTGATCGCCAGCGCGAGCAGCCCGGCGGGCAGGGCCCGCATCAGGCCCGCGAACAGCGGATGCCCGGGCGGGAGCAGCCGGGTGGTGACCACATAGGTGGTGCCCCAGGACGCGGGGGCGAGCGCGGTCAGCAGGACGGTCGCCGCCTGGGCCTTGTTCCGGTGCATGGGGGAAGTCTGGGCGGCGGACGGCCATGCCTCCAAAGCATGGTTGCCATCGCAGCCATGAACAATGACGATTGATCTGTGGACCTTCAGCAGCTGCGCTACGTCGTCGCCGTCGCCGACACCCTCAACTTCACCCGGGCCGCGGAGCGGTGCCAGGTGGTGCAGTCGTCGCTGAGCCATCGGATCGCCGCGCTGGAGCGGGAGGTGGGGGTCCGGCTGTTCGCCCGGTCCAGCCGCCGGGTCGAACTGACCGGCGCGGGCGCGGCGTTCCTCGTCGGGGCGCGGGAGTGTCTGGCCGCCGCCGACCGTGCGGTGGCCGACGCCGCCGCCGCGACCGGCGTGGTGCGCGGGCGGCTCGCCGTCGGCGTGATCGTGACCACGGCCGCCGTCGACGTACCCGAGCTGCTGCAGCGGTACCGCGCCCGGCACCCCGACGTCCGCGTCGTCCTGCGGTCCGGACGCAGCGACGAGCTGGCGGCGGCGGTCCGTGACGGGGAGCTGGACATCGCCTTCCTCGGCCTGCCGGAGGGCGAGCGGCCGGCCGGTGTGGAGACCGTCGTGCTCGATCACGACCGGCATGTCCTGGTGGTGCCGGCCGGGCACCGGCTGGCGGACGCCACCCGGGTCACGCTGGCGGAGATCGCCGGGGAGACGTTCGTGGACTTCGTGGCCGGCACCCCCGCCCGCGCGCAGTCCGACCAGGCGTTCGCCGCGGCGGGTCTGGCCCGCGACGTCGCCTACGAGGCCGGTGTCGTGGAGCTGATCACCCGGCTGATCGCGCGCGGGCTCGGGGTCGCGCTGCTGCCGTCGGCGTTCATCCGCCCGCTCGCCGCCGACGACCCCCGCCTGTCCCTGGTCCAGGTGGCCGACGGGCCGCGGCGCCTGGAGTATCTGGCGTGGAGCCGGTTCAACCCGAGCCCGGCCACCCGGGCGATGCTCGACGTCCTCGGGGTCAGACCGCCGCCCGTACGGTCCTGACGCGTCGGCGGGCTCGCGGCCGGGCCCCTGCGCTGTGGCGTCAGTCCAGCTGGAGCCGGTCCGCGAGCCCCGCCTCCTCGAACGCCGTCACCACGTCGTCGCGGCTCTCGGTGAAGTGGGCCCAGCTGTCGCAGTGGGCCGGCACCACCCGGCGGGCGGCGAGCAGCCGGGCGGCGGCGGCCGTACCCGCGCCGTCGAGGACGAGGAGGGCGTCGTCGAGGACGGGCATCCGGGGTGCGCCGGCGAAGAGGACGGCGGTGTCGACCGGGGCGTACCGGTCGGCGATCTCCTGGACGAGTTCCAGGGAGGCGTTGTCGCCGCTGACGTAGACGCTGGGCAGGTCGGCGGAGGTCAGCAGGAACCCGGTGACGTCGCCGACGAGCGGCTCGGAGCCCTTGGGTCCGTGCAGGGCCGGGGCGGCCGTCACGGTGACGGTGCCGCCGTCGGGGCGGGGCAGGTCGACGGACTGCCACGGAGTGAGGGGCTCGGTGGTGCCGCCGAGCCGGCCGGCCGCGGCGGGGGTGGTGAAAGTGCGCGGGGTGCCGGCGAGCAGGGCCCGCCCGGAGTGGTCGAGGTTGTCGGCGTGCTGGTCGTGCGAGAGCAGGACGACGTCCACGGGCCCGAGCGCGGCGGCGCTCATGCGCGGCGGTGCGGTCTTGGTCAGGGTCCGGCCGCTGGGCGACGGGTAGTCGCCGGGGTCGTCGAAGGTGGGGTCGGTGAGGAAGCGGATTCCGCCGTACTCGATGAGGACGGTGGGGCCGCCGAGAACGCGGACCGGTATCCGCTCTTCGGCGGCGGGGGATGCGGAGGGTGTTGCGGCCATGTCGACTCACCCTCACGGAAAGAAGGATTTCATCCGTGAGAGACAGTACGCGTCTCTCACGGATGGACGCAAGGCGTACCATGAGATGTGTGGCAGAGACCGAGCGTGTGACCGACCGACCCGCCCCGTACCCCCCGGCGCCGGGCGCGGAGCAGTACCCCGCCCTCGACCTCGCCGACAGCGCCGTCACCCTGCCCGGCGGACAGCGCGTCGACCTGCTCGGCACGCCCGCCGCGGCACAGGACTGGCTCGCACACCACGGCCTCGCTCCCGCCGACGCCGACCTGCGCGAGACCTGCGCGAGCCGGCTGCGCTCCCTGCGCGAACAGATCCGCGCCCTGTTCGCCGCCCACGTCGAGGGCCGCCCCGCCCCCGCCGAGGCGCTCGACGCCGTCAACGAGGCACTCACCCTCGCCCCGGCCGCCTCCCTGCTGCACTGGTCCGCGGAGCGGGGCCTGCACCGCCGCGCCGCCCACCCCGTCACCCAGATCGTCGAGCACGCCCTGGCCGCCCTCGCCGCCGACGCCGCAGGCCTGCTCACCGGCCCCGACGCCGACCGCCTCACCGCCTGCGGCTCCGCCCCCTGCAACCGCTACCTGCTCCGCCACGGCCGCCGCCACTGGTGCTCCACCCGCTGCGGCGACCGCGCCCGCGCGGCCCGCGCCTACGCCCGCCGCACGGGACGAGCCGAGGGGGACTGAACGAACCCGGCCGAAGAGCCCAGCGGACGAGAGGGGCCGGCGAAGTCCGCCGCGGTCCGGCAGCACCGGCCCGTCACGGCGGTTCCGGCGGAGCGCCTAGCAGTACGGCGCCTGGTTGGGTGCAGCGCCTCGGGCAGCAGGTTGCGCATCGGCCCGTGGGCGTCGTTGACGAGGATGTCGCCGGCACCCGCCTCCAGCGCGCCCCGCACGGCCGCGTTCACGTCCTCGGCCATCATGGAACGACCGCGCTCGTAGTCCCGGCCACCCGGCTGCACGTCGTCGGCGTCCACGAGCCCGGTGACGCCCTCCATGTCCACGCTGATGTAGATACGCACGGCGTCGACCCTAGCCGACCCTACGTATTGTAGGTTCCCAACCGTGAGCGGCCACGCGTCTGTTCACCTGTCTGTTCATCGGGGGCCCCCTTGCAGGACACGGAAACGGAAGCCGGTGGGGAGGTCTGCGCGCGCAGTCTCGCGCCGACCCTGACCCTGCTGGCGGTCAGCCTCCTCGTAGCCGCCGTCGGCGTGTACGAGCTGTGCGGCTTCGGCCTGCACAGCCTCGACCGGCGCCCGCACCTGTTCAGCGACGGCCTCGCGACCGGCGGGGTGATCGTCGCCGCGGTCGCGGCCGGCGCGGCGGTGGGCAACCTGGCCTGGCACCTGGTGACGGCCCGGCGCGACAGGGAAAGGACCGGGAAGGGGTTGGGTAAGAGGCAGGGCCCGTGAGGGACCTGGGCGAGCGCCGATGCCGGTACGCTCCCGGTACACAGGAACACTGCCCTACAAACTGTAGGGTGAGCGTCTGCCCCGTCCCTTCCCACCCAAGGTGACCAGTCACCATGCCCGCTGAGCAGTCGACCCTGACCACCGCGACGATCCCCGGTCAGCGCGGTACACGCCGCGAGTTCCGGATGCCCGCGCCCAGCCCAAGGCTGCGCGCGGGGGCGGCCACGGCCACCGTGTGGTACCTGCGGCTGGTCGCCGTCTTCAACATCATCGCGGTGATGTCGCTGCCGTTCCGCAAAGAGGTGGAAGAACACAACGACGGCAAGCTCTTCACCGCCCGCCATGTGCACGCGCACACGCACCACGCGGGCCAGTTCTTCACCCCGTACCTGGCCACCGCCGGCCTGGCCTCGGCCGCGGCGGCGATCTTCCTGGCGCTGGTGATGCGGCGCGGGAAACGGGCCGGGTGGGTGGTCAACATACTGCTCGCCGGCCCCCTTTTCGTGCTCTACGTCCTCGCCCTCACCCAGCACCCGTTCCGCGACCACGCCTTCAACTGGGTCTCCACCGCCCTCACCGGTCTCTTCGTGGCCGCGCTGCTGATCGGCCGCCGGGAGTTCAACGCCGTCGGCGACCCGTCCAACCCGAAGCTCGCACTGGCCGTCGGCGCCGGCGGCGTCCTGGTGACCGGCGGACTCGGCACCCTGCTCGTGCACGCCACCAACAACCTGACCGGCGCCACCCTGTTCGACGAGCTGGCCTACACCCTGCTGCGCGGCATCAGCGTCGGCCCGCTCGCCGACCGGGTCGACTCCGTGCACGCGCCCCGCTGGGCCGACATCATCATCAACATCCTGCTCGCCGCGGCCTTCTGCCTGGTCCTGTACGCCTGCTTCCGCTCCCCGCGCGGTCGCCGGCTCCTCACCGCCGACGACGAGGAGAAACTGCGCGCGCTGCTCGACAAGCACGGCGCCCGCGACTCCCTCGGCTACTTCGCGCTGCGCCGCGACAAGGCCGCCATCTTCTCCCCCACCGGCAAGGCCGCCGTGACCTACCGTGTCGTCGGCGCGGTATCCCTGGCCTCCGGGGATCCGATCGGCGACCCCGAGGCCTGGCCCGGGGCCATCGACGCCTGGCTCAGCGAGGCCCGCAGGCACGCCTGGACCCCGGCCGTCATGGGCGCGAGCGAGGAGGCCGGCACGATCTACGCCCGGCACGGCCTGGACGCGCTGGAGCTCGGCGACGAAGCGATCGTGGACATCGCCGACTTCACCCTCGACGGCCGCGCCATGCGCGTGGTCCGCCAGGCCCACAACCGGGTCAAGCGGGCCGGGTACACGGTCCGCATCCGCCGCCACGAGGACATCCCCGCCGACGAGCTGGCCCTCCTGATCGACCGCGCCGACCACTGGCGCGACGGCGCCACCGAACGCGGCTTCTCCATGGCCCTGGGCCGGCTCGGCGACCCGGCGGACGGCCGGTGCGTGATGCTGGAGTGCCGCGACGCGAACGACGAGCCGCGTGCCCTGCTCAGCTTCGTGCCCTGGGGCGAGCACGGGCTGTCCCTGGACCTGATGCGCCGCGACCGCGACTGCGAGAACGGCCTGATGGAGTACATGGTCGTGGAACTCCTGCTGCGCGCAAAGGAGTTGGACATCAAGCGGGTGTCGCTGAACTTCGCGATGTTCCGCTCGGTCTTCGAACGCGGCGCCCGCCTCGGCGCGGGCCCGGTCCTCCGTCTGTGGCGCTCCACCCTCACGTTCTTCTCCCGCTGGTGGCAGATCGAGTCCCTCTACCGGGCCAACGCCAAGTACCGCCCGGTCTGGGAACCCCGCTTCCTGCTGTTCGCCAAGAGCAGCGACATCCCGAGAATCGGCCTGGCGAGCGCCCGGGCGGAGGGCTTCCTGGAGCTGCCGGGGCTGGGCGGACGCCGGCCGTAGGAAGGGGTACCCGCGGGCTACGGTGCGGTGGCGGTGCGGCGGCTGCGGTTCCTGACGGCGCTCACCCGCCCACCGTGAACCCGATCACCGCGCCGCCCCCCTCCCGCCGGGAGGCGAACGGCGCTCCGCCATGCGCCATGGCGACCTCCCGCACGATGGACAGGCCCAGCCCCGACCCCGGCAGGGACCTCGCGTCGGCGGCGCGGTAGAAGCGGTCGAAGATGCGGATCAGGTCGCCCTCGGCGATCCCGGGCCCCCGGTCCAGCACCTCCACCCGCACGCTCCCCGGCCGGGCCCCGGTGATACCGACCTCGATGGGCGCCGTCCCGTCCCGGTCGAACTTGGCCGCGTTCTCCACCAGGTTGGACATGGCCCGCTGCAGCATCCCGGGGCGTCCGTCCGTCGTCGTGTCGCCGCTCGTGCGCAGCACGATCTCCCGTCCGGTACGGCGTTTGGCCAGCCCCACGACGTCCTCGGCGATGTCGGCGAGGTCCACCCGCTGCGGCGGCTCGGTGTCGGACTGCCCGGCGGCGAGGTCGACCAGCTCGTTGACCAGGTCGGTCAGTTCCCGGGCCTCCTGGCCGAGGTCGGCGACCAGTTCCTCCCGGGTGGCGGGGGGCAGCTCGTCGATCCGGCGGAGCAGCGAGATGTTCGTACGCAACGACGTCAGCGGGGTGCGCAGCTCGTGCCCCGCGTCCTGCACCAGCCGCCGCTGGTCCTCCTCGGACTGTGCGAGCCGGCCCAGCATCCGGTCGAAGGCACGCCCGAGCCGGCCCACCTCGTCCAGGCCCGCGACCGGCACCTCGATACCCAGCTGGCGGGTGCGGGCCACGTCCTCGGCCGCGGAGGTGAGGATCACCAGGCGCCGGGTGATCCGGCGGGCCAGCCACCACCCGAACAGGCCGGCCGCCACCACGACCGCCGCCATCAGGATCAGCGTGCGCTGCTGCAGCGCCCGCAGCAGGTCCTCGGTGTCGCTGAACTCCTGCGCGACCTGCACCGCGCCCCGCCCGTCGCCGAGGGAGACGGTGGCGATGCGGAACAGGTCCTCGTCCACCCGTACGTCCTTGTGCTCGACCACCTTCCCGGCCGTCACCGCGAGCGCCATGGCCTTGTCACGGGAGGTGACGGGCAGGCTGGGGTTGCCGTGGTCGACGATCTGGCCCTGTGCGCCGAGCACCTGTACGTCGGTGCGGGCGGGCCGGACCAGGTCGTGCCCGGGACGGGAGGAGGAGAAGTCCTCGGGGACCATCTCGTGCTGCCGTACCTCGTCCCGCACGTCCTGCACGACCTGGCTGAACACCGACTGCTGGTCGACCCGGACCAGCCGCGCGGCGGAGCCGTACGACAGGATGCCGACGAGGATCGTGACGACGGCGGTGACGGCCGCGAAGGAGACGGCGAAGGTGGTGCGCAGGGAGACCAGCTTGGGCCGGCGCCGGGCCAGCCGCCGCCGCAGCCGGCCCACCTAGTCCTCCCGGAGCACGTAACCCACGCCCCGCACGGTGTGGATCAGCTGCGGGGCGCCGGGCTCATCCAGCTTGCGGCGCAGGTAGCCGACGTACACGGCGAGGTTCTTGGAGCCGGGCCCGAAGTCGTAGCCCCAGATCCGGTCGTAGATCGTCGAGTGGTCGAGCACGATGCCGGCGTTGCGTACGAGCAGTTCCAGCAGTTCGAACTCCGTGCGGGTCAGCTCCAGCTCGCGCTTGCCGCGCCAGGCCCGGCGGGCCTGGAGGTCCATGCGGATGCCGGCGGCCTCCAGCTGCCGGTCGGGCAGCTGGGCGTCCCGGCCGCCGGTCTCGACGCCGCCCGCGCCGCCGTTGCCGCCGCCGGCGGCGGGCACCGGGCTGGTCCGGCGCAGCAGGGCGCGCAGCCGGGCGAAGACCTCCTCGACGTCGAACGGCTTGACCACGTAGTCGTCGGCGCCGGCGTCCAGGCCCGCGATGCGGTCGGCGGTCTCGACGAGGGCGGTGAGCATGAGGATCGGCGTGCGGTCGCCCTCGGCGCGCAGCACCCGGCACACCTGGAGCCCGTCGATGCCCGGCATCATCACGTCGAGGACGAGGACGTCCGGCGGGGTCTTGTGGGCCTGTGCCAGCGCTTCGACGCCGTCGGCCACCGCCGTCACCTCGTACCCTTCCAGGGTCAGGGCACGCTCCAGGGCATGGCGGATGGCACGGTCGTCTTCAGCGAGCAGCACAGTCTGGGGCACGGTCCCAGTCTGCCAAGGCATCCGGCGGTTCGGCCGGGGCGAGCGGACCTACGATCACCCTTTTTACCGGCCTCTCACCGTCACAGAGGCAACCCGGCCCCGGGTTCCACCGTCTTCCCACCGTCCACGGACACGCTGAGCTTCGCCAGCTGCTCGTCGAAGGGCACGACCTCGAACCCGCCCGCGGTGACCGCCCCGGCCGCCGACAGCCCGGTCATCAGGGCGGCCAGCTCCCCCGCAGCCCGCTCGATCCGTCCCGCGAGCCCTTCCTCGCCCCAGTCCTCCGACGCGGCATAGACACCGGTCGGCACCACGACGGCCCGCAGGTGGGCGAACAGCGGGCGCAGGGCGTGCTCCAGCACCAGCGAGTGGCGGGCCGTACCCCCGGTGGCCGCGATCAGCACCGGCTTGCCCACCAGCGCGTCCTTGTCGAGGACGTCGAAGAACGACTTGAACAGCCCGCTGTACGAGGCGGAGAACACCGGAGTGACCACGATCAGCCCGTCGGCCCGGGCCACCGCGTCCTGGGCGGCGGCGAGCGCCCCGGCCGGGAACCCGTTGGTGAAGGCGTGCGCGATCTGCACCGCGAGGTCCCGCAGCTCGATCACCTCGACACCGGCCGGCGTCCGCCGGTCCACCGCGGCGGCCAGCCGGTCGGCCAGCAGCCGGGTGGAGGAGGGCACGCCCAGCCCCGCGGACACGACGACGAGCTTCATGCGGCGGTCACCTCCCGGGACGCCTTCAGGGAAGCGTGGGTGGGTGCCTCGGGCACACCCGCCGGACGGCCGTTCGCGAACTCCCTGCGCAGCACCGGTACGACCTCCTCGCCGAGCAGGTCGAGCTGCTCCAGCACGGTCTTCAGCGGCAGCCCCGCGTGGTCCATCAGGAACAGCTGGCGCTGGTAGTCACCGGCGTACTCGCGAAAGGCCAGCGTCTTGTCGATGACCTGCTGCGGGGAGCCGACGGTCAGCGGGGTCTGCTCGGTGAACTCCTCCAGCGAGGGCCCGTGGCCGTAGACCGGCGCGTTGTCGAAGTACGGCCGGAACTCGCGCACCGCGTCCTGCGCGTTCTTGCGCATGAACACCTGGCCGCCCAGTCCGACGATCGCCTGCTCGGGCGTGCCGTGCCCGTAGTGGGCGTACCGGGTCCGGTACAGCTCGACCATCCGCTTGGTGTGGTCGGCCGGCCAGAAGATGTTGTTGTGGAAGAAGCCGTCGCCGTAGTAGGCCGCCTGCTCGGCGATCTCGGGCGAGCGGATCGACCCGTGCCACACGAAGGGCGGGACCCCGTCCAGCGGGCGTGGGGTGGCGGTGAAGCCCTGCAGTGGCGTGCGGAACTTCCCCTCCCAGTCCACGACGTCCTCGCGCCACAGCCGGCGCAGCAGGGCGTAGTTCTCGATGGCGAGGTTGATGCCCTGCCGGATGTCCTGGCCGAACCAGGGGTAGACCGGCCCGGTGTTGCCGCGGCCCGTCATCAGGTCGACGCGCCCGTCGGCCAGGTGCTGGAGCATCGCGAAGTCCTCCGCGATCTTCACCGGGTCGTTGGTGGTGATCAGGGTGGTGGAGGTGGAGAGGATCAGCCTCTCGGTCCGCGCGGCTATGTAGCCGAGCAGGGTGGTCGGGGAGGACGGCACGAACGGCGGGTTGTGGTGCTCGCCGGTGGCGAAGACGTCCAGGCCGACCTCCTCGGCCTTCAGGGCGATGGCGACCATGGCCTTGATGCGCTCCGCCTCGGTCGGCGTACGCCCCGTGGTGGGGTCCGGCGTGACGTCGCCGACCGTGAAGATCCCGAACTGCATGGCCGCTCACCCTCCAGGTTGTTGACCATTCAACTGTACTGTCGAACGGTCCCCCTGCCCGGGATATTCCGCCCACCCCGCGCCCCTCAGGGCACCAGCACCAGCCGCCCGCGCACCCCGCCCTCGGCCAGCCGGGCATGCGCCTCGGCCGCCTCCCCGAGGGCGTAGGTCTCCGCCACCCGCAGGGTCAGGGCCCCCTCGTCCACCAGCCGGCCCAGCTCCGCCAGCTGCGCCCCGTCCGGGCGGACCGCCACCGCCCCGGTGCGCACCCCGCGCACCGGGGCGGGGTGCGCACCGGGCTGGACACCGACGTACACGCCCCCGTCCCGCACCCACTCCAGGGCCGGCTCACCGAGCACCGCCGCGTCCAGCACCGCGTCCACACCGCCCGGCTCCACCCCGTCGGCGGTGAAGCGCGCGGCACCCAGGGAGCGCACCAGCTCCTCGTCACCCGCGCGGGCCTGCCCGGTGACCTCGATCCCCCGGCGGGCGGCCAGTTGCACGGCGAACCCGCCGACCGCGCCCGCCGCGCCGGTCACCAGCAGGGACGCACCCGGCGCGAGATCCAGCAGGTCCAGGGCCTGCAGCGCGGTCAGCCCGTTCAGCGGCAGAGTGCCCGCGTGCACCGCGTCCACCGAGTCCGGCGCCTTGGCCACGGCATCCGCGGCCACGACGACGTACTCGGCGTGCGCCCCCAGCGGGTCGGCCACCCCGGGCACCATCGCCACCACCGGGTCGCCGACCTGCCAGGCGGCGGCCACCCCCACCGCGTCCACCGTGCCGGCCACGTCCCAGCCGAGCCCGATCGTCTTGCCGGCCCCACCGAAGAGACCGGTGCGGGAGGCCGCGTCCACCGGGTTCAGCGCACCCGCGGCCACCTTGATCCGCACCTGCCGGGCCGCCGGCTCCGGCAGCGGCACGTCCGCGATCTCCACGACCTCCGGACCACCGAACGACTTCACGACCACAGCACGCATGGCAACTCTCCTGAAAACTAAGGGACTTGATGTCTCGCGAGACGCTTTCCCGCTCGCAGCACCAACCCTAGGAGAGCTACTATCCATCGGTAAGTAGTTACCTCAGAGTGCGTAACCGACCCCGAGGAGACGACCGATGGCGACCATGACGGCAGCCCAGCGACGCGAACAGGCCCGCGCCGACTACGACGCCTTCCTGCGTGAGTGCCCCACCAACCAGCTCCTCGGACGGCTCAGCGACAAGTGGGTCAGCCTCGTCGTCGCCGCCCTCTCCGCCGGCCCCCAGCGCTACAGCGACCTCGGCCGCAGGATCGCGGGCGTCAGCCCCAAGATGCTCACGCAGACCCTGCGCGCCCTGGAACGCGACGGCATCGTCAGCCGTACGGTCACCCCGTCCGTCCCGGTCCGCGTCGACTACGAACTCACCCCGCTCGGCGCCAGCCTCGCCGGCCTGCTGACCGCGGTGAAGGACTGGGCGGAGACCCACTTCGAGCAGGTCCGAGCGGCCCGCGAGCGCTACGACGCCGAGGACTCCGAGGGCGCCGCCTGAGCCCGATGGGCCGCCGGCGGCTCCGACCGCGTACGCGTGCCCGGCGCCCAGGACCGCGCCGTCGCGTCCGCCGGGGCGGCGCTCGGCACCAGGGCCCCACCCGTCCCGCATGCCAAGCTGCTGCCCATGTCGATCCTCCGCTCCGCCGCCCTGTTCGTCGTCGCCGCCCTCTTGGAGATCGGCGGCGCCTGGCTGGTCTGGCAGGGCGTGCGCGAGCACCGGGGCTGGCTGTGGATGACCGGCGGCGTCCTGGCACTCGGCGCGTACGGCTTCGTCGCCACCTTCCAGCCGGACGCCCACTTCGGCCGCGTCCTGGCGGCGTACGGCGGGATCTTCGTGGCGGGCTCGCTGCTGTGGGGCGTGGTTGCCGACGGCTACCGCCCCGACCGCTACGACATCACCGGCGCACTGATCTGCCTCGCCGGCATGGCCGTGATCATGTGGGCGCCGAGGAACGGCGGTTGAGCCTCACTTACGCTGGACAGAGCCGTTCGCGCCCCCCGATCACAGGAGCTGCCCATGACCCCCGCCTCCCGCATCGCCGTCGTCACCGGGGCGAGCAGCGGCATCGGCGCCGCCACGGCCCGGCAGCTCGCGGAGGCCGGCCACCGCGTCGTGCTCACCGCCCGCCGCAAGGACCGCATCGAGGCGCTGGCGGAGGAGCTGACCCAGGCGGGCCACTCGGCCGTGGCCTACCAGCTGGACGTGACCGACCGCGCGGCGGTGGACGAGTTCGCCTCCGCGTTCCAGACGATCGGCGTCCTGGTCAACAACGCGGGCGGTGCCCTCGGCGCGGACCCGGTGGCCACCGGCGACCCGGCGGACTGGCGCACGATGTACGAGACGAACGTCATCGGCACCCTGAACCTCACCCAGGCCCTGCTGCCGAAGCTGGTGGCGGGCGGCGACGGTGTGATCGTCGTCGTGTCCTCCACCGCCGGCCACGGCACGTACGAGGGCGGCGGGGGCTACGTCGCCGCCAAGCACGGCGCCCACGTCCTCGCCGAGACCCTCCGCCTGGAGATCGTCGGCCAGCCGGTGCGCGTCATCGAGATCGCGCCCGGCATGGTCAAGACGGAGGAGTTCGCCCTGACCCGGTTCGCCGGCGACAAGGAGCGGGCGGAGAAGGTCTACCAGGGCGTCGCCGAGCCCCTGACGGCGGACGACGTGGCCGAGACCATCACCTGGGCGGTCACCCGCCCCAGCCACGTCAACGTGGACCTCCTGGTCCTCCGCCCCCGCGCCCAGGCGTCCAACACCAAGGTCCACCGGGAGCCCTGATGTCCGAGGACAACTCCGTCGAGTCCCTGGAGAAACGCCGGCTGGCCCAGGAGACCAAGGACGAACGCAAGGTCTGGTACTTCCTGGGCTACTTCCTCTTCGGTATCCACATCGTGGCGTTCGTCATGATCTATGCCGTGCGCCACGGGCACTGACGGCGCGTCAGCCCTTCACGCACACGACCTGCCTCAGCTTCGCGACGACCTCGACGAGATCCCGCTGCTGGTCGATGACCTGGTCGATCGACTTGTAGGCGCCCGGGATCTCGTCCACGACGCCGGAGTCCTTGCGGCACTCCACGCCCCGGGTCTGCTCCTCCAGGTCCCTCGTCGAGAAGCGCCTCTTGGCGGCGTTACGGCTCATCCGCCGGCCGGCGCCGTGCGAGGCCGAGTTGTAGGCCAGCTCGTTTCCGAGACCCTTCACGATGTACGACCCCGTGCCCATGGAGCCCGGGATGATCCCGTACTCGCCCGAGCCGGCCCGGATCGCGCCCTTGCGGGTCACGAGCAGGTCCATGCCGTCGTACCGCTCCTGCGAGACGTAGTTGTGGTGGCAGGAGATCTCCGGCTCGAAGGCCGGCTTGGCCTTCTTGAACTCCTTGCGCACGACGTCCTTCAGGAGGGCCATCATCAGCGTGCGGTTGTACTTGGCGTACTCCTGCGCCCAGTACAGGTCGTTGCGGTAGGCCGCCATCTGCGGGGTGTCCGAGACGAAGACCGCCAGGTCGCGGTCGACCAGGCCCTGGTTGTGCGGGAGCTTGTGGGCCACGCCGATGTGGTGCTCGGCCAGTTCCTTGCCGATGTTCCGGGAACCGGAGTGGAGCATCAGCCACACGGCTCCGGTCGTGTCCGTGCAGATCTCAATGAAGTGGTTTCCACTTCCGAGCGTTCCCATCTGCTTCGAGGCGCGCTCCTGACGGAATTTGACCGATTCGGCCACTCCGTCGAACCGCCCCCAGAAGTCGTCCCACCCAGCGGTCGCCAGCCCGTGGAAGTCGCCCGGCCCGACGGGGTCCTCGTGCATCCCCCGGCCCACCGGAATGGCCTGCTCGATCTTCGACCGCAGCCGCGACAGATCCCCCGGCAGGTCGTTGGCCGTCAGCGACGTCTTCACGGCGGACATACCGCACCCGATGTCCACCCCCACCGCCGCCGGGCACACCGCGCCCTGCATGGCGATGACCGAGCCGACCGTCGCGCCCTTGCCGTAGTGCACGTCCGGCATCACGGCCAGGCCCCTGATCCACGGCAGGGTCGCCACGTTCTGGAGCTGGTGCAGGGCCACGTCCTCGACCGTCGCGGGGTCCGTCCACATCCGGATCGGGACCTTCGCGCCCGGTATCTCCACGTACGACATACGTTCCTCGTTCCCCCGAAAATGACAACAAATGCTTACTCAAGGCTTATAGGTAGCAAAACGCAAAAGCGGCGCCAAGGCCGGTGAAAAAGGACAAGGGACCGGCGGCCACGGCAGTGCGTGCGATACACATTGTCTCCAGGGAGCGCCCCGCTGCGGCAAGCGATTAACCAGCGGGGACACTGGAGCACCGAGCGAGCGCACACCCGAGAGGAGCCCGACCGTGCAGCGGAAGGCGTACGTATCCGGCACCGCCGCCCTCCTCGTGGCGCTGCTGGCCGGCTGCACGAGCGGCACGGGCGGTGACAGCCCCACGGACAACGCCAATCCGGGCGACACCGGCACCGCGACGGCGGCCGCCCAGCCCGGCAAGTACCGCACGCTCCCCGAACCCTGCGGCGCGGCCGGCCACGACGACCTCGACTCGCTGCTCCCCGGCATCAAGCAGATCACCGACCCCGCCCAGCGGGACAAGGCCTACCAGGGCGAGGCCGAGCTCACCTACGACACCGACCGCAAGGTCGGCTGCCACTGGAAGGTGGAGTCGGCGAACGCCACCGACCGCCTCTCGGTCGACTTCGAGCGCGTGGTGTCGTACGACAACGCGGTCAGCGACGACGACCAGGCGCAGCAGCTGTTCGAGGACAAGGAGACGGCCGCCGACCTCCCCGAGCCGGGCAGCACCCCGGCGACGAGCGGGACGCCCACGTCCACGGCCTCGTCCACGGCCTCGCCGTCCACGTCCAGGACCGGTGGCGCTCCCACGTCCTCCCCCTCCTCTTCCGCCCCGTCCTCCCCCTCGTCCTCCGCAAGCGGCGACGCCTCCCCCTCCGACTCCGCCTCCGCGGCGGATCTGCAGCCTCGGGTGCTGTCCGATCTCGGTGACGAGGCGTATCTGGACGACCAGCTCGACGCGTCCGGTTCGACCGCCGCGCAGCGGACGGTGACTGTGGTGTTCCGCACGTCCAACGTCGTCGTCACCCTTCAGTACGAGGAGCAGCCGACGGCCACCGGAACGGTCCCCGACAGCAAGGAAATGCAGGACAGGGCCCGTAATCTGGCCTCTCAACTGGCCGACACGCTGGGCGGTTGACGGCCCCCGGGGCCGCTCGTACCGGCGCCCGCAAAGCACCCGAACGGAAACCGCACAGCTCCTTCACCGCGTACCGTGGCCCCGCAGGAACCCGCACGACCACCGAGCGTCATGAGTGAAGGAACCATGCAGCGAGCAGCCCAGCGAGACGACCGTGCCCTGGCGGTACCTCCCACGAAGTGGGGGAGACAGATGCGTGGCAAGCGCCTGAGCCGTGTTCTTGTCTGCGCGGCAGCCGTTCCGGCGGTGCTGATCACCTCCGCTTGTTCGTCGGACTCGGGTGACTCCAAGGACAAGGGCACGGGCGGCAGCGCCCGGCAGTCCGCGGGCGGCAGCGCGACGCCGTCGGCGAGCGCGTCCCCGACCGTGCAGGCGGCGGCGTACAAGAAGCTGCCCGACGCGTGCGCGGTGCTGTCGAAGAAGACCCTCACGGATCTGACGCCGAAGGGTGCCTCGTCCGGCAAGAAGGGCAGTTCGGACGATCCGTCGTCGCGTGCCTCCTGCTCCTGGAGCAGCCTGGACAACAACGGCGTGAAGGGCTCGCAGTTCCGCTGGCTGAACGTCTCCCTGCTCCGCTTCGACTCGGACACCGCGCGCGGCGCCGGTGACGCGCAGGCCCACACGTACTTCGGCCAGCAGGTCAAGGACGCCGAGGCGGTGGACGGCGCGAAGAACACCAAGGAGGTCCCGCTGTCCGGCACGGGCGCAGAGGCGACGGCCGTGCGCTACGACCTGAAGAAGAAGGAGGGGCTCTTCAAGCAGCAGACGGTGGTCGCGCGGGTCGAGAACGTGGTCGTCACGCTCGACTACAACGGCGCCGGTCTCGCGGGCGAGAAGACCCCGGACGCCGACGACCTGACGAAGGCCGCGCAGGCGGCCGTCAAGGAGGTGGTCCGTGCGGTGACGTCCGCCAATGGCGGCTCCGCCTCGACCGGTACGGCCTCGAAGTCGTCGGCCTCCCCCTCCGGGTCGTCGTCGGAATCCGCCTCCAAGGCGCCGTCCAAGTCACCCTCTTCCAGCGCTTCTCCGTCCAAGTCGGCCGCGAAGAAGGACTGACCGAAGGACCCGAAGCCCCGACCGGTACGACGTTCGCCGTACGCGTGTGCCACCCTGTTGCGCGCAACAACAGGCAAGGGGAGGGGAGTACGAGTGGCCGCGCCACTGCAGCTGACTCGGATGCACCGCGTTCTCATCGGCATAGTCGTGACCGGCGCCCTGATCATCGCCGGTATCGGCTTCGCCGGTTCCTACGCGGCCGTCCGAGCGCTGGCCATCAAGAAGGGCTTCGGGAACTTCTCCTACGTCTTCCCGGTCGGCATCGATGCGGGCATCTGTGTCCTGCTGTCCCTGGACCTGCTGCTGACCTGGATCCGCATCCCCTTCCCGCTGCTGCGTCAGACGGCGTGGCTGCTGACGACGGCGACGATCGCGTTCAACGGCGCCGCCGCCTGGCCGGACCCGCTGGGTGTCGGCATGCACGCGGTGATCCCGGTGCTGTTCGTGGTCGCCGTCGAGGCGGCCCGGCACGCGATCGGCCGCATAGCCGACATCACGGCCGACAAGCACATGGAGGGCGTCCGTCTCACCCGCTGGCTCCTCTCCCCGGTCCCCACGTTCCTGCTCTGGCGCCGGATGAAGCTGTGGGAGCTGCGCTCCTACGACCAGGTGATCAAGCTGGAGCAGGAGCGCCTCGTCTACCAGGCCCGCCTCCGCTCCCGCTTCGGCCGGGCCTGGCGCAGGAAGGCCCCGGTGGAGTCCCTGATGCCCCTCCGCCTGGCCCGCTACGGCGTCCCCCTGGCGGAAACGGCACCAGCGGGCCTGGCGGCGGCGGGCATCGAGCCGACCCTCGTCCCGGCAGGTGCGGGCAGTCGTGCCGCTGGGGCGGCGCGGAAGGGCGCAACGGCACCGCACAGCGAGCAGCGCCCCCAGCTGCCCGGCCAGGGCGCCGGGCGCCCGGAGAACGCCCCGGTCGACGAAGAGAGCCCCTGGTTCCAGGCCCAGCGCCAGATCGAGTACCACGGCGGCTACGACCCGACCTACGACCCGATGATGCAGGAGCCCCAGTACGCCCCCGAGGAGCAGTACGGGGAGTGGTACGAGGACCAGCCCCCGGAGCAGTTCCAGCAGCCCTCCCCGGAGGAGACCGGCAGCTTCCCCATCCCGGTGGGCCCCAACCGCACCCGCGAACTGGGCGAGGGCGGCGGTCCCCCGGAGCCGGACGAGGACGCGTACTACCAGGTCTTCCGTGAGTCGATCAAGAGCGGGAACGGAGCGCCCACCTCCCGCGGTTTCATCGCCGACGTCGAGGCGACGTACGGCATCAAGCTCCCCGAGGCCGAGTCCAAGCGCATGCTGAACCGGTTCTCCAACCGCCTCAACGCCGAACTGGCGGACGAGCACATCGCCTGAACGGCACAAGGAAAAGGGGCCCTCTGTCCGAGGGCCCCTTTTCCGTCACCGCTTACGCGCCGAGCAGGCTCCGCACCCGCTCCTGCCCCACCGCCAGCAGCAGCGTGGGCAGCCGCGGCCCCGTGTCGCGCCCGACCAGCAGGTGGTACAGCAGCGCGAAGAACGACCGCTGAGCCGTCTTGATCTCCGGCGGCAGCTCCTTGGGCGTGGCGTCGGCCGAGAACCCGGCCTGCACCTTCGGCACGCCGTACACGAGATGGGTCAGCCCGTCGAGCGACCAGTGCTCGGCGAGCCCGTCGAGCAGCAGCCGCACCGACTGCTCGGACGCCTCGTCGAGGGACTTCAGCAGCTCGGCGTCGGGCTCGTCGCGCACGATGGTCCGCTGGTCGGCGGGCACGTGCGTGTTGATCCAGGCCTCCGCCCGGTCGTACCGCGGGCGCGCCTCGTCCAGGGAGGCCAGCGGCTGCTCCGGGTCCAGCTCGGAGAGAATGCGCAGGGCCTGGTCCTCGTGGCCGGCGGTGATGTCGGCGACGGACGCGAGCGTGCGGTACGGCAGCGGACGCGGCGTCTTCGGCAGCTCACCGGCGGCCGTACCCACCGCGCGCGTGTACGCGGCCACATCGGCCGGCAGAGCCGAACCGTCCGCGACCTTGCCCGCCAGCTTGTCCCACTCGTCGTACAGCCGCTGGATCTCCTGGTCGAAGGCGATCTTGAAGGACTGGTTGGGCCTGCGGCGGGCGTAGAGCCAGCGCAGGATCTGCGGCTCCATGATCTTCAGCGCGTCGGCAGGCGTCGGGACCCCGCCGCGCGACGAGGACATCTTCGCCATGCCGGAGATGCCGACGAACGCGTACATGGGCCCGATGGGCTGCTTCCCGCCGAAGATGCCGACGATCTGACCGCCGACCTGGAAGCTCGACCCGGGCGAGGAGTGGTCCACACCGCTCGGCTCGAAGATCACGCCCTCGTACGCCCAGCGCATCGGCCAGTCGACCTTCCAGACCAGCTTGCCGCGGTTGAACTCGCTCAGCCGGACGGTCTCGGCGAAGCCGCACGCGGTGCACGTGTACGCCAGCTCGGTGCTGTCGTCGTCGTAGGAGGTGACCGTGGTCAGGTCCTTGTCGCAGCTGCCGCAGTACGGCTTGTACGGGAAGTACCCGGCGGAGCCGGACGAGCCGTCGTCCTCGCCGGCCGCGCCCGAGCCCTCCTCGGCCTCCAGCTCGGCCTCGTCGACGGCCTTCTGCTGCTGCTTCTTCGGAGCCTTCTTCGTGCGGTACTGGGCGAGGATCGCGTCGATGTCGCCGCGGTGCTTCATGGCGTGCAGGATCTGCTCGCGGTAGACGCCGGAGGTGTACTGCGCCGTCTGGCTGATCCCGTCGAACTCCACGCCCAGCTCTGCCAGCGAGGCGATCATCGCGGCCTTGAAGTGCTCGGCCCAGTTCGGGTACTCAGACCCGCGCGGCGCCGGGACGGAGGTCAGCGGCTTGCCGATGTGCTCGGCCCAGGACTCGTCGATGCCCGCGACACCCGCCGGGACCTTGCGGTAGCGGTCGTAGTCGTCCCAGGAGATCAGGTGCCGGACCTGGTACCCGCGGCGGCGGATCTCGTCGGCGACCAGGTGCGGGGTCATGACCTCGCGGAGGTTGCCCAGGTGGATCGGGCCGGAGGGGGAGAGGCCGGACGCGACGACTACGGGTTTACCCGGGGCCCGGCGCTCCGACTCCTCGATGACCTCATCCGCGAAACGGGAGACCCAGTCGGTGGTCTCGGTGCTCTGAGCCACGATCGGCACGTCCTTCTTTCTGAACGGGGTGGCACTCCATCTGATCGGGGTGACACTCCATTCTCACAGACCGACTCGCGCCCGCGAAAACGGCTTTACCCGCCGTGGGATACTGGCTGGGACTATCCATCCCCACGAGGAGAACGGCACCCATTCCTATGGCCTCGGTCACGTCCCTCAGCGATTCCGTCCAGCAGCACCTCGCGTCCGCCCTCTCGGCCACCCTGCCCGAGGCCGCCGGCGCGGACCCGCTGCTGCGACGAAGCGACCGGGCCGACTTCCAGGCCAACGGCATCCTGGCGCTCGCGAAGAAGGCGAAGGTGAACCCGCGGGAGCTGGCGACGCAGGTCGTCTCCCAGGTCGTCACCGGCGACGAGCTGATCCAGGACGTCGAGGTCTCGGGCCCCGGCTTCCTCAACATCACGATCGCGGACAGGGCGATCACCGGGAACCTCGCCGCGCGGTACACGGACGAGACGGGCCGCCTCGGCGTGCCGTACGCCGAGCACCCCGGTACGACGGTGATCGACTACGCGCAGCCGAACGTCGCGAAGGAGATGCACGTAGGCCACCTGCGCTCCGCCGTCATCGGCGACGCGGCGGTCCAGCTCCTCGAGTTCACCGGCGAGAACGTGGTCCGCCGCCACCACATCGGCGACTGGGGCACCCAGTTCGGCATGCTCATCCAGTACCTGGACGAGCACCCGCACGAGCTGGACCACAGGGCGTCCGCCGAGGACACGGCGGCTTCGGGTGAGGAGGCGATGTCGAACCTGGACCGCCTCTACAAGGCCGCGCGGAAGAAGTTCGACTCCGACGAGGAGTTCAAGACGCGCGCCCGCCGCCGGGTGGTCGACCTCCAGGCAGGCGACCCGCACACCCTCGCCGTGTGGCAGAGGTTCGTCGACGAGTCGAAGATCTACTTCTTCTCCGTCTTCGAGAAGCTGGACATGGAGGTCCGGGACCCCGACATCGTCGGCGAGTCGGGCTACAACGACATGCTGGCCGAGACCTGCCGCCTCCTGGAGGAGTCGGGAGTGGCGGTCCGCAGCGAGGGCGCCCTCTGCGTCTTCTTCGAGGACATCAAGGGCCCGGACGGCAACCCGGTGCCGCTGATCGTCCAGAAGTCCGACGGCGGCTACGGCTACGCGGCCACCGACCTCTCCGCGATCCGTGACCGCGTCTTCAACCTCAAGGCGAACACCCTCCTCTACGTGGTGGACGCCCGCCAGGCCCTGCACTTCAGGATGGTCTTCGAGACGGCGCGCAGGGCCGGCTGGCTCAACGACGACGTGAAGGCGCACCAGCTGGCCTTCGGCACGGTCCTCGGCAAGGACGGCAAGCCGTTCAAGACCCGCGAGGGCGAGACGGTCCGCCTGGTCGACCTCCTCGACGAGGCGATCGACCGCGCCTCGGCCGTCGTACGCGAGAAGGCCCAGGACCTCTCCGAGGAGGAGATCGCCGAGCGGGGCACCCAGGTGGGCATCGGCGCGGTGAAGTACGCGGACCTGTCGACGTCGGCGAACCGGGACTACAAGTTCGACCTGGACCAGATGGTCTCCCTGAACGGCGACACGTCCGTCTACCTGCAGTACGCGTACGCCCGTATCCGGTCCATCCTCCGCAAGGCCGGCGAGACCCGCCCGGCCGCGCACCCGGAGCTGGGACTGGCCGACGCCGAGCGCGCCCTGGGCCTGCACGTGGACGCGTTCGCGCAGACGGTGGCGGAGGCGGCGGCGGAGTACGCCCCGCACAAGCTGGCCGCGTACCTCTACCAGCTGGCCTCCCTCTACACGTCCTTCTACGACAAGTGCCCGGTCCTGAAGGCCGAGACGCCGGCGCAGGTGGAAAACCGCCTGTTCCTCTGCGACATCACGGCCCGCACCCTGCACCAGGGCATGGCGCTGCTGGGCATCCGGACACCGGAAAAGCTCTGACGCCCAGGCCTTCGAGTCACCGACGGCCCCACCTGTGCGTACGTCCGGACGGCGCGGTGCAGGCGGTGTTCCCGGGGCTGGGCGAGGACGACATCGTCAGCTCCGGCGTCCCGGCGTTCCACGTCCCACGCACGTGGCTGTCCACCCGGAGACCGGCGGGGTCCACGGTTCAGCGGTCGGTCAGCCGGACGGCGCGTCCGCAGCCCCCGCGTTCTCCTCGGCAAGTTCCAGGGCGCGGCGTGCCAGGGCGTGGCGTACGGCGTCCGGGGCGAGGACCCGCAGCGGTGTCCCCAGGCTGAGGAGGTAGCGGGCGAGGCCGTCCGCGTCGGGGCCGCCGATGTCGACCAGGGTGGCGTCGGGACCGTCGGGGCGGTGGGTGCCGACCGTGGGCGGGACGAGGCGCAGGGCCTGGTCCAGGGGGACGGGGAGGCGGACGGTCGCGGACAGGGGGTAGGGGCCGTTCGCGATGTTGCGGGAGACCAGGTGCGCCGGGTCGGGTGGGTCCGTGAGGTCCGCGGGGCGGCCGGTGGGCTGCAGGCGGTCGACCCGGTCGGCGCGGAAGGTGCGCCACTGGCCTCGGGTCACGTCCCGCGCTACGAAGTACCAGCGGCGGCCGGTGTGGACGAGGCGGTAGGGGTCCACGTCCCGGACCGTGGGCCGCCCCTCCCCGTCGGTGTACGACAGCCGGGCACGTTCGCCTTGGCGGCAGGCGACCGCCAGCTCCAGCAGCAGGCCCGGCCTGATCTGAGGGCCGTCGGCTCCGGGGAGCCGTACGAAGGCGTCGTCCAGCTCGCCGAGGCGGTCCGCCACGCGCCGGGGCAGGACCTGCCGCAGCTTCAGCAGTGCCGACAGGGCCGCCTGGTCACCGCCGAGCGCGTCGCTCAGGGCCGCCTCGCGCAGGCCGACCGCCACCGCCAGCGCCTCCTCGTCGTCGAGGATCAGCGGCGGCACCCGGGACCCGGCACGCAGGCGGTATCCGCCCCAGGGGCCGGCCTCCGAGTCGACGGAGTAGCCGAGGTCCCGGAGTCGTGCCACGTCCCGGCGGACCGTACGGTCCGTGACCTCCATGCGCTCGGCCAGCTCGGTGCAGGTCCAGGACGGGCGGGAGGACAGCAGGGACAGCAGCCGTAGGAGGCGGGCGGAGGAGCTGAGCACGGCGGCAAGTCTGGCACCTTTCCCAGGTGACCAGGACCGGAACTGTCCTGGTCATGCCCTAACGTCGCTTCCATGACCACAGAGACCTCCTCCGCACCCGCCTTCCGCTACGCCGCCGTCACCTTCGACTGCGCCGATCCCGCCGAAATGGCCCGCTTCTACGGCGAGTTGCTCGGCATGTCCGTCCTCTACTCCAGCGACGACTTCGTCCTGCTCGGCAAGGAGGGCGCGACCGGCCTCGGCTTCAACCGCCTCGCCGACTACCGCCCGCCCACCTGGCCGGACCCCGCGCAGGAGAAGCAGGCGCACATCGAGCTGGGCGTCGACGACCTGGACATCGCGGAGAAGCGGCTGCTCGGACTGGGTGCCGGCAAGCCCGGGTTCCAGCCTGGCGGGGAGCGGTGGCGGGTGCTGCTGGACCCTGCCGGGCACCCGTTCTGCATCACGACGCTGGTGTAGTCAGTTGCTGATGAGGGTTCCCTGGACGGGGTCACGGCGTGATCGTCGGCCCCGTCCCCCGCGTGGCGCCCGTTGGGGCCAGAACAGTACGTACGCCGCCGAGCCGATCCCGAAGGCGAGGCGGATGAACCCCTGGGCGGCGTCCGACGGGATCAGCAGGGCGCTGCCGTAGAGGGAGATCAACGCGATCCAGCTCACCCACGGGACCAGCCGGCGTTGGCCTATCGAGTCCCAGATGAGGGTGCCGAGGAGGACCGAGGCGTTGTAGTACGTGTACACGCTCGGGTCCAGGAGGATGCGCGCGTCGGCGGCCAGGAACACGACCGCCGGCCAGCGGTTCCGGCGTACCGCGAGTGCGCCCAGCACCATGCCCAGGGCCATCTGGGTGGGGCGGTCCCACCACGGGGTCACCGGGTCGTGCGCGCCGAACCAGCGCAGTGAGGACGCCGGTTGGTTGGGGATGGTGAAACGGGCCGCGTGCAGGGTGTCCAGGTGGGTCAGGTAGAAGGGGAGCCAGGCCACCGCCACCAGGCCGAAGGTCCAGGCCGCCGCGCGCAGGCGGGACGGGCGGGGCAGGGCCAGGAGCAAGGGCAGGAAACCGACCGCCCAGGGTTTGGAGTCGACCGCCAGCGCCAGGAGCACGCCCACCGCCGGCGCGTTGCCGCGGACCAGGGCGCGGACGGCGAGGGTGGTGAAGAACAGGGCCAGGACGTCGTCGAGGTGGGCGAAGCGGACCGAGACCTCGACCCACATGGGGATGAAGGCCGCGCCGGCGATCAGGACGCGTTGCTGGAGGCGTTTGTGGTTGAGGCCGGTGCCGAGGTTGTGGTCGGCGGCGGCGCGGCCGACCAGGACGAGCATGTACAGGCCGAGGCCCGACATGAACGCGTCGGCCAGTTTCTCGCCGACGTCGGCCGGGAAGGGTGCGAAGAGTCCGGCGGTCAGGAAGCTGACGGGGCCGATCTGCAGCTCGGGGTGGTTGGCGTAGAGGGCGAGGCCGCCGCCCGGCCGCTGGCCGAAGAGGAGTTGCCGGCCGTCGGTCAGGTAGTGCCAGGAGATGGCGGCGTGGCGTTCGGCCACGACGAACCAGGCGGCCGTCCACAGGGTGAGCAGCACGATGTGCCACCGCACCGGGTAACGCCCGATCCGCACGTTCCGTCCTTCCCTCGCCCGTCAACCCGTCAATCCGTCACCCGTCCCCGTCCCAGCACCACCTGGTAAGAGAGACTTCGGCGGGCGCCGGTTCATCGGTAAGGCCGGTCAACGGCGTTGTCAGTGGCGGGCTTTACAGTCACGGGCATGGCGACTCTTCCCAATCCGCTGCCCGAACTGGCCACCGACCCCAGCGGGCGTTCCCTCGGGCTTCAACTGCCGCCCGGCAGGCTCGTCGGCATGTCGTACGACGGCTCCTGGCACGAACCTCTGCTGTGGTACGCGGAGAAACCGGCCGCGCCGGGCACCTGGAAGGCGCTGGGGGCACCGGCCGCCCGCGCCGGTCTGCTGCCGGTGCTCGTGGACGCCGGCGGCTCCGGGGACGGCGTGGAGGGCTGGGTGCTGCTGCCCGGCGAGACGTCGTACCCGGGCGATCACGACGCCGAGGACGTCCTCGCGGAGTACTGGTGGGAGGAGACGGAGGACGGCGAGACAGCCGAGGAGATCGAGCCGTTCGGGGACGAGTGGCCCGGGCTCGCGCCCGCCGCCGCTCTCTCCGCCGACCCGGACACCCGCGCCGCGCAGGTCGCCGACGCGCTGGGCGGGCGTCCGGAGCCGGGCGTCGAGGAGGCGCACCTCGCCCTGGTCCCGGCCCGCCGGTCCGCCGACATCCCGGCGGCGATCGGCTGGACCGGCCCGGTGAACTACGAGGCCGACGTGGCCCGGATGTGCGCGGTGCTGCGCTCCTGGGAGGACCGCTTCGGCATACGGGTCGTGGCGCTCGGTCTGGACACCCTCGTCGTGTCCGTCGCGGCCCCGCCGGCCACGCAGGAGGAGGCCGAGGCGGTGGCGGCGGAGCACTTCGCGTTCTGCCCGGACAATGTCCTCCAGGGCGAGCGGGACACCCTCCGCGCGTACGCGAAGGAACTGGTCGGACAGCCCGTCTGGACCTTCTGGTGGGACTGACGGCGGCAGCCGGGCCGGCTCGGGTGCGAGCGGGCGGGCGCGCGGGCTGAGGCGGACTCGCCGGCGGTCGTCGCCCGGGTCGGGCTCAGCCCGCGTCCGCGTCCGCCGCCGGCTTCCACTTCTCGCCGCCCAGCGGGAAGGCGTACGCGGGCCGTCCGTTGTTTCCGCTGGTGCGGAACGGCCGGCCACCGTCGTCGATCCGCAGCGTGCCGTGACGTGTCCCGCTGGACCAGGACAGCTCCAGGTACCAGCTGACGTCGTACGCGGAGGCGTCGGCCGTGATGTGGAAGACCTCGGGGTCCGACCGGCTCACCTTGAACGGGAAGCCGCGGTGTCCGGACTCCGGTACGACCCCGGGGCGCAGGGCGTCCAGGGCGATCGTGAAGGAACGGGTCGGCACGCCACCGCCGCAGCCCACGCCCGGGTAGCCCATGGCGTAGTCGTTCCAGGCGAGCGGCGCCCGCCGGCCCGCCATGCGCACCGAAAGCCCGTCCAGGACGACGGTGTCCGAGCCGGTGCCCTGCACGGTGAACGTGACGTACTGCTCCCTCGCCGGGACCGCCTTGTGCACGGCCACCCAGGCGGGCGCGTCCTGTTCCAGCGGGGGCGGGGAGACGTCGGCCGGGGCCCGGTCGACCAGGTAGTGCTGGGAGCAGGGGTCCGTCCAGGCGTAGGGGTGGGCGGTGACCGCGAGGGGCGGGGCGGCGGCCGTACCGCGCTCCGGCGTACGACCGGTGTGCGCGGTGCCGGGCCTGGCCCCGGACGGCGTGCCGGCGGCCGGGGACGAGGCGGGGGAAGGGGTGGCCGAGCGGGCGGATGCCGTTCCGTGCGCGGCACCGGCCGTCGGCGGCGGGTGCCCTGCGGAGGGGATGCCCGCGGCGGATCCGGCGATCCTGCCGTCGTGCCCGGCGCCGCCGGAGGAGGTGGTGAGACTGAGGGCGAGCGCCACGGTGCCGAACAGGGCGGTGACGGTGAGGGCGGCGAGGAGGACGGTCCGGGGACGCCGGCGGGTCCGACCGTCCGGCACCCTCTCCTGGGCAGACGCCTCACCAGGTGCCGGCTCCTCCCGCACCGGGACGTCAGGCACCGGGACGTCAGGGACCGGCTCCTCCCGCACCGGTTGCTTCCGCCCCCGCACCGCATCCGCCAGCACCCACCTGCGGTGCAGCTCCACGAGTTCCCCGGGGGTGGCCCTGCACAGGCGGGCCAGACGCTCCACGGGGGCGTAGTGCAGCGTCGACGTACTCATGTGGAGCCGCTTGGCGAGCGTGCCGTAGCTGTGCCCGGAGCGGTGCTTCAACTCCCGCAGTAATTCCGCGAAACCGGTCTCCGTGATGCCGTCCGCCACCGTTCCTCCACCCCCATGTCCCATCCCGGCGTTCCAGGGAGGGATTGTTTCCGCAGGTCATCCCCGATGCAGCCGTTCCAGCGTCCCGGATCTTCCGTAGCTCCTGGCCACCGGGACGAAACGCCGCACAGGCTGTGTGTCATCCAAACACGCCAACGGGCCCGGCCCGAAAGAGGACTTGCCATGCGAATGCGCCATATCCGTCTGTACGCCGCGACCGGTACCGCCCTGACCGCTCTCGCCCTCACGGCGTGCGGAGCCGGCGGAACCGGCACGAAGGACGAGGGCGCTGTCCGGCCGAAGCCGACGACGGCCCCCACGGCGGCGGCCAGGACCACCACGCCCGGCGCCGGCACCGCCACCGCGTCGCACGCCACCGCCCTGTCCGCCCGCACCTCCGCGGCGAAGCCGGGCACGCGCACCGCCGCGCTCCACCCCTGCAACGGCTCGAACACCAAGGTGACCGCCACCCCGGTGTCCCGCCCGCTCAACCACCTGCTGCTCACCGCGACGAACACCAGCGGCAGGCGCTGCGACCTGTTGTACTGGCCGACCCCGCGCTTCGACGAGGCGCAGTGGGCGCCAAAGGTGATGAAGGACAGCGAGCCGCAGGCCGTGGTGTCCTTGGCGCCGGGCGAGTCGGGGTACGCGGGCGTGCGGCTGTCGGCGGCCGACGGCAGCGGTCACAACGGCACCACCGCCCACAAGCTGGAGGTGCTCTTCCTGGGCCGCACGCCGGACACCGACGGCGGGCCGTCCGCGCACCCCTCGCTGCCCGCGAACGGCGTGTACTACGACACCACGCTGGCCATGACGTACTGGCAGCGGGACAGGTCGGACGCGCTCAGCTGGTGACGCCCTCGAACCGCCGCAGCTTCTGCGCCGCCTCGGTCGCCCAGTAGGTGAGGATGTTCCGCGCCCCGGCACGCTTGATGCCGGTCAGCGTCTCGAGGACGGCCCGGTCGCGGTCGACCCAGCCCTTCTCCGCGGCGGCCTCGACCATCGCGTACTCGCCGGAGATCTGGTAGGCGGCGACGGGCACGTCCACCGTGTCCGCGACCCGGGCGAGGATGTCGAGGTAGGGGCCGGCCGGCTTGACCATCACCATGTCCGCGCCCTCGGCGAGGTCCAGCTCCAGCTCCCGCAGGGACTCGCGCCAGTTGGCGGGGTCCTGCTGGTACGTCTTCCGGTCGCCCTGCAGCGACGACGCCACGGCCTCACGGAAGGGGCCGTAGAAGGCGGAGGAGTACTTGGCGGTGTAGGCGAGGATCGCCACGTCCTCGCGCCCGATCTGGTCGAGCGCGTCACGGACGACGCCGATCTGACCGTCCATCATCCCGCTCGGCCCGACGATGTGCGCACCGGCGTCGGCCTGCACCTGGGCCATCTCGGCGTACCGCTCCAGGGTCGCGTCGTTGTCGACGCGGCCCTCGGCGTCCAGGACCCCGCAGTGCCCGTGGTCGGTGAACTCGTCCAGGCACAGGTCGGACATGACGAGCAGGTCGTCGCCGACCTCGGAGCGGACGTCACGAAGGGCGACCTGCAGAATCCCGTCCGGGTCCGTGCCGACCGTGCCCAGGGCGTCCTTCTTGGCCTCCTCCGGCACGCCGAACAGCATGATCCCGGAGATCCCGGCCGCCACGGCCTCCGCCGCCGCCTTCTTCAGGCTGTCGCGGGTGTGCTGGACGACACCGGGCATGGCGGCGATCGGCACGGGCTCGCTCACGCCCTCCCGGACGAACGCCGGGAGGATGAAGTCGGCCGGGTGCAGCCGCGTCTCGGCGACCATACGGCGCATGACGGGCGAGGTCCGCAGCCGCCGGGGACGCGTACCGGGAAACGATCCGTACTTCGTCATGCCGTCTACGCTACGCCCGCCCGGCCCGCGCCTTTGCCAACACCGTGTCGGCCCGGTGCATCGCTCACAGGCGGCCCGCAGACACCGCGTTAGCGGGCACAGCGACGGCGTCGTACGAAGCTTTTGCGCTCCCCCGGCGATCCCGGGACCCGCCCGCCTCCCCGGCGTTCCACGGGCGTTCGCCTTCTCCCAGACCGGCAGCCGGCCCGCGATCCACGACCTCGTCAACTCCGCCACCAGCACGCCCGACATGACGATGGACGAGCTGGAGGACACCACGGACGTCAACGACCCGCCCTCGGTCTCCCCCTCGACACCACCGGCAGCTTCACCTGCGCCTGGCGGCCCTCGCCGTGCCCACGGCGGCGACCGTCGCGCTCACCGCGCGCGAGCTCCCGAGCAGCGGGCGGAGTCCTTCGTCCGCGTACGCCTCCGGGCACTGACGCATGCCTGCGGCCCGCACCCGTGAGTCGGGTGCGGGCCGCAGGTGTGCCGTCAGGTGGTCGTACGACGCCGGCGCGCCCCCGGCCGCCGCTCGCTCGGCCGCGTCACCGGGTCCCCCGCCTCCAGCGCGGCAGCCCGCCGCTTCATCCCGAAGTCGGCCAGCGCCTCCGCCAGCTTGTGCACCGACGGCTCCGGAGCCATGACGTCGACCCGCAGCCCGTGCTCCTCGGCCGTCTTCGCCGTGGCCGGGCCGATGCACGCGATCACCGTCACGTTGTGCGGCTTGCCCGCGATGCCCACCAGGTTCCGGACCGTCGAGGACGAGGTGAACAGGACCGCGTCGAAGCCGCCGCCCTTGATCGCCTCCCGGGTCTCCGCCGGGGGCGGCGAGGCCCGCACGGTCCGGTAGGCCGTGACGTCGTCGACCTCCCAGCCCAGCTCGATCAGCCCGGCGACCAGCGTCTCCGTGGCGATGTCGGCCCGGGGCAGGAACACGCGGTCGATCGGGTCGAAGACCGGGTCGTACGGCGGCCAGTCCTCCAGCAGACCGGCGGCCGACTGCTCCCCGCTCGGCACCAGGTCCGGCTTCACACCGAAGGCCACCAGCGCCTTCGCGGTCTGCTCGCCCACCGCGGCCACCTTGATACCCGCGAACGCGCGGGCGTCGAGGCCGTACTCCTCGAACTTCTCCCGTACCGCCTTCACCGCGTTGACCGACGTGAAGGCGATCCACTCGTAGCGGCCGGTCACCAGGCCCTTGACGGCACGTTCCATCTGCTGGGGCGTGCGCGGCGGCTCGACCGCGATCGTCGGGACCTCGTGCGGCACCGCGCCGTAGGACCGCAGCTGGTCGGAGAGCGACGCCGCCTGCTCCTTCGTGCGCGGCACGAGCACCTTCCAGCCGAACAGCGGCTTGGACTCGAACCACGACAGCTGGTCGCGCCGGGCGGCGGCGGAACGCTCGCCGACCACGGCTATGACCGGCCGGCCGCCGTCGGGGGACGGCAGCGCCTTCGCCTGCTTCAGGGTCTGCGCGATCGTGCCGAGCGTCGCCGTCCAGGTGCGCTGCCGCGTCGTCGTACCGGCGATCGTCACCGTCAGCGGGGTGTCCGGCTTGCGGCCCGCCGTCACCAGCTCACCCGCCGCGGCGGCCACCGAGTCCAGGGTCGTGGAGACGACGACCGTGCCGTCCGACGCGCCGACCTCGGTCCAGCAGCGCTCCGACGCCGTACGGGCGTCCACGAACCGGACGTCCGCACCCCCGGCGTCCCGCAGCGGCACACCGGCGTACGCGGGCACACCGACCGCCGCCGCCACGCCCGGTACGACCTCGAAGGGCACTCCGGCGGCGGCGCAGGCGAGCATTTCCTCGGCCGCGTACGTATCAAGTCCCGGGTCCCCGGACACCGCACGGACGACCCGCCTGCCGCCCCGCGCGGCCTCCATGACAAGATGAGCGGCATCCCGGGCAGCAGCCGGGACAGCGGCGGCTGTTGACGTGCCGTCAACGACCGTCAGCTGGGGTGTGCCCGTGCCCGGCGGCGAGACCGAAGAAGGGTCTGCGTCCGTCTGGATCACGGAGACGCCCTGTCGGGCGTGCGTCCGGATCACGTCGAGCACCTCGTGCTCGGCGACCAGGACGTCCGCGTTCGACAGCGCCTCCACGGCGCGCAGAGTCAGCAGTCCCGGATCTCCGGGTCCGGCACCGAGGAAGGTGACGTGCCCGTGTTCAGGACCGGCGGCAGGAAGGGCGGTGGGGCTCAATGTGCTCGCTCCCCCATCAGACCGGCCGCGCCCTGCGCAAGCATCTCGGTGGCGAGTTCGCGACCGAGCGCCAGCGCTTGGTCGTGCGTCTCGGGCACGGGACCGGTGGTGGACAGCTGCACCATGCGGGTGCCGTCGGTCGTGCCGACGACGCCGCGCAGGCGCATTTCCTTGACAATCTGCCCGTCGGCCTGGGGGTCCCCCCGCTCGAGCGGAGCCGAGAGTGGGGGAAGGTCGGCCAGCGCGCCCACAGGGGCGCTGCAGCCGGCCTCCAGGGCGGCGAGCAGTGATCGTTCGGCGGTCACGGCGGCCCGCGTGAACGGGTCGTCGAGCTCACCGAGCGCCGCGATCAGGTCCGCGCGGTCCGCGGCACACTCGATCGCCAGGGCCCCCTGGCCGGGGGCGGGCAAAACCGTGTCGACCGACAGGAAGTCGGTCACCTCGTCGATCCGGCCGATCCGGTTCAGTCCGGCGGCGGCCAGGACGACCGCGTCGAGTTCGCCGTCCTGGACGTACCGGATGCGGGTGTCGACGTTGCCGCGTATCGGGACCGTCTCTATGTCCAGGCCGTGGGCGCGGGCGTACGCGTTCAGCTGCGCCATGCGGCGCGGCGCGCCGGTGCCGATGCGCGCCCCGCGCGGCAGGTCCGTGAACTTCAGCGCGTCCCGGGCGACGATCACGTCGCGCGGGTCCTCGCGCACCGGGATGGCGGCCAGGACCAGCTCCTCGGGCTGCGCGGTGGGCAGGTCCTTGAGCGAATGAACCGCGAAGTCGACCTCGCCCTTGAGCAGCGCGTCGCGCAGCGCCGTGACGAACACGCCGGTGCCGCCGATCTGCGCCAGGTGCTCCCGGGAGATGTCGCCGTACGTGGTGATCTCGACCAGCTCGACGGGCCGCCCGGTCACCTGGCGGACGGCCTCTGCCACCTGCCCGGACTGGGCCATGGCGAGCTTGCTCCGCCTGGTCCCCAGTCTCAAAGCCTTGTCACTCATGCCGGTCGGTCCTTCTCGTCTGTGCTGTCCCCGGCCCGGGAGACGGAGGCGACCGTCTCGGGGTCGAGGTCGAACAGGGTGCGCAGCGCGTCCGCGTACCCGGCGCCGCCGGGCTCGGCCGCGAGCTGCTTGACCCGTACGGTCGGCGCGTGCAGCAGCTTGTCGACGACCCGGTGCACGGCCTGGCGGATCTCGCCGCGCTGGCGTTCGTCCAGGTCGGGCAGGCGGCCGTCGAGCCGCGCGATCTCACCGGCGACGACGTCGGCGGCCATGCTGCGCAGCGCGACCACGGTCGGCGTGATGTGCGCCGCCCGCTGTGCCGCGCCGAAGGCCGCGACCTCGTCGGAGACGATACGCCGGACCAGGTCCACGTCGGCCGCCATCGGCGCGTCGGCGGAAGCTTCCGCCAGCGACTCGATGTCGATCAGCCGTACCCCGGCCAGCCGGTGCACGGCCGCGTCGATGTCGCGGGGCATCGCCAGGTCGAGGAGGAAGAGGGAGGGCGCCGGACGCTCGGCGACCGGCTCGGGCTTGCGCCGCTCGGGGATCCGGCCCACGGTCGCGACGGTGGCGGCGAGCGCGGTGATCAGCTCGGCGTCCGCCTCGGGTGTACGCCGGTCCCGGCGGTCCACCGTGCCGCCCGCCGCCCAGGCCGCGTGCTGCTCCAGGGTGGCCGCGTCCATGCCGGCGACGGCGGCCTCCCCCATGACGGAGAAACCGGGCTGTACGGCGGCCAGGTCCAGCGGGCAGTTCTCGTCGGTGCCGACGCTGGTGGGCGGCAGCGGGGTGACGGTGGCCTTGGGGGCCGTACGAGCGCTGCCGTCCTGGGCCGTACGACCGCTGCCGGCGATCTCGGCGACGGGGGCCCCGGTGCGGCCCTCGACCGCCTGGGCGACCGCCTCCGCCGTGAGCACCAGGCCCGTCGCCCCGGTACAGGAGACGATGACGTCGGCACGTGTCAGCTCGCCCGGTATGGCATCCATCGGCACCGCGCGGGCGGTCGCCGTGCTGTCCTCGGCCTCCGTGAGGATCTGCGCGAGCCGCTCGGCGCGCTCGAAGGTGCGGTTGGCGACGACGACCTCGGCGATCCCGGCCCGCGCGAGCGTGGCCGCGGCCAGCGAGGACATCGACCCGGCGCCGATGACCAGCGCCTTCTTGCCCTCGGCCCACGCGGGCACCGCGGCACCGACGGCCAGCTGCTCCAGACCGAAGGTGACCAGGGACTGGCCGGCGCGGTCGATGCCGGTCTCGGAGTGGGCGCGCTTGCCCACCCGCAGGGCCTGCTGGAACAGGTCGTTCAGCAGCCGTCCGGCGGTGTGCAGCTCCTGCGCCCTGGCCAGCGCGTCCTTGATCTGCCCGAGGATCTGCCCCTCGCCGACGACCATGGAGTCCAGGCCGCAGGCCACCGAGAACAGGTGGTGGACGGCCCGGTCCTCGTAGTGGACGTAGAGATAGGGGGTCAGTTCCTCCAGGCCGACACCGCTGTGCTGGGCGAGCAGCGTGGACAGCTCGGCGACACCGGCGTGGAACTTGTCCACGTCGGCGTACAGCTCGATGCGGTTGCAGGTGGCGAGCACCGCGGCCTCGGTGGCCGGCTCGGCGGCGACCGTGTCCTGCAGCAGCTTGGTCTGGGCGTCCGCGCTCAGCGCGGCCCGCTCCAGCACACTGACCGGCGCGCTGCGGTGGCTCAGCCCGACGACGAGGAGACTCATGCCGGCATCACGGCGGGTACGTCCCCGTCGGGCCCCTGGTCGGCGGAAGCGTCGGCGGACACGCCGCGAGGAGCGGTGGCGGGCAGCGCGCCGTCGCCCGCGGCGGTCTCCTCGCCGGCCTTGCGCTGCTCGTGGAAGGCGAGGATCTGGAGTTCGATCGAGAGGTCGACCTTGCGCACGTCGACGCCGTCCGGGACGGACAGCACGGTCGGCGCGAAGTTCAGGATGGAGGTGACCCCGGCGGCCACGAGCCGGTCGCAGACCTGCTGGGCGGCACCGGCGGGGGTGGCGATGACGCCGATGGAGACCCCGTTGTCCTTGATGATCTTCTCGAGGTCGTCCGTGTGCTGGACCGGGATGCCGGCGACAGGCTTTCCGGCCATTGCGGGATCGGCGTCGATGAGGGCCGCGACCCGGAAACCACGGGAGGCGAACCCGCCGTAGTTGGCCAGGGCGGCGCCGAGGTTACCGATACCGACGATGACAACCGGCCAGTCCTGGGTCAGGCCGAGTTCACGGGAGATCTGGTAGACGAGATACTCCACGTCGTAGCCGACACCGCGCGTTCCGTAGGAGCCCAGGTACGAGAAGTCCTTGCGCAGCTTGGCGGAGTTGACCCCCGCCGCCGCGGCCAGCTCCTCGGAGGAGACCGTGGGTACCGAGCGCTCCGACAGCGCGGTCAGGGCTCGGAGGTACAGCGGAAGCCTGGCGACGGTGGCCTCGGGGATCCCTCGGCTACGGGTCGCCGGTCGGTGTGATCGGCCAGTTGCCACGGTGCTCCTGCGGGTAGAGCGGGGCTGCGGGCGGTCATACGTCCCCAGACCGCCCCGTCGACAGCAGGCTATGTCTTTGTGAACGCGTGCACAAAGATGGTGTCCGATTTGCCCGGCAGAAGTGACCGGGGTCACGCAACCGGTGCGCCCTCGCCGGGAACCGGCACATACGCACCGACGTTCCTTCGTTACTGGGGGCAAAACCGCACACTCTCCTCACGAATCCCGCCCCCGAGATCAAACCGCCGTTGATCCTAAGCGACTTTCCGGACCAGTTTGTACTAGTCGGTCAGTGCCCGGCGCAGTCGCTCCTCGTTCACGCGCCAGAAGGTGTGCTGTTCACCGTCGATCAGCACGACCGGGATCTGCTCCCAGTACCGGTCGTGCAGCGCGGGGTCCTCGGTGATGTCCTTCTGCTCCCAGGACACGCCGAGTTCGCCGCAGACCTTGTCGACGACGAGCTCGGCGTCGTCGCACAGATGACAGCCGGGCTTGCGGATCAGCGTGACGAGCCGCTCGCGGGGATCGGCCTTGCGCCGGAAAAGGGGACTCATACCGGCCATTCTCCCGCGCCGCCCGCCGACCGCCTCCCCCGCGCGCGGGGGGCCGCTGGGCGCGCGCCCGCCCAGCGGCCCCGTGGCGTTTAACGGACCGGTCGCGGAGAGTTCACGCGCTTCCAACCTCTCGCCTGACGGAAGCACCGAACAAACTGGCTATGCTCACGACATGGCCGCTCTCGGATGGCTCACTCCTCGTAGGCGCTCCGCCACGGCGCGCAGCGTGTTGGCAGGCGAGGCCTCGGCGGAGGCTGCCCGCAAGTCCTCCCAGGAAGCGCAGGAAGCCCCGCAGGTCGCCGAGGAGGAACCGGAGTTCCCGGTGATCGGCGACGACAAGGCGGCTGCCTTCTTCGACCTCGACAACACCGTGATGCAGGGCGCCGCGCTGTTCCACTTCGGCCGGGGTCTGTACAAGCGGAAGTTCTTCGAGACCCGTGACCTGGCCAGGTTCGCCTGGCAGCAGGCGTGGTTCCGGCTGGCCGGCGTGGAGGACCCCGAGCACATGCAGGACGCCCGGGACTCGGCGCTGTCGATCGTCAAGGGCCACCGCGTCGCCGAGCTCGCATCGATCGGCGAGGAGATCTACGACGAGTACATGGCCGACCGCATCTGGCCCGGCACCCGCGCCCTGGCCCAGGCCCACCTGGACGCCGGCCAGAAGGTGTGGCTCGTCACGGCGGCGCCGGTGGAGATCGCCCAGGTGATCGCCCGCCGCCTGGGCCTCACGGGCGCCCTCGGCACGGTGGCCGAGTCGGTGGGCGGCGTCTACACCGGCAAGCTGGTCGGCGAGCCCCTCCACGGCCCCGCGAAGGCGGAGGCGGTCCGCGCCCTGGCCGCGGCGGAGGGCCTGGACCTCTCCCGCTGCGCGGCCTACAGCGACAGCCACAACGACATCCCGATGCTGTCCCTGGTCGGCCACCCCTACGCCATCAACCCCGACGCCAAGCTGCGCAGACACGCCCGCGACAAGGACTGGCGCCTGCGGGACTACCGCACGGGGCGGAAGGCCGCGAAGGTGGGCATCCCGGCGGCGGCCGGCGTCGGCGCGGTTGCCGGTGGCACTGCGGCGGCGATCGCCCTGAGCCGCCGGCGCCGATAGCCCGGGGTCGACGCGGAACATCGCCGCAGGACTGCGTGTCGCCGCCGCTGCGGGTCCTCGTGGTTGCTCGCGCAGTTCCCCGCGCCCCCGGGGAGCTGCAGTGCCCCCCTGTCTCCGGCACGCCCCACGCCGCACGGATTATGCCGCGGCCATTTCAACACGCCCCGTACCTTGCCGAAACCGGGCGCTTTTCGATCAACAAGCGGTCAATCTACGGCACTTGATGCGGCGTCAATCGGTAAGAGAAGCGACGCAATCGATGATTTGAGCAACTCGGTGTAGCAGTGCCTGCACGAAGCGTTATTCTCCTCAGACGCAAACCGGTACCCCTCCGTCGCTACGACGGGTGAACGGTCCCGCACTGCACGTGATGGAAGCTCTGCCTCTGGGAGTCCCGTGTACCCACACGTCGGGGTTGACGCCTCGGGCCTGGCTACGCTGCGCGCAACGATCAAAGAGACGCTGCGCGGCCTCGTCCCCACCGCGTACGCCGTCCCCGCCTTCGCCGCCGCCGCGCCCGTCGGCCCGTGCTACGCACTGGCCGACGGCGGCGCCGCGGTCGGCAGACGAGGGCGCTCCGCCGGCTCCGCCACCACCGCCCGCCGCCCGGCCGCCGACAGCGACAGCGCCCGGATGATGGACCTGGTCGAGCGCGCCCAGGCGGGTGAGGCCGAGGCCTTCGGCCGGCTGTACGACCAGTACAGCGACACGGTGTACCGGTACATCTACTACCGCGTCGGCGGCCGGGCCACCGCCGAGGACCTCACCAGCGAGACCTTTCTGCGAGCGCTCAGGAGGATCGGCACCTTCACCTGGCAGGGCCGGGACTTCGGCGCCTGGCTGGTGACGATCGCCCGTAACCTCGTCGCCGACCACTTCAAGTCGAGCCGCTTCCGGCTGGAGGTCACCACCGGCGAGATGCTCGACGCCAACGAGGTCGAACGCTCCCCGGAGGACTCCGTCCTGGAGTCCCTGTCGAACGCCGCGCTGCTGGACGCCGTACGCCGGCTCAACCCACAGCAGCAGGAGTGCGTCACGCTCCGCTTCCTCCAGGGGCTCTCGGTCGCCGAGACCGCCCGCGTCATGGGCAAGAACGAGGGCGCCATCAAGACCCTCCAGTACCGCGCCGTACGCACCCTGGCCCGGCTTCTGCCGGACGACGCGCGCTGAGCCGCAGCCCGCACCCGACACCCACCGCGACACTCAACTCACGCTCCGTGAAGGCCGGTTGCCTTTCCGATCCGGTCATCCGCCGTCCGTAACCCAAGTGCCGCGCCAGTCGTTGTGCGGGATACAGGCTCCCTGCGGTCACGTCTTGGCCGACCCTGATCACTCGATCGTGTGGAAGTGGTCGCGGCGTGCAACCCTCAGGACCCCCTGGGGAGTCGACCGTCATGACGAGAGGAGGTGCCGCCAGTGATCGCGAACGTATCGGCCCACCGGCGGGCGAGCGCCTTCGCCCAGGCCCTGGAGGAGCAGTCCGACCGGGACACGGCGGCCGAGCAGTCCGTAAGCCCGGCGGGATGCCCGCCGACCGCGGAGGAACAATCCGAGCGGGGCGAGCTGCTGGCCCTCGCTGCGGACCTCGGCGCGCTGCCCAGGCCGCAGCTCGACCCCGAGGTCAAGGTCGTGCAGCGCGCCCAGCTGGTGGCCGCGATGGAGGCCATGCTCCAGGAGGGCGCCGGGGCGGCGGACGCGTCGGTACCCAGACAGAAAGGCGCGCACCGGGCGAGCCCCCTGGGCAAACTCCGCCCGCGTTCGCGGCTGACCAAGGGGCTCGCCGCGGGCGGGCTCAGCGTCGGCGTGGCCGCCGGGGCCTTCGGCGGGGTCGCCGCCGCGAGCTCCGACGCCCTGCCCGGCGACTCGCTGTACGGCCTGAAACGCGGCATGGAGGACTTCAAGCTCAACTACCTGACCGACGGCGACGACCAGCGCGGCCAGACCTACCTCGACCAGGCCTCCACGCGGCTCAGCGAGGCCCGTCGGCTGATGGAGCGCGGTCGCGGCGGCCAGCTCGACCACGAGTCCATCGGCGAGATCCGACGCACCCTCTCCGGCATGCAGCATGACGTCACCGAGGGCCACCGCCTGCTCCACGAGGCCTATGAGGCCGACCCCGGCTCCCTCGGCCCGATCCAGGCCCTGTCCGCGTTCTCCCGGTCGCACCGCGAGGCCTGGAGCGCGCTCAGGGACAGGCTGCCCGTGCAGCTCGGGGACGTCAAAGAGCAGGTGTCGTCGGTGTTCGACGCCATAGACCAAGAGGTCGCCCCGCTGCAGTCCCTGCTCCCGCAGTCGCCCTCCCCGAGCAGCAGCGAGAAGCGGCAGGGCTCCGGCTCGGCACCCACCGGTTCCTCCGGCGGCCACCGGCCGACCGCGCCGAGCTCCTCCGGCCACACCCCGTCCTCCGGCAAGCGCGGGAGCACCAAGGACCCGAGCGGCTCGGCGACCGGCAACGGCGGCGAGGGCCTCATCGGCGGAAACACGGGCGGCCTGCTGGAGCCGCCGAAGCTCGGCCCCGGCAGCAGCGCGCCGTCCACCAGCAAGCCCCCGACGAGCGCACCGGACGTCACCCTTCCCCCGCTCCTCCCGGGCCTCCTGCCCGGCCTGGGCATCGAGGGCGAGGAAACGCACTAGCCCCGGTTACGGCTACGACGGCGGGGGCGCCCTGTCCGAGCAGGGCGCCCCCGTCGTCGTACCGGGCCGGTGTCAGCAGAACACCGGCGTCAGAAGAACACCGACCGCCGCTGCACCAAGAGCTTGTACAGCGTGTGCTGGATCTGCTCCCGCACCTGGTCGGTCAGGTTGAACATCAGCATCGGGTCCTCGGCCGCCTCCGGCGGATACCCGTCCGTCGGGATCGGCTCACCGAACTGGATGGTCCACTTCGTCGGCAACGGGATCGCGCCCAGCGGGCCGAGCCAGGGGAAGGTCGGGGTCAGCGGGAAGTACGGGAAGCCCAGCAGCCGCGCCAGCGTCTTCGCGTTGCCGATCATCGGGTAGATCTCCTCCGCCCCGACGATCGAGCAGGGAATGATCGGTGCGCCCTGCCGCAGCGCGGTCGACACGAAACCGCCGCGGCCGAAGCGCTGGAGCTTGTACCGCTCGCTGAAAGGTTTCCCGATGCCCTTGAAGCCCTCCGGCATCACCCCGACCAGCTCGCCCTGCGCCAGCAGCCGCTCGGCGTCCTCCGCGCACGCCAGGGTGTGCCCCAGCTTGCGGGCCAGCTCGTTGACCACCGGCAGCACGAACACCAAGTCCGCCGCCAGCAGCCGCAGGTGACGGTCGGCCGGATGGTGGTCGTGCACGGCGACCTGCATCATCAGCCCGTCCAGCGGCAGCGTCCCGGAGTGGTTGGCGACGATCAGCGCCCCGCCCTTCGCCGGGACGTTCTCGATGCCCTTCACCTCGACCCGGAAGTACTTCTCGTACACCGGCCGCAGCAGCGACATCAGGACCTGGTCGGTCAGCTCCTCGTCGTAACCGAAGTCGTCGACGTCGTAGTCCCCGGTCAGCCGGCGCCGCAGAAAGGCCAGTCCGGCCGCCACACGCCGCTCCAGGCCGCCGCCGGGCCCGTCGGCACCCGATCGCTCCACCGGCTCCTGCTCACGGCTCACACGCCCATCTTCCCGGGCCCCTGCCCGGCCCGGCAGAGACTGGACCTCACCCATCTCACCGAGGGCGCCGCGCCGGCTGCCCGTGCCCCGGCGCCGCGCCGGGCGCTGCGCCGCGCTCCCACGGGACCGGTCGTCGTCGAACGGAATGACCTTGGCGTCCGCCATCGTTGCCGCTCTCCTCAGTTGGCGCTGTGCGTGGTAGGCCGGCCGCCGGCCCGCGCGGCCAGCCCGGCGATCCGGTCGACGGCCCCCGCGAGGGCCTCCGGCGGCACCAGCCCGGGGCCCTGGCCGCGTGCGAAGTCCGCGAACGTCTCCGCCGTCGTGTACCTGGGGGTGAAGCCCAGGGTGTCGCGCATCTGGACCGTGTCCACCACCCGCCCGTGCGTGAGCAGCCGGATCTGCTCCGGCGAGAAGTCCGTCATCCCCAGCGTACGCACCAGCGAACCCGCCCAGGTGACCGCCGGCAGCAGCAGTGGCACGGTCGGCCGCCCGAGCCGCCGGGAGCACTGCGACAGCAGCAGCACGCCGTCCCCGGCGATGTTGAAGGTGCCGCTGTTGAGGGTGCCCCGGCGCGGGTCGTGCGACGCGATCCTGAGCACCTCGACGACGTCGTCCTCGTGCACGAACTGCAGTCGCGGGTCGTAGCCGAACACGGTCGGCAGGACGGGCAGTGCGAAGTAGGAGGCGAGCGGGGTGTCCGCGGCCGGCCCGAGGATGTTGGCGAACCGCAGCACGCACACGGCGACGTCCGGCCGCCGCCGGGCGAACCCGCGCACGTACCCCTCGACCTCGACCGTGTCCTTCGCGAAGCCACCGCTGGGCAGCGACTTCGGCGGAGTCGTCTCGGTGAACACGGCCGGATCACGCGGCGCCGATCCGTACACGTTCGTGCTGGACTTCACCACCAGCCGCTTCACCGTCGGCGACTTCTGGCAGGCACCGAGCAGCTGCATGGTGCCGATGACGTTGGTCTCCTTGACGGTGGCCCGGCTGCCGCTGCCCAGCGCCGTGCCCGTCACATCCATGTGGACGACCGTGTCGGCGCCCGTCTCGGCGAGCACCCGGGCGATCGTCGGCTGCCGGATGTCGGCCTGGATGAAGTCCGCCCCGCCCAGATGGTGCGCCGGCGGCACCGCGTCCACGGCGATCACCCGGTCGACATCGGGATCCCGCTGGATCCGCCGTACGAAGCGGCCGCCCAGTTGCCGGGCCACTCCGGTGACGAGCACGACCTTCCCCAAGATCAGCGCCTTCCTTCGTACGTGATGCGTACGGCCAACCTAGCGGGTCGATGTTGCGCTGTGATGACCGCCCGATGCAGGAAGTGACGGAAATTCACTCATCGGAACTTCCGGGTTCCCCGGATATGCCTGTGGCCCCCCACCAGTGCTGGCGGGAGGCCACAGGTACACGCTGACACGCTCTCGCGCGTCGCTTACTTCTTGTTGCGACGCTGAACGCGCGTGCGCTTGAGCAGCTTGCGGTGCTTCTTCTTGGCCATCCGCTTGCGCCGCTTCTTGATAACAGAGCCCACGACTACCCTCGCTCACTTCTCATCACTCGGTTGTTTGGGCGCCATGGGCCCACACGACCTACGAGGGGCTAGCCTACCCAACCGAGCGCCCAGGTCGTAATCGAGGGGGTGTCCCCGGGTTGCCCGGGGTAGCCGTCAGGCAGTCTCCACCCCCACATAGCTGTCACGGAGGTACTCGTGTACCGCTTGTTCCGGGACGCGGAAGGACCTCCCCACCCGGATCGCGGGCAGATGACCGCTGTGCACCAGGCGGTACACGGTCATCTTCGACACTCGCATCACCGAGGCGACCTCCGCCACGGTAAGGAACTGAACCTCGTTCAGAGGCCTCTCGCCAGCTGCAGCCATGACACACCTGAACCTTCCGCACTCGACGGCCACCGGCTTCCCCTTCCGGTGACTCTTCGTCGTTGCGTGCTCACTCCCCAATGTAGGGGCGGGTGATGCAAGTGGGGAAGAGGTGCACCCATCGCAGGCCTACTGTGACAGACACGCTCGTTTGAGTACGTAGCGGGTGAGCGGCCGGTAGTGATCAGACGGCACCGCGTCATCAACCGGAACGACGACGGACACGCGCCCCTCCGCCTCCCCCACGAACAGTGCCGGATCGTCGGTGTCGGCCAGACCGATGGCCTCGAACCCCAGCTGACCTGCACCGCAGACCCATCCGTGATCCCCGACGACCAACTCGGGCAACGGCCCACCACCTTCCGCCGCGGCCTCCAGCACGACCCGAACCGGCAGCGGCGAATGACAGTGCACGCCCGGCTCACAACCGGGGCGCCCACCGACGGTTTCCCGCACCAACCCGACACCTCGCGCGTAGTCGACCGCACACGTACGTAGGCCGAACCGGGTCAATATGTCGACACAGCGACCCTGCGCAGGGGTGAGCACGTCACACCCCGCCGCCGAGAGCGCGTCCGCCAGGCCGGCGTAGAACCCGAGCAGCCGGTGCGGATGCCCGGTCCCGAACAGCACGGGCGCACCCCGCCGGGCAGCCTCCCCGATCCGCCCCGCGAAAGCGTCCAGCGCGGCCAGCGTCCGCTCGGGATCGATCACATCCCGGCCGGAAGTGTGCCGGGGATCGGCCGAAACCCCGCACCTCTCCGCCATGAGCTCCAGCACGTCCCGCTGCCCCCAGGCCCCTTCGGGATCGATCCCGATCAGCACCCGCGGGTCCCGGGCGGCGAACAGCCGATAACTCCGCAGACTGTCCTCCCGGGACGTCCCGACCTCCCCGGCAAGCCGAACAGCCAGCAGATGCGCACGCAGAGCTCCGCTGGTCAACACGGTTGCGATGGTGACGCATGGGCAGCGCAACCGGGACCGGAACGGGGGAAGTGCGCACGGTTGGCGTAACGACGGGCCAGGAGACGGAGCCCCCGGCCGGTTCAGGGAAGAAGCCCCCGCAGGGGAAACACCGCCCGACGAGTGGCCCGTACCGCCTGATCAACCCGATCCGCAGGGTCGTAACCCGACTCCCACGACGCCCAACTCACCGGCCACCGCCCATCGGTCATCCGCTGCGGCCCCAACTGCCGGGTCCGGGCGAACACCTCCCGCCGCCACTCCTCGGGAATCACCGTCTCCGGCGCCACCGGCCTCCCCGCAGCGATCGCGACCAGGTGCGTCCACGACCGCGGCACGACATCCACCACCGCATACCCGCCGCCCCCCAGAGCGACCCACTTCCCCCCGGCGTACTCGTGCGCCAGCTCATGGCACGCCACCTGCACGGCCCGCTGCGCGTCCAGCGACACGGCGAGATGCGCCAGCGGGTCCTCGAAGTGCGTATCGGCCCCGTGCTGCGACACCAGCACCTGCGGACGGAACTCCGCGAGCAGCTCCGGCACCACCGCGTGGAACGCCCGCACCCATCCCGCGTCCCCGGTCCCCGCCGGCAGCGCCACGTTCACCGCGGCCCCCTCCCCCGCCCCGGCCCCGGTCTCCTGCGGCCATCCGGTCCCCGGGAACAACGTACGAGGATGCTCGTGCAACGAGATCGTCAGAACCCGCGGATCCTCCCAGAACGCCGCCTGCACCCCGTCCCCGTGATGCACGTCGACGTCCACGTACGCGACCCGCTCGGCCCCCAGCTCCAGCAAACGCGCGATGGCCAGCGACGCGTCGTTGTACACGCAGAACCCCGACGCACCCCCGGGCATCGCATGGTGCAGCCCGCCCGCGAAGTTCACGGCGTGCTCCGCGTCCCCCCGCCACACCGCCTCCGCCGCCCCGACCGACTGCCCGGCGATCAACGCCGACACCTCGTGCATCCCCGCGAACGCAGGATCATCAAGAGTTCCGAGCCCGTACGACGCGTCGGCCCCCGCCGGATCGGCCGACGCGGCCTTCACGGCGTCGATGTAGTCCTGCCGGTGCACCAACCGCAACGTCGACTCCCCGGCGGGCTTGGCCGCGACGACCTCCATCTCCCGGTCCAGCCCGAAGGCACCCACCAGTTTCCGGGTCAGTGCCAGCCGGGCCGGATCCATCGGATGGTCCGATCCGAAGTCATAGCCCGTTACTGCCTCGTCCCACATCAGCTGTGCGCGGCCGCTCATGCCCGCCACCGTATCGGTCCGGTTGAGCGGCGAACGACCTGGCGTACACCAGCGTCACCAGCACCAACACCATCGGCACGAGCATGGCGCCGCGATAGCTCCACGCCTCGCCCAGCGCCCCCACCAACGGCGAACCGACCAGAAAGCCCACGTAATTGAAAATATTCAGCCGCGCGATGGCCGCATCCGAAGACCCTGAGCCGTGATTCTCAAAAGCGAGCCGCCCGGCCGCCGCGAACGTCTGCGGCACCAGCACGCACAGTCCCAGACCCAGCAGCGTGAACCCGAGCATCCCGGCCCACGCCCCTGGCGCCGACGCCACCACCGCGAACCCGCCGGCCGCCACCAGCGTCCCGAGCCGTACGACCGCCACCGCCCCGAACCGCCGCACCCCGAAGTCCCCGATGGCCCGCCCCAGGAGGGTGGTCACCATGTACACGTTGTACGGCACGGTCGCCAGCTGCTCCGAACTCCCCAGCACGTCCTTCAGATACTTCGCGCTCCAGTTGGAGACGGTCGAGTCCCCGATGTAGGCGAAGGTCATCACCAGGCACAACGGCAGCAGCAGCTTGAAGACGACACCCCCGCCCTGGGCGCCGTGTTCCGCCGAAGGCGTCGCGTCCCCGTCGACGTACCACCGGCTCCCCAGGAGCGTCGCCGGCAGCAGCACGGCCACCACCGGCAGGTACGACACCCACAGCGCGAGATGCCAGTGCGCCCCGACCCACGCCAGCGAGGCGCCGAGGATCCCGCCCAGGCTGTACGCGGCATGGAAGCTGAGCATGATGCTGCGCCCGTACGACCGCTGCAGGCTCACCCCGAGCATGTTCATGGAGGCGTCCAACGCCCCCACCGCCAGCCCGAACGCGCCCAGCGCCACCGCCAGGTCCACGATCCGCCCACCCGCCCCGGCACCCAGCAGCGCCAGCAGCACCAGCGGCTGGGACCAGCGCAGCAGCCGGCTGGGCCGTATCCGCTTCACCAGTTGCTCGGTGGTCACGCTGCCGACACCGGCGAGGACCGGCACCGCGGCCAGGAAGGCCGGCAGCAACGCGTCCGAGATGCCGTACCGGTCCTGGACGGCCGGGATGCGCGTCACCAGCAGGGCGAAGGTCGCGCCTTGGGCGAAGAAGCTGAACGCCAGCGAGGCCCTACCGCGCCGCAGCACATCAGTCATGGCGGCGAGCGTAGGGCCCCGGACTACCTGTGGGTAGATCCAGCCAAAGATGAATTTCCTTCAGCTTTACCTGGTGGGTCGAGCGGCTCAGGCGGCGGCGGGCGCGGTGGCCGCGGCCTCGCCGGCCTCGGCTCCGGACTCCGTCTCGGCCTTCAGCATCTTCTCCATCGGCTCGATGGCCAGTCCACCGCCGACGACCACGCCGATCCCGATCGCGCCGACCAGGAAGACGGTGCCCAGCCAGACCATGGTGTCCACGGGAACGGTGTAGGCACCCACGACCCGCGCGACACACTCGGCGAGCAGCGCCAGGCCCCAGACGACGGAGTAGGCCCGCTCCTTGCGCAGGAACTCCGCGGACCGGGCCGCCACCCCGGACGTCAGCCGGGCCCAGGCGGCCTCCTTGGCCGCGTCCCCCTTGACGAGGAAGGGCTTCAGACCCGCGGTCATCATCGGCCTGCCCAGCCGCACCGAGAGCAGGATCCCGAACGCGACGGTGCTGCTGACCGCTCCGTCCTTGGCGAGCATCAGCCGCGGGTCACCGGAGACGAAGGTCAGCAGCAGGGAGACGACGTTGACGGCCAGGATCAGCCCGGCGAGTCCGTTCGCCTTCCGCTCCTTCACCAGGCTCCACACGGTCCGCGCCGCCGGCACCACGCTGCTCCAGGCGAGCGCGGCGAAGGTGCTCATCCCGAAGGCGTCCTTGAACAGGTAGTACGAGCCGAGCGGCACCGCCACGTCCACGACCAGCGGAATGAAGTTGTCCAGCACGCTCGGGTTCTGCTTGTGCTGCTCGGTCCGGCCCTGGGCCCCCGTGTTCTTCGTCATGCTCTTAGCTTCGCCCCCGCAGGGGTCCGCCAGTAGAAACGATCGTCCGGACGTCCGCATGACAATTGTCAGGTCCGGCCCGATGGCTCAGGTCAGACCAGCAGGTCAGCCAATTCTCCCATGGACGAGAAAAGTTGATCGGCCCCGGCCAGCCTCGCCGCGGGCGTCATCGCGGTGAACCCGAAGACGTCCATCCCGGCCGCCACGGCCGCCTGCACGCCCAGCGGAGAGTCCTCTATGACCAGGCACCGTTCCGGAGCCACGCCCATCCGCTCCGCCGCGTACAGGAACAGATCGGGCGCCGGCTTCCCCCGTCCCACGTCCTCGGAGCTGAAGATGCGGCCCTGCGCGAACCACCGGTCGAGCCCGGTCGTCCGATGCCCGACGCGGATCCGCGCATGACTCCCGGAGGAGGCCACGCAGTACGGCACCCCGTCCGCGGCCAGCTTCTCCAGTACGCCCTCGACGCCGGCCACAGGCTCCAACTCCCGCTCGAACGCGGCGAACACCCGCGCGTGGAAGACGTCGTCGAAGTCGTCCGGCAGCCGCTGCCCGGTCCGCTCCAGCACCAGTTCATGGATCCGGTGCATGGCCGATCCCATGTAGTCCCGGATGGAGTCCTCGTACGAGGTGGGGTGCCCCAACTCGGTCAGGTGGGCGGCCAGTAGCCGATTGGAAATGGGCTCACTGTCGACGAGCACCCCGTCGTTGTCGAAGATGACCAGGTCATAGCGCATGCAGTCGAGCTTAAACGCAGAAAGGCCCACGCCGGATGGCGTGGGCCTTTCTCAAGATTTGTTCGGCGGTGTCCTACTCTCCCACAGGGTCCCCCCTGCAGTACCATC
>NZ_JBVJVY010000049.1:0-48709 GCF_055603265.1 Streptomyces sp. NPDC037288
CCCCCCCCCCCCCCCCCCCCCCCCCCCCCCCCCCCCCCCCCCCCCCCCCCCCCCCCCCCCCCCCCCCCCCCCCCCCCCCCCCCCCCCCCCCCACCGCACTTCTTCGCCCCGTGCGCCGCACGGTTACACGGGAGCGGTACCGATGAGGCCGGAGCGGGTGATGAGGGCACGCAGCGCCTCCTCGTCCAGGTGCTGGGTGCCGTCCGGGCGACGTGGCAGCACCATGTACCGGGCCTCCGCAGTGGCGTCCCACACCCGGATGGTCACGTTGTCCGGCGGACGGAAGCCGAACTCGGCCAGTACGCCGCGCGGATCGCGTACGACCCGGGAGCGGTAGGCATCGCTGCGGTACCAACTCGGCGAGGGGCCCAGAAGAAGCAGCGGGTAGCACGAACACAGCGTGCACACCACGACGTTGTGGACCTCGGCCGTGTTCTCCACCACCCGCAGGTGCTCGTCGGGCGCCAGCAGGCCACCCAGACCTTCCTGTCGCAGTGCCTGTTCCGCGTCGTCGAGCAACAGGGTACGAAAGTCAGGGTCCGTCCAGGCCCGGGCCACCAGCCTGGCACCGTTGAACGGAGTGGCCCGGTACAGGTGCTGTTCCAGAATGGCGTCCAGTTGCTCGTCCGTCACCAACCCGCGGGCGACCAGCCGGGCCTCCAGGCGCCGGACCCGGGCAGCGATGGGCAGGTCGGTGTGCGCTGCGTTCACCGGGTCTCCTCCTGGTCGGTTCCATCTCCTGGGGCGGCCATGTCCAGATAGCACTCCCACAGATCGCACAGCACCTCGTCGCCGGCCCGGGACGGGGGTACGCACCACAGGCCGTGGGCGGCGAAGGCGACCGTGTACACGGGCAGTCGGGCCGCGGGGGTGCGGCCTCGGGCGATGTCGTCGGGCAGTTCGCAGGCGTCCTGCACGACGCGTACCAGGCCGATGTGACCGCGGACGTAGCGGGGTGCCCGGGTGTGGTGGGCGGGGTCCGCGCTGCGTACCCGGACGTGCTGGCCGACGCGGAAGGCCGGGGGCCTACCGGGAACACCTCCTGCTGTCATACGTCCCCCAGGAGTCCGCGCTCGCGCAGCAGCCGTTCGATCCCGGCGACCACCCGCTCGTAGTAGGAGGACGCCAGGAACTCGGCCGGATCAGCCCGTTCCTCGGCGTCGCGCAGTTCGCTGGCCGAGCAGACGCCGTTCAGGCCGAGGGCGATGACCAGGGCCCACACCCGGGCCTGCCAGTCGGTACCCCACGCGGTGCGGCCGTCGGGGCCGTACGCCTCCAGGATCGGCTGGTCCAGGGGAAGAGCGTCGGTGAGCGCGCCGAACCCCTCGGCGCCGCCGACGTCGTTGGGGCGGCTCATGAGGCCTCCCGCGGTGTGACGAGGACCAGTTCGGCGAGTCCGGCGACGGAGGGCAGCAGAATGTCGGGGCCTTCCTCAGGGGTGTCCGGCAGCATGCGGCCGTTGCCGGTGCGCACCCCGACCACGACGGCGCCCAGTCGTCGGCCGAGTGCCACGTCGTCCGGAGTGTCGCCGACCACGAACAGCCGGTCGCCGGTTCGGTGCCCGAGACGGTCCAGAGCACGGCGCGCCAGCGTCAGCTTGGCCTGGGTGTCGGACACCGGTGAGGGGGACACGGGCAGGTCGTCGCGTGTCAGGACGGGCCCGAAGCAGTCGGCCACCCCGTGGGCGCGCAGCAGTGCCCGCGTCTGAGGCGTGCCGATCCACGAACTCACCAGCGCCAGGCGCACCCGGGCCGCCTTCAGCGCGACCAGGGCGGGCACGGCGCCCTCATACAGGGTGCCGTGCGGCATGTAGCGGCGTATCACGTCGTCCACCCTGTCCCGCACGCGTACGCGTCCGATGTGCAGCCGGCCACTGGTGATCGCCGTCCAGTAGGAATGGCTCAGGATCTCCTCACGGCCGGGAGGCGGTGCTCCCTGCTCACGGTGCAGGTCGAGGATGAAGCGGTGAAACATCTCGTAGAAGTCCAGCAGTGTGCCGTCGCGGTCGAGGACGACGGTGGTGGCGGTCACCGCGGGCCTTCCAGGGTGCCGGTCGTCTCTCCCTCGGCGGGCGGGAGTTCCCAGGGGAAGACCGTCCAGTCGTCGACCTCGGCGGCGTGGAAGTCCGGCCGGCCTCGGGAGCCGACGTTGCGGACCAGGACGCAGGAGCGAACCCCGGCCGCGCCCTGGTCGAGGACGGTCTGCCGGGCGAGGGCCATGGTGCCGCCGTCACCCATGATGTCGTCCACGATCAGCACCCGCTCGCCGGTCAGGGGCCGTTGCGGTACGACGTAGTCGAGGACGGCCTCGCCGCGCTCGCTGTAGCGGCTGTTGGTGGTGTTGCGGGGAATGCCGAGGATGCGGAAGTCGGTGACGTCCAGCAGGTTGGACAGCGCGACGGCGGCCGGCAGGCCGCTGCGGGCGATGCCCGCGAGGACCGTGGGCGCGAAGCCGTCGGCGCGGATGTCCCGGGCCAGGGCGTCGATCATCCGGCCCGCCTCGGCCCACCCGATGGTGAGCAGCTTCTGGCGTCGCCATGTGGGAACGGCGTTCACTGTGTGCCTCCGGTCGGGATCCAGCGGTCGATGAGGTGGTCGCTGCCCGGCCCGGTGCCGATCAGGTCAACCGGGCGTTCCAGTCCTTCCTCCATCCGTTTGACGAACGCGGCCGCCGCCTCCGGCAGTTCGCCGCTGCTTTGGCCGAGGACCTTCGGCGCCACATGATCGAGGAAGGTCAGGGCGATCCTGGACGGCCGGTTGATGCGGACGGCCTCCCTGGCCTGATCCATGTCGAAGCCGCCGACGCGGCGCCGTCGCCCGGTCACCGTGCCGTACTCCACGATGCCCAGCCGTTCCGCCTCGCAGGGGTCGATCTCGGTGGGGAAGGGGCCGGCTCCCACCCGGGTGGGGTGAGCCCGCAGGACGAGGACGACCTCGTCGACGGCGAGCGGGCCGAGCCCTGCGTCGGCGGCGGCCGTGCTCGCCGTCGAGTCCTTGCCGACGGTGTAGGGATAGGTGCCGTACAGGACAGACAGGCCGAAGCCGTTCGTTCCTTCCACCAGGACCCCCTCGCCGGTGTCGACGGCCCGGTTGGCCTCGGCCGCGGTGTCGACGAGGTAGGGGCCGAGCTCGGGTATGTCCTGCGCGCGACGTGCGGCGCGCATGGCCCGTCCGGCGAGCGCGGGGCCATGACCGCTGCCGGTGCTGCGTACGGTCTCCCGCAGCCCGGTGTCGGCCTGTTCGACGGCTATGTGTTCGGGTTCGATCACGGTGGCGCGGTAGTCGACGCCGATCCGGTGCGTCACGCCGGTCTCCTCGATCTCGCGCAGCAGCACCTCCGGGCGGATCAGCACGCCGGCGCCGAGCAGCAGCCGGGTGCGCGGGTTGACCACGGCGCTGGGCACCTGCCTCAGCCGCAGAGTGCGCCCCTCGTGGACCACGGTGTGCCCGGCGCCCGGGCCGAGGCCGGCGCGGACCGCGACGGCGGGATCGTCCCGCAGGGCCAGGTAGCTGGAGATCTTTCCCTTGGCCTCGTCGCCCCATTGGCCGCCGACCACGATCGTGCAGCGGGGGCGTGTCGTGCCGGTCTGTCGTGTTGTACGGGTCATGCCGCCCGTCCTTCCGCCGAGGGGGAGGCGGCCAGGGCCCGCTCCGCCCGTCGCACCGCGTCCTGGGCCAGGGCCGCGCTCGCTCCCACGCCCGGTGGCGCCGTGGCCAGCGCCGCCAGTTCGGCGGCCGGCACCCGGGCGGTGACGGCCGGATCGTCCGCCAGGACCTCCAGCAGGTCGCGTCCCTCGCTCGCGGCGACGGCGCTGGCCCGCTGCAGCGCCCGGTAGCCGGTCAGCCGGTCCTGGCCGCGCTCGACCAGGGTGAGCAGCACGGCCTCGCTGACGTGGGCGTTGCGGGACAGGGCCAGGTTCGCCGCCATCCGCTCGGGCCTGACCCGCAGATCGCCGACGACCGCGGTCATGACGGTGAGCATCTCGTCCAGTAAGACGCCCGCCTGGGGCAGGGTGAAGCGCTCGTTGGCCGAGTTGGCGAGGTCCCGTTCGTGCCAGGTCGTCACATTCTCCAGAGCCGGCCCCACCAGGGAGCGCAGGAGCCGGGCCAGGCTGCAGACGCGTTCGCAGCGGACCGGATTGCGTTTGTGGGGCATGGCCGAGCTGCCGATCTGGTCGCCCTCGGCGAAGGCTTCGGCGACCTCGCCGATCTCGGTCCGCTGGAGGTTGCGGATCTCGGTGGCCAGGTTCTCCAGGCATGCCGCGGTGAGCGCGGCCCAGCAGACGAACTCCGCGATCCGGTCCCTGGCCACCGCCTGGCCGCAGATCTGCGGTTCGGGAAGCCGCAGTTGACGCAACACATCACGCTCCACCTGCGGGCCGAGCGGGCCGAACCCGGCATGCGTGCCCACCGCGCCGGACACCTTGCCCATCACGGCGCGCTCACGCAGCTCGTCCAGCCGGACCAGGCAGCGCGTCAACTGATCGAGGAACACGGCCAGTTTGCCGCCGAAGGTCACCGGCTGGGCGTGCTGGCCGTGAGTTCGGCCGATCATCACCTGATCGCCGTCGGCGTCCATCCGCTCCCGCAGGACCGTCATCAGCCGGGTCAGCCGAGTGCGCTGCAGGCCGATCGTGCTGTCCGTCTGCAGGGCCAGCGCGGTGTCGAGGATGTCGCTGCTGGTGACGCCGTAGTGCACGTATCTGCCGTGCGGGCCGCAGGTCTGTGCGAACGCCTGCATCACCGCGAAGAGTTCGTGGTTGCTGGTCTGCTCGATCCGTGCGATGGCGGCCTGGTCGGGCACGTGCGCCTGGGCCCGCTGCGCGATGTGCTGCGCGGCTTCCCGGGGGATGAGCCCGTGCCTGCCTTGGACCTCCGCGAGGGCGCCCCAGACCCGTACGAAAAGCAGGTACCGCGCCGGGTCGGTGAACAACGCGCGCATCTGCGCGCTGCCGTAGCGGCCGGTATTCAGTACAGAGGTCATCCGGCGGCCTCCGCCGAGTAGTCCAGCGGCAGCTGTTCGGCACGCTGCAGGGCGTGGGGCCGGCTCTCGGCGAGCCCCGCCGGGGTGATCCGGACGAACTCGGCCCGCTCGTGCAGTGTGGCCAGGTCGTGCGCGCCGCTGTAGCTCATGCCCGAGCGCAGCCCCCCGAGGAAGGGGCGCAGGGTTGTGGCGAGGCTTCCGCTGTAGGCGAAGGTCGCCTCGACGCCCTCGGGGGTGTACGCCTCGAGTTCCTCGCGGCTGACCTGCCCGCCGCGGGCCCGCTTGAGTGTCAGGCGCATCCCGAAGGTGACGAAGCCCGTGCTGACCTTGCTCTTGCGTCCGTCGTGCTCGACCAGGCGGGCCGCGCTCTCGTCGGCACCGGCCAGGGCGCTGCCCAGCATCGCCGTGTGGGCGCCGGCGGCGAGCGCCTTGACCAGGTCGCCGGGCGTCTTGATGCCGCCGTCGGCGATCACCGGGACTCCGCTGCGGGCGGCCTCCTCGGCGCAGTCGAGGACCGCGGTGAGCTGCGGCACCCCGCTGCCCGCGACGATGCGTGTGGTGCAGATGCCTCCGGGGCCTATGCCGACCTTCACCGCGTTCGCGCCGGCGTCGATCAGGTCCCGGGTGGCGGCGGCGGTCGCCACGTTGCCCGCGATCAGGGACGTACGGGGGAAACGGGCGCGCAGTTCCGCCACGGCCTTGATCACGTAGTCGGCGTGGCCGTGTGCCACGTCGGTGACCAGTACGTCGGCACCTGCCGCGACGAGCCGTTCGGCGCGCTCGAGGTAATCGTCGATCACGCCGACCGCGGCGCCCGCCAGTAGCCGTCCTTGCGCGTCGACGGCCGGTCGCGGGCCCGTGTCCGCGGGCGTGTCGCCGGCCCGGCCCACCGGCGCGGCCTTCACCGCGGCGACCTCGGCGGCCTGGTCCTCGGCCGTCTGCATGCGGTGCACGACCCCGAGACCGCCCTGGCGGGCCATCGCCTCGGCCATACGGGCTCCCGTGCACCACGGGGTGTTGGCAGACAGCACCGGTATGCCCAGTTCGATGCCGGCGCACAGCTTGGTGTCCAGCCGGGTCATCGAGCGGCTGGCCACCGAGGTGCGCTGCGGCACCAGCAGGACGTCGTCCAGGCTGAGCCCTGTGCGGATCTCACGTTTGGGCATACGGAACTTCTCCTGTGTCGCGGGAAGGGGACGGGGTGGGACGCGGCCGGCTGGCGGTGGACGGCGAGCGCCGGCTCACCGGCCACCGGGGAAGGCAGCGGCCATCACTTCGCTGCGGGCGGGGCCGTACTCCTTGAAGATGCCGTGGAAGGCCGTGGACGTCATGAGCGCCGGTGTGCGGATCCCCCGCATGCTCATGCACAGGTGCTCGCCCCGAGCCAGCACAGCCACGTCGTCCGACCCGGTCACCTCGGTGATCTCATCGGCTATCTCGCGCACGAGACGCTCCTGCACCTGGAGCCGGTGGGCGTGCCGGTGCGCGATCCGGGCGAACTTCGACAGGCCCAGGATCTTGCTCTGCGGCAGGTAGGCGACGGTGACCGTGCAGGAGAACGGCAGGAGGTGGTGTTCGCAGAGCGACCACACCTGGATGCCGGAGACCACCACGGCCTCTCCGGTGCACTCCAGCGGAAACAGCGAGCCGATCTTTCCCGGGTCGTAGCGTGTGAACTCACGCCACCAGCGGGCGAAACGAGCCGGGGTGTCCTTCAGGCCGTCCCGGTCGGGGTCCTCGCCGATCTCGACCAGCAGCCGGCGGGCCACCTCCTCCAACGGATCGGTGCCCTGCCCGGCCTTGTCCTCGAGTCCTTCGGCTTCCTCGATGTCTCCGTCGGCAATCTGCTTCACGTCACACGCCTCTCCTGTCGCCCCACAGCGCGACATGCATTCGGGTCGTCAAGTTCCAGCCACGGGCCATGACCTCGTCGGTGAGCGCCGCCAGGTGGCGGTTCAGGTCGTCGGGTCGCTGCCCCTCGGGCATGATCCAGACCGGAGTGGTGCCGTGGCGCGCCACGACGGCGGCCACCTCGTCGAGGTCCTGGACGGTCCGGCACACGAACTTGAAAGCGGTACCGGGCACCGCCGCCAGCGCTGCCAGCGCCTCGGGCACGAGCCGGCGTTCCTCCGGGTCGCCGGAGTGGGCCAGCTTGGGCGAAATGTTGAACCGCACGCCGGTGGCGATCAGTTCGGGCCGGGGCACCACCGTTCCGTTGCTCTCGATCTCGATACGGTGACCGCTGTCGGTCAGCGCGCGCAGCAGCGGCAGCAGTCTCGTCTGCTGGCTCAGCGGCTCCCCGCCGGAGACGACGATCAGCGGCACCCGGTAGGCGCTCAGCCGGTCGAACACCTCCTGCCAGGGCATGGGATGCAGTTCCTCGCTGGGCTTGTACGCCCGCCCGGCGTCGCTGCTTCCGGTCCAGTCCCAGGTGTAGGGGGTGTCGCACCAGCGGCATGCCAGGTTGCAGCCCCCCAGCCGTACGAATGCACAGCGCTGACCAGCGGAAGGACCCTCTCCCTGCACGGTCTCAGGTGGGGCCGAAGATCTCGTTGACCACGAGCTTCGGCTCCGCCTCGGCACCACCTCCCTCCGTCCGGCGGTCCGCGGCGCCGCGCGAGCCGGTCACGGCCGGTACTCCGCCCACGTCTTGTCCGTCTCACTGATCCGCACGCAGCTCAGCTCGGGGTACCGGGGCACCCACCGTTCGTACAGCCACCGCGAAAGGTGCTCCGCGGTCGGGTTTGCGCCCTCCAGTACGTCGTTGAGGTGCCGGTGGTCGAAGGCCTTGTCCAGCCACTTGCTGAACTCGGCGAGATCCCCGTAGTCCCTTACGAAACCGGTCGGGTCCAAGGCGTCACCGGCAGCGGACAACTCCAGCTCCACCACGTAGTTGTGGCCGTGCAACCGCCCGCACGGGTGCTCCGCGGGAAGCCCCTCCAGCCGGTGGCTGGCCGAGAAGCGGAATTGCTTGCTGATGCGAAATGTCATGTCGTACCTCCCGCCTCATATGGTGTGGACGGCGTGGTTCTGGAGCATCACGGCACCCACCGTGAGACGACGCCGCCGGGCACCGAGAGAGGACACCGAAGGTCACCGAGATACCAGCGGTGCGGCCGGGGTACAGACCACCTCGGTGGGCTGAGGTATGTTTCCCGGTCGGCCTGCTGGGCTGCGAGACTGGCCAGTTGGGCCTGCTGGGCGGCTTCCCGGGTATGCAGGCGCTGGTCCTGGCCGCGGCACGCTCGAGACGGGCGCGCTGGATGGTGGTGGCTGCGGAAGCCGGGCCCCGACGGATGCCGCGCCCTGCTTTCCGTCCATGGCGTGGGGCGCCGGGGGGGTCGCCCCCGGTGGTCCGGCCGTCGTCAGACCCCGCCGCAGGACAGCACCCACCTACCGTTCTCCGTCTATCCGGCTTGCAGCCACGTCAGCTCGCTCGTTCGCGCCCCCGTCTCATCGCCGCCGCAGGGCACATCCTCACTTCACCATCACGGCACAGGGCCAGCCCGTGGGGTTTCTCGTCCTCCAGGAGCAGGACCGGACCGAGCACGTTGCCACCGAGAAGGAACTCGCCGACGCCAAGAAGCACTCCTGGGTCAGGGGATCCCCCGCTTCGACTACACCCCATCCGAACGCCTCCGCTTTGTCCTCAGCGGCGGCCAGCCACACCGGGCGAGCGAATGGGCCGACGCCCCCGGCCGCGCCCACGAAGAGCAGCTCGCCGAGATCGCACAGGAGGTCACCCGCCGCGGCGAAGCCGCCGAACGCAGACGTCTCGACGAGATCGAAGCCGCACGCCAGAAGCGCATCCGCTGGGAAGCCGCCATGGAAGACGCGCGCATCCGGTACGCCGAGGCGTACCGCTTCAGACGCTTTGAAGCGCAGGAATCGGCATGGCGCCACGCCACCGGACTTACGGAGTACGTGAGCGCGGTACGCACGCGAGTCGAGGCCATGCCACCGGGGCAGACCAGAACCGAAGCCGAAGCATGGATCAGCTGGGCAGCATCCACCGTCGAACGCCTCGACCCATTGCACACACCGCCCCGACTGCCCGACATCCCCGAACCACGAGCCGACGACCTCAGGCCCTTCCTCGGGCACTGGAGCCCCTACGGCCCCTGAGCCGCGATAGCGGGCGCGCGCACCGACTGGGTGGCACTCAGATGATCATCCGTGATATCAGACAGAACGGCACGGCCTCGTCGCACGCAATGTCGGATGTCGTCGACCGCGCTGAGCGCCGCTGCACGGCTCAGCTCGCGGGTGGCGACGTGGTCGATCTCCGAGAGCAGCAGCGGGGACATACCAGGAGCCCCGCAGCCATGATGGCTTCGTTTGACGCACGCAAGTTGCCCCCGCGATCGCCCCAGCGTGCCTGCAAGATCGCCGTACCGTCCACCGATTGCGCTCCGCACGTTGACGCACGCCCGGGACGCACTCCCGGCTCACTCTCCAACCCACGTCCGTACGCCGAGCTTTGGCGGCTTGTCACCAATCAACCTACATCCACTGGTGTTTGCTGCTTGAGATGTCATGGGCATTCTGTATGGGTCTGATCGTCGGCGTGGGTGCAACCTTGGGGGGCCGATGGCAAGAGGGGACGTCTGGGCGGGAAAGGGCACGACCGGATCGGTCGCGGACCTCGTTGCCCAGTTCGGCAAGGAGGTCAGGGCCAAGCTGCAAGGTCCGGCAGGGGCGGTCAGCAGTAGGGAGGACAGCCTGACCGTGCCGGTGGAGCATCTGCTGCGCGGCATGGCCTCACGGCAACGCCTCAAGCTCATCGTCCACGGTCAGAGTCGCATCAAGGAACTCGGGATCCGGCCCGACTACGCCATCGCCTGCGGCGGCAGGACCATAGGGCACGTCGAGCTGAAGCAGCCGGGCTCGGGGGCCGATCCGGAGAAGTGGTCGGTGAAGAGCCGCGACCGCAAGCAGTGGGAGAAGATCAAGGCACTCCACAATGTGCTGTACACCGACGGATACCAGTGGGCGGTCTACCGTTTCGGCGTACAGGTCGGCCCGACCGGAATCCTGGTGGGGGAACTTTATTCCGGTAGCCGGCAACTCGTCGTCGCGGACACCGCGTTCGAGCGTGCCCTCACGCATTTCTTCCTGCCAGCGCCCATTGTGCACGACAGCATCAACGAACTGGTCAAGCGCATCGCGGGAATCTGCGCCCTGCTGCGTGACGAGGTCACCGAGCGTCTCACCCGAGAGGAGCACGGGGAGGCTGACGCTGCGTTCTCGATCCTGGCCGGCAACTGGAAGGACCTGCTCTTTCCCGATGCTCGCCCGGAGGAGTTCGCGGACCAATACAGTCAGACGCTGACGTTTGCCATGCTGCTGGCTTGCCTGGAGCACATTGATCTGGGCAGGCTCACGCTCCCCGAGGTCGCGATCCGACTGGGCAAGCGGCATTCCTTGATGGGCAAGGCGCTGGCGGTGCTGACGGACGACGCCCTCGACGACCTGCGGGGCATCATCGACCCGCTGATCGACGTCATATCGGCCGTCGACCCCGAGATGTTCAAGGACGAGACCGGAGACGCCTACCTCCACCTGTACGAGGGCTTTCTGAGCGCCTACGACCCGGAACTGCGACGGCGGACGGGTACGTACTACACCCCCGGCGAGGTCGTCCGGTTCATGGTCGGCTTCACCAACGAGGTGCTGCGCGACCGGCTCGGCCAGGAGGACGGCTACGGAAGCGAGGACGTCACCGTCGTCGATCCGGCCATGGGCACCGGGACCTTCCTCATCAACATCATCGACCACGTCGCCAAGTCCCTGGCACTGAAGTACGGCAGCACGCTCAAGTCCGGGCTTCTGCGGGAACTCTCCGACCGGCTGGTCGGGCTGGAGAAACAGACCGGGCCGTACGCCGTCGCCGAACTCCGTGTGCACCACGCCTTCCGGTCCCACGACGCCGACATCACGCGCCGCCCGCCGAGACTTCTGGTGGCCGACACACTCGACGATCCCGCCGTCGAGCACCACCTGGGCTTCATGTACGAGGCGATCGCCCGCCACCGCCGAATGGCGAACAAGATCAAGGCGGACGAGAAGGTCATGGTGGTCATCGGCAATCCGCCCTACCTGCGAGGTGCGAGACAGTCGGGCGTCGGACGCTGGGTCACCGAGGGCAACCCGAACGACCAGGGCCCGATCCTCGCCCGCTTCCACCCAGAGGACAACGGACGCGTCGGATACGCCCTCGACAACCTCTACGTCTACTTCTGGGCCTGGTCCACCTGGAAGGTCTTCGACCAGCTGACCGCCTCGGGAGCGCCGAAGGCCCCCAGCGGGATCGTCGCCCTCATCACCAACTCCGGATACCTGGACAGCGAGGGATCGGCCGGCATGCGCCACTACCTGCGCGAGGCCGCCGACGAGGGCTGGATCATCGGTCTCTCCCCCGAGGGCGCCTACTCCGACACGCGCACCCGTGTCTTCCAGGATGTTAAGCGGGAGATCTGCATCGCCGTCTTCGTCCGCCATGGCGCCCCGGACGCGGGTACACCGGCGCGGGTCTGGCGACTCGACGTCCCCGCGGGCACACGCGAGGAGAAGTTCAACTGGCTGGAAGGGCTTGGCCTCGACGGTCATCGCGACGGGACCTCCTGGCAACTCTGCCCCACACAGTGGACCGCGCCTTTTCACGTCCTGTCCGACTCCGAGTGGTCGGCAATGCCACCGGTGGACGCCCTACTGCCCTGGACGAGCTCCGGCAACAAGAACAACCGCAGCTGGCCCGTCTCACCCAGCCGGGACGTCCTGGAGAGCCGGTGGCGCAGACTCGTCCAAGCCCCAGCGGAGGACAAGGCCGCACTGCTGAAAACAACCAGAGACCGCCGTCCGGACAAGCCGGAACCACCACTGCCCGGCCAGCAGGAAAGGGACAGCCTTGCCGGGGAGAAGGAGACGTTGCCGGTCACTGTTCCCTACGGCCGGATGACCTTCGACAGGCAGTACATCATCGCGGACAGACGAGTGATCGACTTTCCGCGACCGGCCTTGTGGTTCGCCCACAACGACCAGCGTCAGATCTACCTGTCCGAACTCCACACGGAATCAGGCCGTCCGGGGCCGGCAGTGACTTTTACTGCCCTGCTGCCCGACATGCACCACTTCAAAGGCACCGAAGGCGGCCGTGTCGCCCCTCTCTACCGCCACCCCCACCAGGCTGAGCCAAACGTCACCCCTGGCCTGCTGCGTCTTCTCACCAAGACGCACGGCGTGACGGTCACCGCCGAGGACCTCTTCGCGTACATCGCGGGAACAGCCGGCCACAGCGGCTACACCCGCCGCTTCGCCGCGAACCTCGCCGAGCGCGGTGTCCGTATCCCTGTAACACGCGACCCGGCTCTATGGGCGGAGCTCGTGGAAGTGGGCAGGCGCACGGTGTGGATCCACACGTACGGCCAGCGCTTCGCCTCCCACCACGACAGTTCACCCGGCTCGTCCCCGAGGCTTCCCCCGGAGGAACAACCGGAATGCGTCGTCGTGATCGGAGAGGACGACGGGTTACCTGCGGACATCTCTTACGACGCGTCCACGCGAACCCTCACGGTGGGCACGGGCTGCATACGTCCGGTGGCGCCGGAAGTCTGGGACTATCGGATCGGCGGGGTGCAGGTGATCCGCAAGTGGTTCAGCTTCCGCAAGCGCAAGCCAGACGTGGAACGAAGACCCCGTTGAACGACATCCTGCCCCCGACCTGGCCTGCCCGGTGGACCGTTGACCTGCTTGACCTCATCAACGCGCTCGGGCTCCTCGTAGCCCTCGAACCCCGACAGGCCCGGCTGCTGGACGCAGTGAGCAGCGGCCCGCTCATCAGCACCGACGACCTACGGGGCGAGGGCATCCTGCCCGTACCTGCCTACGCAACCAAGGAACCGAAACCGCCGCGGAAGTCTCGACGCGCCCCCGGCCCTGGTCAGGAGAGCCTCGACTTCTCGGACTGACACCCGTCCGGCCTGAGTACCTGACGCCCGCAACATCAACGGAATATTTGCACGACGACGCCCCGCCGCAGCAAGCCAGCAGGGCGTCGTTGTATCAGGTCCCCGTCTACGCAGGACCCCCACCGGAGCGATCCGACGGGAATCCTCACCTGTCACGAGCGATCACACGCCCCTATAACGCGGGGGCGCGGGAAACCGGTCTGACCAGGCTGAACACCTCGTGGGCGGCATATCGCTTGAGGCATCGGATGATTTCGGGTCGAGTCTTGCCTTCCTGGGTGCGGCGTGTGTCTCGCTCACCCGTCAGACCCTCTCATCTCTCACGACAGCCCCCATGACAGGGGGTGTGAGAATGTGGGCCGGATCAGGTGAAAGACCTCCCGGGCGACGTAGCGTTCGAGGCATCGGACGATTTCGCGTCGCGTCCTGCGCTCCTTGATGCGGCGTTCGCAGTAGTCCCGGGTACGCGGGTCGAAGCGCAGGCGGGTCTGCACGATCCGGTGCAGAGCGGCGTTGGCCTGCCGGTCGCCGCCGTGGTTGAGCCGGCGCGAGTTGCGCCGGCCCGACGAGTACTCGATGGGACTGACTGCGCACAGAGCGGCGAAGGACGCCTCGGTGCCCAGCCGCTCGGGATTGTCTCCCATGGTGATCAGCAAGGTGACGGCGCTGTCCGGTCCGATGCCCACCGGTGTCAGCAACTGTGGGGCATGGCGTTCGACGAGCCGGGTCAGGCGCTGTTTCAGCTCGCGGTTGCCCAGGCTGGACAATCGTTCCTGCAGAGCGGGATCGGCTACGACCAGGACGGCCTTGAGCGGGTTGATCGCCTGGGTGCGGGCCTTGACCGCGGAGTACTTGGCGAGTTTGAACAGTCGTACGCATCCGGCCGGCTCTTGGTGCAGGTCCAGGTAGGCCAGCACCTCATCGGCCGACCAGCCCGCGTCGGAGACCTCCCCGCGTTCGCGCGCGACTTCCTCGACGCAGCCCCCGCCGCGCAGGTCGGCGGGTCCTCCGCGCGGCAGCCGGTGTACTGCCGCATTCGCCTCACGGGAACTCGCCGACCAGGGCCCCGGGAGGCGGGTGCGGGTGCCACCGTGAACTGACGCTGGTTGCCCACGTGGACGATCCGCACGGCGAAGTCGGGCGCGACCCGGTCGCGGACGACCGGCCGGAGCGACTGTTGTGCCCGCGGGGCGGGCGGCGGCGAGGAGGCACGCGGGCTCCGCCCATTACGGGGTGCGTGCGCACCTGAGAAGAACGTGGAATTCGCAGGCGCGCACAGGGTGGGGAGGCTACTCGGGGCGGACCTGCGCAGCCTGCATGCCCTTCTGCCCCTTCTCGGCGATGAAAGACACAGTCTGCCCCTCCTTGAGGGCTTTGAAGCCATCACTCTCGATAGCCTTGAAGTGGACGAACAGGTCGTCTCCCCCACCCTGGGGAGTGATGAAGCCGAACCCCTTCTCATCGTTGAACCACTTCACAGTGCCAGTCTGTCGGTTGCTCACGCTTCCGCCGATCTCTCCGAGGTGGGCATCACTTCCAAGCACACCACCCTTGCCTCCATCACGGCTTTGGTGAAACGGCTACGACCAAGGAGATCACTCTTCAGCGCCACGAACTCGCGTGGCCGGCGTTCGATGGCATCGAACATCAGCGCCCGGCGAATTCCCGGATCAGCGCCCCGGTACGAGGCACGCCGCTGGGAGAGGCGTTCCCACCTGGCTGCCTCCCGGGCGAGGAAGGCGGACAGCCACCTGGGCGGGTGCGGCCTGCCTGCGCGGACGCTCGGGCCGTGACCGTCGTCCTGGCCTACTGTTCCTTTCGCAGCCACTGCTACCCACCGAAATCCCGCCCTTCACCTGCACAGCCGAACACCGGCCGCCGACCGCAGCAAGCAAGCAGGTACAGCCCGCCGACCCACGACCATTGCCGCGGCGCCGGCGTCCGTCTGTTTCCGAACCGTGACGATCGGAGTTCCCGGCTCCCTCACCTGCACTGTCGTACACCCCGCCACGACCTGCACACTCGGCGTATACACACCATGTATACACACTGCGTATACATGGTGTGTAGAGTGCAGCTCATGTCCATCGGTCACACTCTTTTGGGGCTCCTGGAGTCCGGCCCGCGCCACGGCTACGACCTCAAGCGGGCCTTCGACGAGAAGTTCGGTCACGACCGGCCGCTGCACTACGGCCAGGTCTACTCCACGATGTCCCGGCTGCTGAAGAACGGTCTCGTCGAGGTCGACGGGATCGAGGCGGGCGGCGGGCCCGAGCGCAAGCGGTACGCCATCACCGACGCGGGCATCACCGACGTCGACCGATGGCTCGTCACCCCGGAGAAGCCCGAGGAGTACCTGCAGTCGACCCTCTACACCAAGGTCGTCCTCGCCCTCCTCACCCACCGCGACGCCTCCCTCATCCTCGACACCCAGCGCGCCGAGCACCTGCGCAGCATGCGCATCCTGACCGACCGCAAGCGCAAGGGCGACCTCGCGGACCAGCTGATCTGCGACCACGCCCTGTTCCACCTGGAAGCCGACCTGCGCTGGCTGGAACTGACCGCCGCCCGACTCGACAAACTCCGTGAGGCTGTGACCCGATGACGACTTCTCCCCCCGGTTCCCTGCTCACCGCGTACGACCTGCGCAAGGCGTACGGCCCGACCCACGCGCTGGACGGCGCCGAGTTCTCCATACACCCTGGCGAGGTCGTCGCCATCATGGGCCCCTCCGGGTCCGGCAAGTCCACGCTGCTGCACTGCCTCGCGGGGATCGTGCCGCCCGACTCCGGGTCGATCACCTACGACGGGCGTGAACTGACGAAGATGAGCGATGCCCAGCGCAGCGCGCTGCGCCGCTCCGAGTTCGGGTTCGTGTTCCAGTTCGGTCAGCTGGTGCCCGAGCTGACCTGTGTGGAGAACGTCGCCCTGCCGCTGCGGCTGAACGGCACGCCCCGCAAGGACGCCGAGCGGACCGCGCTCGGCTGGATGGAGCGCCTGGAGGTCGACGACCTCAAGGCCAAGCGTCCCGGCGAGGTCTCCGGCGGCCAGGGCCAGCGCGTCGCTGTGGCCCGCGCGCTGGTCACCGGACCGCGCCTGCTGTTCGCCGACGAACCCACCGGCGCGCTCGACTCCTTCAACGGCGAACGCGTGATGGAACTGCTGACCGAAGCGGCCCGCTCCACCAACGCCGCCGTCGTCCTCGTCACCCACGAGACACGCGTGGCCGCCTACTCCGACCGCGAGATCGTCGTACGCGACGGCAAGTCCCGCGACATGGAGCGCGCCGTATGAGTCTTCGTCAGTGGGCCAGAGACCTGGTCATGGGGGCCCGCTTCGCCGTCACCGGCGGACGCGAGGGCTGGGTCCGGATGACGCTCACCGCCGTCGGCGTCGGCCTCGGCGTGGCACTGCTCCTGTTGTGCACCGCCCTGCCCAACGTGTTCGCTGCCCGCCATAAGGTGGAGGAGGCCCGCTTCGACAACACGTACTCCGAAAAGGCCCCGCCGAAGGCCGACAACACCTTCCTGATCGCCGACACCGACACCACCTGGCACGACGACGACGTCCGCGGCCGGCTCGTCGAGCCCGAGGGCAAGCGGGCGCCGCTGCCCCCGGGGGTCGACAGCTTCCCGGGCAAGGGCGAGATGGTGGTCTCCCCCGCGCTCAAGGACCTGCTCGCCTCGGACGGCGCCAAGCTGCTGCGGGAGCGGCTGCCCTACAAGATCACCGGCACGATCGGCGAGAGCGGACTCATCGGCTCCCACGAACTGGCTTACTACGCGGGCGCCTCGGGGCTGAAACTCACGGACTTCTCCCCGGTGCACCGGCTGACCGAGTATGGCAAGCCGGACACGACATCCGAGAAGACCGACCCGGTGCTGCTGCTCATGATCCTGGTCGTGTTCGTGGTGCTGCTGACCCCGGTCGCCGTGTTCATCGCCGCCGCCGTCCGCTTCGGCGGCGAGCGCCGCGACCGCCGGCTGGCCGCGCTGCGCCTGGTCGGCTCGGACAGCCACATGACCCGGCGGATCGCGGCGGGCGAAGCACTCGCCGGAGCCCTGCTCGGCCTGGTCATCGGCACCGGCTTCTTCCTCCTCGGCCGTCAGACGCTGGGCTCCACCGAGATGCTGGGCGTGAGCGTCTGGCCCAGTTACCTCGATCCCTCACCCGCGCTCGCCGCGCTGGTCGCGGTGGCGATCCCGGTCGCCGCCGTACTCGTCACGCTGCTCGCGATGCGCGGCGTGGTGGTGGAACCGCTTGGCGTCGTGCGCGCGGCCAAGCAGCGCCGCCGCCGGCTGTGGTGGCGGCTGCTGCCGCCGCTGGCCGGCCTCGCGATGCTCTACCCGATGATCGGCAAGGGCCGCAAGAACGGCGACTTCAACCAGTACCTCGTCATCGGCGGCGTGCTGCTGCTGCTGATCGGCATCACCGCGCTGCTCCCCTGGGTCGTGGAGGCGGTCGTCGTCCGCCTCGGCAAGGGCGCGCTTTCCTGGCAGCTCGCGGTACGACGGCTGCAGCTGAGCAGCGGAACCGCCGCACGCATGGTCAACGGCATCGCCGTCGCCGTGGCCGGAGCCATCGCCCTCCAGATGCTGTTCACGGGAACGCAGAGCCAGTACACCAAGTCCACCGGCAAGGACCCCGGCCGGGTCCAGATGCAGGTCGCCTTCAGCGACCGCAAGCCGCTGTCCGGTGTCGAGCGCGAGTTCACCGGCACCAAGGGGGCACGGGCCGCAGTGGCCCTGGCCATCTCGGAGTACGGGGACGCGCGTCGCAACCCGAAGAACACCAACGGCCTGACCGTGGGTAACTGCACCGCCCTGCGTGAACTCGCCACGCTGCCCTCCTGCAAGGACGGCGACGCGTTCATCACGCGAACGAGGAGCCACTACGCCTCCCCCAGCAACGCCGACGAAATCGCCGTGGTGAAGCCCGGTCGGCAGCTCTACATCGACCCGTCGTACGACGACGCCACCGAACCCGGCATCGAGGTGCCGTGGACCGTTCCGGCGAACGTGCGGGTGGTGGACGCACGCAAGGACTCATTGCAGGACTCCAACGGTCTGCTGGTCACCCCCGCCGCCCTGCCCGCCAAGGCCGCGCCCGCGTTGTCCTCGGACGGGGTCTACCTGCGTCTGGACCCGTCGGTGCCGGACTCACGGGAGTACATACGCAACGTCGTCGCCCGGATCGACCCCCTGGCACGCACCTACAGCTGGTCGGCGACCCAGGAGGACGTCAAGTACGCCTCCATCCGCACCGGCCTGTTCGTCGGCTCCGCCTTCGTGCTGGCACTGATCGGCGCGAGTCTGCTGGTCTCCCAGCTGGAGCAGCTGCGCGAGCGCAGGAAGCTGCTCTCCGCGCTGGTCGCCTTCGGCACCCGGCGCCGCACGCTGAGCCTGTCGGTGCTGTGGCAGACGGCCCTCCCGGTCGGACTCGGCCTCGTACTGGCCACAACGGTGGGTATCACCCTCGGCTCGGTGCTGCTGAAGATGACCCGTACACCGGTGGCCATGGACTGGGCGAGCGTCCTGACCATGACCGGCGTGGGCGCGGCCGTGGTCGGCGTGGTCACGCTGCTCAGTCTGCCGCCGCTGCTGCGGATGATGCGCCCGGATGGCCTGCGCACGGAATAACCCCTCACACATCCCCCGAAGTGGGCTCCTCCTGCCGGGAGGAGCCCACCCCTGCACGCAGGCAAGCCCGGTCGCGCGTCAGCCAGACCGTTCGGGGCATCACACTGCCCCTATAACGAGGGTTACGACTGCACAGGTCTGACCAGGTGGAAGACCTCCCGGGCCGCCTAGCGCTTGAGACTTCGGACGGAGGGCTGGCTCTATATGGCCACCGTCATCGACATCGCCTCCCGTCGTGTGGTCGGCTGGGCGACGGCCGACCACCTGCGGACCGATCTGGTCGCCGATGCCCTCGCGGCCGCCTGCCGGAAGCGCCGTCCCACCCGGCCGGTGATCTTTCACTCGGATCGTGGCTGTCAGTACACCAGCCGGCAATTCGCCGCGTCGGCAGACCAGTTGGGCATGCTGGTGTCGGTCGGCCGCACCGAACAGTGCTGGTACAACTTGCACCGTCTGCACAGCAGCCTCGGCTACCGCAGTCCCGCCGAATACGAGACCGCACTCGCAGCCTGACCACCACACCGATGGTGTCCGTCAAAGCGGAACAAGCTCAATCGGGACTGCTGCAGGGTTCGGTGACACCTGACCTGGCTTGCTGAGAGGCGGCCTGGAGGGATGTCGCAGTGCCCAAGCCGTATCCGAAGGAGTTCCACGAGGACGTCGTACGGGTTGCGCGCAACCGCGAGCCCGGCGTCACGCTGGAACAGATCGCCGCCGACTTCGGCATCCATCCGATCACGTTGTCGAAGTGGCTGCGCCGCGCCGAAACCGACGAGGGCACCAGGCCCGCAACGGCCTCGGGTGAGTCGGCCGAGCTGCGGAAAGCCCGCAAACAGATCCGGTTGCTGGAGCAGGAGAACGAGGTACTCAGGAGGGCTGCGGCGTACCTGTCGCAGGCGAACCTGCCGGCAAAATGATGTGCCCGCTCGTCCGCGAGCTGGCCGCCGCCGCTGCCCCTTACCGGGTGCCGGTGGCGGTGACGTGCCGGGTGCTCGGGCTGGCCCGCCAGCCCTGCTATCGGTGGCTGGACAAGCCCGTCACCGATGCCGAGATGGCCGAGGCGTATCGGGCCCACCCCCGACAACGGCTGGTCAGCGTGAGAGCCCCATCCCACGCGTGTGATTTTCGCTGCCGTACTGAGGGTGTCTTGACGTTCCGGTAGAGGGCAGGCGTACAGGAAGTTTTTGGCCCCTGTATGGAGACCAGTGATGACGACCTCTCGCGTGCCGCGGTCCTCGCTTGACGGCATACCTGACGGCGCCGCGATCGCCCGCCTGGAGCAGGAGAACGCGCAGTTGCGGCACGCCGTCGATTCCCACGCGACGGTGGACCAGGCCATCGGTGTCCTCACCGCGAGCCACCGCTCGCGCCGGCCGTCGGGTTCGAGGTACTGCGTGAGGTGTCCCAGCAAACCAATACCAAGCTGCACACGGTGGCCGAGACGGTGATCGCCTGGGCGCTGGGGCAGCCGCTGCCGGAACCGGTGGGGCAGGAGCTGTACGCGGCCGTGCAGCGGCGCTCACGCCGGCGGGACGCCCCAGGCGCGGAAGCCGGATAGGACGCGGTGGCCGGGCACGGCGCGGGTCAGGCGGTCAGGGCCTGGTCGACGGTGGGATGGCAGCCGATGACCTCGTCCAGGCCGACGATCTCAAGGAGCCGTAGCACCGATTCCTGGGCGCCGGCGATACGCAGCCATCCCTGATGGTCACTCGCGGCCTGGTGGGCGGCGACCAAGACGTTGATGCCGCTGGAGTCCATGAAGGTCACGCCGCTGAGGTCCACCACGGTCCGCAGGGGCGCCGCGCCGTCGTAGGACAGGAGGGCCTCGCTGAGCATGTCCTTGACGGCGTGGTCGATCTCGCCGTGCATGGTGACCACCCGGATGCCGTCGGCGGTGGTGTGGTCGACCGACAGCTGGCCGGGCCGGGCTGCTCTGTGAGTGTCTGTCACTTTTTCCTCGGCTGCGCTCGCTGATGGGACTCAAGGCCCCCGTGCGATAACACGCCAGTAGCCTGCATCGATGCTACGTCGAACACACGTGCGGCCCGTTATGCGGTTCGCACGGGGCATGTGAGGCATAGTGCCCGGGTACGCGCAGGACGTGTGAAGGGGGAACAAGGGTGGACCCGGCTGAATCAGTCCCCGAGGACGAGGGCAGCGTGATGCCGGACGCCCCTCAGATACAAGGACACCGTCGCCCTGGACGGTGACGGGCACGTGATCGCTGAGGCACGCAACCGGGCGGTGGACTTCCTCACCCGTGTCCAGGCGGAGCACGGCCTGCCGGTGTCCGCTCGTGCTATGGACCTGACCCAACTTGTGGTCAGCGAGCTCGTCACCAACGCCCGCAAGTACGCCCCTGGCCCCGTGCTAATGGAACTGCGCATCATTGGCGCCGTCGTGGAAGTGGTCGTGTGGGACAGCGATCCCGTCCTGCCAGTGGCGCGGGCCGCCGATGCGGGCAGAGTCGGGCAGCACGGACTGGAGATTCGGCCTCACCGCCTTCCCTGACGATCTGCCGTGAAGGGGGGCGCTGCAGGGGCGAGTTCGGCGGGGAGCGGTCGGGTGAGCACGGTGCCGGCGTGCGGGGTGGCGCCGCCGGCTGACCGCGTCGCGAGCGACGCCGACTTTGCCCCGCATACGCACACTGTCGGCGCCCAGTGCGTGAGGCGGGCCTGTGCCTAGCTGCCCTCGCCGCCCCGTGGCAGGACCGCTTCGGCGAGCACCACCAAGCCACAGCCATCATGCGTTTCGGTGACGGTGTGTCCGAGCTGGATCAGCAGCCCTGCTACTGCGGTCTGCACGATCACTCGCATGCTGTCGTTGCTTGCTGCACGGCCTGCCTGGTCACGGGCGAGCGCGGTGAACCCGTCCGAGGCCGTCCAGCTGACCAGCGCGCCCGCAGACACCTCGGTCACCCGCAGCCCCGGAATCCCACTGTCCGCGTCGCCCTGCAGCTGAAAGCCGGCCTGGACCAGGCAAGAGCTCACCTGGGACACAAGTTCAGCCGGGGCGCACGACACGCCGGTCGCCTGCCCACGAGAAGCACGATCATGCCACCGGCCTGCAGAGGCGCCTGTCCGGACGGCGGGCGGACGCGGTAAACCCCGGACGACGGCAACCGGCGGGTGAGCCACGGGTGGCCCGCACGCACGATCGCCCACGAACGCCGCCTGACGGAGGCGGGACGGCTCGCACCGATCTGGAATGCCGCCCTGACCAGGCAAAATGGGCAGAATATGTGAGGTTGCGCAGGCTCGGGGAAGAAGATGCGGCAGCCGACAGGAGGTTGCTGTGAAGGGTGGAGATCTGGAACTGGGCGAGTTGCTGGCCGCTGCGGAAGCGGCCCCGCCCGGTGAGTCCGTCGACGTGGTGGCACACGACCTGCGGAAGCGGTTCGGTGCCGAGGCCGTGTCCTTCCTGTTCGTCGACCTCATCGGCCAGCGGCTGGTACGCCTCGCCGCGGCCGGCGATGAGCCTGCCGACCCTGGCGAGCCGATCGACCTGCAGGGCAGCGTCTACGACAGCGTTCTGCAGAGCCAGCGCCAGCATGTGGAGCCGGACGGCCAGGGCGGACGGCGTGTCATCACGCCGGTCACCAACCGCGGCGACTGCATCGGCCTCCTGGAGGTGACCCTGCAGTGCGCCGACGACACCGTGCTGCGACAGGTCCGCGACGCGGCCCACGCGCTTGCCTACATCATCGTCACGGACGGGCGCTTCACCGACCTGTACCACCTGGGCCGGCGCACCACTGAGACCAGCCTGGCCGCGGAGATCCAGCACCAGCTCCTGCCCTCGGCCCCCTGCTGCGAGGCGGCCCAGTTCACTCTGGCCGCCGGGCTGGTCCCGGCCGACGACATCGGTGGCGACACCTACGACTACACCCTCGACCGCGACACCCTGCACCTGTCGATCACCGACGCCATGGGCCACGACACGAACTCCGCGCTGCTGGCCACCCTCCTGGTCGGCGCACTGCGCCGGGCACGCCGCAGCGGCTGTGACGCCCTCAAGCAGGCCGACCACGCCCAGCAGGCCCTGCTGAGCCACAGCCGCGGCCTGGCCACCGGACAGCTGCTGTGCGTCGACCTCGAAACGGGCCTGTGCGAACTGGTCAACGCCGGCCACCCCCGGCCCCTGCTGCTGCGTGACAACGCCGTCGAAGAGGTGGAACTCGCCGTCAACCTTCCCTTCGGTGTGGCGGCACCCGCCCCCTACCGCCTACAGGAACTGCACTTGCGTCCCGGGGACCGCCTGGTCCTGCTCACCGACGGCATGCAGGAGCGCGGTGCCGCGGCCGTCGACCTGGCCTCGGTCGTTCACGACACCCGCGCCCTACACCCGCGAGAAGCCGTCCGGACCCTGACCGCCGCGGTGCTCGACGCCTGCCACGGCAACCTCAAGGACGACGCCACGGTCCTAATACTGGACTGGCACAGCAATCGCAGCCAGCCGGCCAAAACCAGACCCGACCCGCAGCGATGAGCTCTTCAGCACGCAGGAGTCACCCCGTGATGCCGGTCTCCGCCACGAGTGCCGCCGAGCTCCGCGAGGCCATGGCCCGGCTTCTGGCCGGCGAGCCCCTGCACACCGACGGCGCTCTGAGCCAGGAGAACCTCGCCCGAGAGGTCCAGGTCTTTTCCGAACGGGCATCTCCGCTCGCCTGCGCACAGGGATCGCCGATACTTCCTGAGGTCCGCCCCCGCGTATCCACCGCCCTCACAGACCAGTTGGAACACGAGTTGGGCCTGACTCAGCATCTTGAGGCCGGCCGGCTCGATGTCGAGCGTGTCGCCGCAATCGCGGTGGTCGCAGCTGACCACAGCGACGGCTACGCGGTCACCGGCCATCTCCTCGGGCTGCTGGCCGCGCTGCCTCCCCCCACCAAGGCAAGGGAACGCTTCCGGTCAGACCTGTGCGGGTCGTCGGGCCCCGCGTACCCGCTGCCCGGCAACATCAAGGCGCTGGTGCTGCGTTCACTGGCAGGAGAGGCAACCGCCCTGGCCCGGCAGGTCCTCTCGGCCGTCGATGAGACGTCCCCACCCCCAGCGCGTCGCGGCCGGGAAGGTGATCGGTCAGGCCCTCGTCGAGTCCGACCAACTGCCCGACCTCAAGTCACAGGTCAACGGGGGACTGTGGCCCCGAGATCTCGAGCTCACCGCCTGGCGCGTCCTGCACACGCAGACCGCAGGTCGGACGACCCGGCGGGTCGGGAAGCCTTCCTCGACGCCTGGACGAGCGTCGGAGCGCCGGCTCCTTGGAGCTGCACGGCAGCCACGCAGGACATGCGGCTCCCGTGCCCGACGACGCTGCAGCGACTGAGGTCAGGAAGTCCCGGGCCGAAGTCGCACCGGCTCTCGGCCTCCACAGATCAGGGGCCGCGCAGCCATTGCTGCGCGGCCCCTGATCTTGCCGGCCCAACACGAGAGCAGGGGCCTTCGTCTGGGTGGGTGGCAGGGTACGCAGAGGCGGCGGCCACCTGGACGCGGCGTGCCCGATCTCTCGGGCAGGTCTGCGGGGTCAGGCCAGGTTGATGTTCTCGGCCTGCGGACCCTTCTGGCCCTGGGTGACGTCGAACGTCACGGCCTGGCCCTCCTGGAGCTCACGGAAGCCGGTGGAGTTGATCGCGGAGTAGTGCGCGAAGACATCCGGGCCGCCGCCGTCCTGGGCGATGAAGCCGAAGCCCTTCTCGGCGTTGAACCACTTCACAGTTCCCGTTGCCATGTCTGATGCCTTCCAGTCGATGAACATCTCCCACTCCATGTGGCAGACGGAGGTGATCGCCCTGGTCCCTGCGGCACAGCACAGCAAAACGCTCACACCAGAGGCGTGAGCAAGAGGGAATTCCGAACCACGACAGCTGACGCAGACGCTACACGCCCACACACCGCGTCACCATAGGAAACAACGATCACACCGCACACCGGTCGTGGGTGCGGTGCCCGTCGACGCTGACGGGCACGCTCGTCTCACGCTGCTGCGGTCGGGTTCGCCGATTCGGTGGCGCGGCGGTATTCGGCGTTGAGGCGCTGGGCTTCCTCGAGCTGGTCCTCGAGGATGACGATGCGGCAGGCGGCCTCGATGGGAGTCCCGTGGTCGACGAGTTCCCGGGCGCGCGCGGCGATGCGCAGCTGGTAGCGGGAGTAGCGGCGGTGGCCGCCCGCGGAGCGCAGCGGGGTGATGAGGCGGGCGTCCCCGATTGCGCGCAGGAAGCCCTGGGTGGTGCCGAGCATCTCGGCGGCCCGGCCCATGGTGTAGGCGGGGTAATCGTCGTCATCGAGACGGCCGAACGTGTCGTCTGCTGTCATTGCACCTCTCTGTGGAACGCGTGGAGGGGCCCTGGCGCCGTACTGGCACCAGGGCCCCGAAGGAACTACTACACCATCTGCGGGCCCTGATACTGCACCGGCCCTCTGTTTCCGCAGACCCGACCGAGAAGCTGTCGGGGGCGCGGGGATCGCGGTTGCCTGACCGGAGACCACCTCACTATCGATGTCCTGCGGTACCCGGGGCCAAGACTTCTGCCCGGGCGATCCTGATGGCGCTCGGCTCCTCCGTTCTTCCCTCTTGAGTAACTACTCACTAACGGAAACTGCGAACTGCTGGTACTGCGAACTGCTGCTGGCCTCAAACAGCGCCACTCTTCGGCAGTCGGCCCCGTCGCCCGTCCTGCGTCTGCTCTGGGTTGGAACCCACTGCCGAACCTACCGGTGCGCGCGCCCGCAGCCGACGCCTTCACCGGGGTACTGCTCACTGACTTCACTGCTGGGTACTGCGAACTTGCACTTACGGGTACTGCAACCGCGGTACTGCTGCCCGGCAGTTCATCTCTGCCGGGCCTCGCTCGATCTCGGCTACGAGAGAAACATAACCCGACCGACACCACAAAGTCTACTCTGACTGACATAGATTTCCGTGCGCTCGAAGACAAGGTGATCCGCCTCGACCGGTCCATGGCTGGTTCAAGCAGCTCCGAGGCTCAGTCCGGCGCTCAGGGATCCCCCGCCGCGCAGGCACGTCGGGCTGAGTGTGACGTCGCCGACTCGGCCGCTGCTACTGTCGGCGGGCGCCGGCCGACACTGCGTCTCGTGGAGAACTCCACCGGCCTGGACGGACGCCCCGCAGGTCGGCCGAAGCGTGGCAGGAGGCGTGGCAGGAGGGTCCCGCGTCGCACTCGACGATCCCGGAATGAGCGCCTTCCATGCCCGTAGCGTCAGCGGTCAAGCAGCCGGATGGCCGACAAACATGGTCCGCCTCATGTCGCAGCCTGACGAGTTGCTCGCTGACGTCGGCGCCACGGGTGGAGTGCGACCAGAGCGATCGGAGTCCCTGACCGTGGTCACCGATGGCGCTGTCATCACCGGTCGATTGACTCTCGCGGCCATGTGAAGGCAGAGGGGGTCGGATGTACTGACGGATTTCGCCCGCTTGGACGAATTCACCGCCGTCTTCGGCTCCCCCGCGAAGCAAGGACGGGCCGCCCGCGCGTCTGCACTTCCATGTCGCCCGGATCCCGCAGGGCACCCTGGGAGTCCCGAGACGGGGTGGGCGATACCGGGTTGCGATCGAGGAAGTCAGCGCCTGGACCGTGGGCGACTTCAGCTGTTCCGGCACCTGAGCGACGGCGACGGGAACCCGCTGCACGCTGTGGGCCCGACCGGCGTACCGGTCGGGCCCATGCTGCTGGTCAGGCGACGGCTCGTGTCTGTTTACCCGTCAGACCGTGACGGGGGTGCCAAGCATCGCGGAGGCGTGCTGCATCGGGCTGAGAATGCCCGGGGGCGCTGTCTTGGGAACGGCGCGGCAGGTGAAGCCGAGCTGAGTCATGGCCCGCAGGACTTCGGCGGCGCTGAAGTCACGGCGGTCCTGGCGGGTGATGACTTGGCCGACTTGCTTGAGGGGGTAGTGGCGGCGGCCGATGATCACCGATTCGCCGGTGACCGGTTCGGGCTTGATGCCCTTCATGGATTCCAGTACTCCGCCCTTGGTGAGCTCGAAGGGGAAGCGGGCGATGACGCAGCGCATGTGGCCTCACAGGGAGAGGGGAAGAACGGTCCGACCAGGGGCGAGGTGTTTCAGCGGGAGAGGGCGAGGATGCCCAGGCCGCTGCCTTGCTCGTCGACCACCGGCAGGACACCGAGCCGCCGGGTGCGCATCGCGTGCTCGGCTTCGGCCATCGTGGTCACGGGTGAGGTGGACGATCCGTGGTCGCCGAGGATGTCGCGCAGGCGGACACGGTCCGTGTAGTCGGAGCTGTCACGGACGGCGGCGAGTTCGGTACGGGTGACCAGGCCGGTGCACTGGCCGTCCTGGTCGCAGACGACCAGCCGGCTTGTGCGGGCGGCGGCCATGACGGCCAGCGCCACCTCGACGCTCATGTCGTCACAGACCTGCGGTCCGGCCGCGTCCATGACATCCACCGCCGTCCTGTGCGCGGGGTCGACGTCCGCCGGGCGGGGCTGCGTCTGAACCAGCGTCAAAGAGGACCTCCTGCAGAGACGGGCCGGCTTCCTGATCACGAAAGTTCTAGGCCACCGCGCCGAAGCCGGACTGGCGTACGGGGGTGCGCCTGGTCGCCGAGGCGGGGCGGCGGCGGCCTCGGGAGGTGGCGCTGCGCTTGGGACGCTCGACCACCGGTGCGGTGATGACGACCGGGATGCCGGACGGGGTCTGAGCTCCGGTGATCCGGCTCAGGGCCTCGTCGCCCGAGCGGACCTGGGTCGTCTGCGGCCTGATCCCCGCGTCCGACATGAGGCGCATCATGCCGCGGCGCTGGCTCGGCGTGACGAGGGTGACGACGCTGCCGGACTCCCCGGCCCGGGCGGTGCGTCCGCCGCGGTGCAGGTAGTCCTTGTGGTCGGTCGGCGGGTCGACGTTGACGACCAGGTCGAGGTTGTCGACGTGGATGCCGCGCGCCGCGACGTTGGTCGCCACCAGCACGGTGACGTGCCCCGTCTTGAACTGTGCCAGCGTGCGGGTCCGCTGGGGCTGCGACTTGCCGCCGTGCAGCGCGGCGGCCCGCACCCCGCTGTTGAGCAGGTCCTGGGTCAGCCGGTCGACGGCGTGCTTGGTGTCCAGGAACATGATCACGCGGCCGTCGCGGGCGGCGATCTCGGTCGTGGCGGCATGTTTGTCGGCGCCGTGGACGTGCAGGACGTGGTGCTCCATCGTCGTGACCGCACCGGCCGACGGGTCGACCGAATGCACGACGGGGTCGGTCAGGTAGCGGCGCACCAGCAGGTCGACGTTGCGGTCGAGGGTGGCGGAGAACAGCATGCGCTGCCCCTCCGGGCGCACCTGGTCGAGCAGCGCGGTGACCTGGGGCATGAAGCCCATGTCGGCCATCTGGTCCGCCTCGTCCAGCACGGTGATGCCGACGTGGTTCAGCCGGCATTCGCCGCGGTCGATGAGGTCCTTGAGCCGGCCCGGGGTCGCGACGACGACCTCGGCTCCGCCGCGTAGCGCGCTGGCCTGCCGGCCGATCGACATGCCGCCCACCACCGTGGCCAGCCGCAGCCGCACGGAGCGGGCGTACGGGGTCAGCGCGTCAGTCACCTGCTGTGCCAGCTCACGCGTGGGTACGAGGATCAGTCCCAGCGGCTGGCGGGGCTCGGCACGCTGTCCGGCGGTGCGGGCGAGCAGGGCGAGGCCGAAGGCGAGGGTCTTGCCGGAACCGGTGCGCCCGCGGCCCAGGACGTCACGTCCCGCCAGGGAGTTCGGCAGCGTCGCTCCCTGGATCGGGAACGGTGCGGTCACCCCCTGCCTGCCGAGTTCGGCCAGCAGTTGCTCGGGCATGTCGAGATCGGCGAAGCCCTCGACAGCGGGCAGTGCGGGGGTGATCGTCCTGGGCAGCGCGAACTCACCTTGCACGGCGGCGGGCCGACGGCCGTAACCGCCGGAGCGGACGGGGGCGCCGGTACGACGCGGTGCCTGCGAGCCGTAGCCGCTGCCGCCCCTTCCGGCGTCGGCACGGCCGTCACGGGTGCGGGCGGGGCGGTCGTTCGTGTACGTGCGGTTCATGCGGAACCTTCCTCGATGTGGCACATATCAAGGAATTCCCGCCGCGATGAATGGCATGGAGAATTACAAGTATGGACCGGTGGCAAAAGAAAGCAGATCTGGCCGGCGGAATCATCCGTGGGCACAGGTGCGGAACTGGGTGAAGCGATGGGGACCTTGCGATCCGGGCGCCGGATGCGGGGCAGCGCTTCGGGATGCGTCTCCGCACCTGAGGGAGAAACCGCTTGTAGTGGTACTGCGGATTCCTCCGGGGCCTCCCGCCGGTGAAAACCGCTGCGGGATACGCGTGCAGCTGGGGCCCGCACCCCGAAGGATGCGGGCCCCAGCTACGGATTGCGCGTGAGCGTCAGGCCGGAACGATGTTCTCGGCCGTCGGGCCCTTCTGGCCCTGCGCGATGTCGAAGTTCACCTTCTGGCCCTCGAGCAGCTCACGGAAGCCCTGCGCGGCAATGTTCGAGTAGTGGGCGAACACGTCGGCGCCGCCACCGTCCTGCTCGATGAAGCCGAAGCCCTTTTCCGCGTTGAACCACTTCACGGTACCAGCAGCCATGTCATATCTCCTTTGGGGCAGTGCATCGGCGTCCGCACTGCGCAGACGCCGTGTCGCCGCGATGATTATCCCGCCCGGAAATGACCGGAAATACAGAAGTGCTCCCGACCGGCAGAAGGCTGGTGGGGGCACTTGAAGTCTTGGGAACCACAACTGCAACTTGGATCGACAGTAGCACGCCGGAACGGCCCGTGGGTGTTGGAATATGCCACTCTGCTCTTCGCGACAAAAACTCCCACTGTGCAGTCTGCCAAAATCTGATCCCCCGGGCGCAGATATTGATTCACTCGGAGTGTGACGTCTCAGGAAGAGTTGCCACACCGGGGCTCTCAGGGGCGCGACGACGTATGCGGCTTCCCATAGGACGCCGCTCGGAAGGGGTCCAGCATCGTATCGACATGGTGAGGGGCCGAACCGACTGCGGCACCGCTCCGCCTGCGGCGAAAGCAGCGGCCACTTCGAAGGACGCGGAATCCCGATCGTTTGGGCGATCAAGAGGCGAGGCTGGGCTTCACGGAAGCAGGACGCCGAGAGGCTGCCCGGCAGGCGCTCTACCCGGGGACGGGTGTCCCGTTCGACACGCAGCCGGCCCAGCCACCCCCTGCTGGTCAGCGCCATCGGTGTCGTCGCCGTCCGTGTCGCGCTGCCGAAGTCTCCGCTCGCGGGACCACTCGGCTTCCGGTCCCTGCCGCTCGGACTCGTCCTCGCCCTGGCCCTGATGGTCGTGCTGTACCTGGTACTGATCGAGGGCGCCAAGCATGTCTTCCACACCCGGGCCGACGCACAGGCCGCGCTTCCACCGGTACGCCACCGCACCCTCCGGCATCGCATCCAACGGCGTGCCGGCCGCTTCAGCCACCCCGGACCGCTGCGACCCCGGTGACACGCTGTCACCAGGGCCGTCAGCGGCACCATCCGCACCGAGACGATCACGTCACCCCGGGCAGCCCGGAACGGTCAACCGCTCAGTGATTCCTCGGCGTCCCGCCGCGTCGGCCAGTTGTCCCGCCGCTCCCGGGCCACCTCCGCACGGCTGCCGGCCCGCTCTCCGGGTAGGGAGACCGACGGTGTGAGGGCCGGTGCGGGGATGGCGGGCTCGGGGATCACGGCGCTGGTGGACAGCGCGGGGCGCCTGGTGGTCCGGTGCATGCGACGTCCGGCGGACTCGCCGTCGGTTTCCCTGCTCTGGTGATCGAAGAAGCGGAGCATCTCCACGGGGAACGGCATTACGAGGGTGCTGTTCTTCTCGGCGGAGACGTCCACCACGGTCTGCAGCAGCCGCAGTTGGAGTGCTCCGGGGGTGTCGGCCATCGTCGCGGCGGCGTCGGTCAGCCGCTGGGACGCCTGGAACTCTCCGTCGGCCGCGATGACCCGCGCGCGGCGTTCCCGCTCGGCTTCGGCCTGCTTGGACATGGAGCGCATCATGGACTCCGGAAGGGCGATGTCCTTGATCTCGACGCGCTCGATGCGCAGCCCCCAGGGCTCCTCGGTGGGGGCGTCCATCACCTTCTTGAGTTCCGCGTTGATGTGGTCACGGTCGGAGAGCAGCGTGTCCAGGTCAGCCCTCCCGATGACCGAGCGCAGCGACGTCTGGGCGATCTGGGAGACGGCGGCAGGATAGTTGCGCACGTTCACCAGGGCCTTGACGGGGTCAATGACCTTGAAGTAGACGACCGCGTCGACGGTGAGCGTCACGTTGTCGGCGGTGATGGACCCCTGTGGCGGGATGCCGAGGACCTCGGTCTGCACGGACACCTTCCGCATCCGGTCCCCGATCGGCCGGATGACACGCAGGCCCGGCCCGCGGATGTCCGGCAGCAGCCGCCCGAAACGGAACACCACGCCCTTCTCGTACTGCTGGACGTTGCGCACGCTCAGGGCGAGCAGGACGAACCCGGCCACGGCGCACACCACCAGCACGGTGATCAGAACACCCATGGTTCTCACTTTCCTTACGTCGATGACGGTCCCGGACCCGAGCGGTCCGGGAAGCACATGGCGCGGGAGGACCCCGGCCTGTCGTCTGAGGTGCGGCCGGGGTCCCGGGCTGCTGCTGAGGCTCTGGTGTGTCGGCCCGGCTCAGCCGGGAGCGCTCTGCGGTACGCCGGTCCGGGCTCCGCCGGCTGTGGCCCTGGTGGCCGCTGGAGTGCGCACGACCCTCACCTCGCCGTCGGCGGAGCGGAAACGGCCGGGATCTGCGGGCGCGCCGCGGGATCGCGGACTTCGTGGTCTTCCTCGGAGTCCCAGGCCGCCTGAACGGCCGAGTCGGTCTCCGACATCGTGCGCAGGAACGCCGCCTCCGCCATCAACCGGTTCACGTGCGAGGTGCGCAGGCAGTCTCTGCCGGCGGCCATCAGCCAGAGGGCCGAGACCGGGGTCGGCTGCACCTGCCCACCGAAGGGCCCAGCCGGGACGGCGGGCCGGTGCTCGCGGATCAGCAGGCCCCCGGTGATCAGCCCCGACAGCGGGTCGGGCACGGCCGTCGGCGAGGAACCCAGGGGAGCGCAAGAGATCCGGAGTGACGTAGAGCAGGGCGTACTTCCGAGGATAGGCGTGGGGGAAACGGTCGCAGTCATGACGCGAACCCTGCTCCGGGCCGACCGGAACCGGCCCGGCGTGATCAAATCGCCGAAAGTGACAGCGACTGGAAGCCGGTGCACGAAATACCCTCGGTAACACCAGCGTACTCCTCGACGGTCCGAGCGGACCCCCGTCCGGGTAGCGCGGCCGGTCCAGGGCCGGGCACGTGGAGCCTCCCCAGCCGGGTCCGGTGACAACACCCCAGGCCCGTACCCAGAGTGCGGACCCGGGGGTGGTCCGAAGGCCACCGTCAACGGACTGCGACTTCCAAGCCCACTCTGTCCTGCACGACGGCGGCCATACTCTCCATAAGCCGCCCGGCCTCCGCGTCCGTGGCGGCGGGCGGCACCACCAGCAGGTCCCACCGGCCGCGGCCGGGCGCCAGCAGGCAGACGGTGGACGGGGAGCGCTGGGTGGTCGTCCGGCGCAGGCGTACGAGCTGGTTGGCGACGAGCAGCCGGCCGGGGAACGGCGACCATACGGCCTCATCCACGAGGACGCTGGCGACCTGTCCCCAGGCGTGCGGCAGGACGTCCAGCAGCCCGGGCAGTTCGGACGCCAGATCGGGCGACTGGGGCCACCAGGCGCCGTCGATGCGCCGGGCCATGTGGCCCTGTGCCGGCTGGGACACCAGGCGCAGGCGGACGGCGGACGTCGAGGAGAGCGGGGGCGGTGGGTCGAGTGTCATGGAAACTCCTTAAGGGGATGCGGTCGCTCGGATTCACACGCGGCGGGCGGCGATACGGTCCGGGGTGGGCCAGCGCACGTCCCTGACCCAACCGAGGCATTCGAAGAAGCGGATCAAGGCGGCGGACGGATCGAGCTGGCCGCGGTCGACGCCGTGCCGGGCGCAAGTGGGGTCGGCGTGGTGCGGGTTGTGCCAGCTCCCGCCGAACGAGATCAGGACCACGGGCCACAGGTTGGTGGCGCGGTCGGGACGACGGGTACGGAACGGGCGCTCACCGATCACATGGCAGAGAGAGTTCACGCTCCACGTCACGTGGCGGAGCAGGGCGATGCGGACAAGTTCCGCCCACAGCAGGGCGGTCAGGGCGGACACCCAGCTGCCGCCGATCAGGCACCCCACGGCGAAGGGCAGAGCGAGGGTGAGCACACACAGGGCCGGGATGGCCCGGGACACGGCCCGGATGTCACGGTCGGCCAGCAGATCGGGAGCGATGGGGGCCCCCGCGCGAGCGAAGCCGAGTGTGGGGGAGCGTCGCGGACGTGCGGTCGTTGCGGAACAACCAGCCGACGTGGGCATCCCCAAGTCCCCGCAACTGGCCGGATACAGATGTGCCGTGGCGATACGGAGAGCTCGGTGACGACAGTGCGGCCGGGGTCTTGGGCTGCGCCGCTTCGACGTGGGTGCGTAACGGCATCGCTGAGCGGATGCGAGTCGCACGGACGGTGGATACGGGAGCTACAGGGGCTTGGGCTGGTGAGGACGTGGAGAGTGGGCGGCGGGGCCGTCAGGCGGTCTCGCCCTGGTGGGTGCGATCGGCGGCCGGTCTGCTCGAGTCGAGCCAGGAGCCGAGCGGACCGGCGGCACGCGAGGCGTCCACTGTGAGGTGCAGCCGCGTCCCGGTTCCCGAGGGGCCGGGATAGCTGCGCTGTTCATCGCCGGCGAACAGCAGCCGGAGCGCGTCCGCGACGCGTCGGGCCGCTTCGGGGTCCGCGGAGACCAGGCGGACCTCCACCCGGCCCTGCCCGCTCGGCTCGTGCTCGGCCTCGGGACGGGGTGGGCGGTGCGGGGCTTCGGATGTCATAGGGCGGAACCTGGCCCGACCTGAGCGGCCAACAACTCTCTTGCGACGAGGACGAGACCGGTCCGGACACCGGCATACGACGTGCCCTCGACGTTTTCAGCCTACTCCTGCTCGGGACAGCCGCTCCGGCACTTCCGAAGTGGCGCGATGACCACCGAAGCCACCGGCCGGCGCCCGATGACGGGATGACGGGTCGGTCGATCATGAACAGCTCCCGGGACGACGACGTGACTCCGAAGCCAGCCGCACCGTTGGCCGTCTGCCGTATGGCAGCCCGGGGAGTCCCGCTGACAGACCGGCTGCGACGACGGAGGTGGGCGGCGGAAGGAGTAGGGTGGAGACACCGAGGGCATTTCGCACGCTGGCTTCCACGCCGGAGCGTTCTCGGCGAGAGATGAAACCCGGGCCGTAACCCCAGGGGCGGCCCGGAGACGGGCCCGCATCATGACCGCAACCTTCGAAGCAACCCTGCCGCGGACCGCACCCGTCGCAGACCCCCCTCCCGCCCGCCTCGTACTGAAGACGGACGGCCCCTCCCGTGGACTCCTGGACGGCGCCTGGTGGCCGCGCTCGCGCGACCTGCTGCGCGAACTACCCGCACTGACCGACGCGCTGGACCCCGTCTGGGGCCGCATCACCCGTATCGCCGTCAACCCCGAGCACTGGCCGGTCATCCCGCGCAAGGTGCCCGTCAACGGCCATGTCGTGAAGGTCGGCTGGTTCACGCCGGAGATCGACCCGCACAAGCTGCTGCTGCTCTCCTACGGCACCGGACGCTGGGATCTGCTCGTCATCCCACCCGAGACCGGGGCGCAGTCGGCGGCCCGCCTGATGGCGGCCGCATCCGACTACGACGGCCCGCCGCTGACCGCGAGCGCACTCATCGCCGCGGATCGAGCCGGGCGCGCAGTCTCCCCGGCCGACCGACCACTCGATCCGGACGAGGCTTGGGGGTACGAGGGCGGTACCTGCGTGACGCCCGCAGCGGTACCGGCAAAGGCCGGTGACGTCAGCCGGCATGTGAGATAGCCGTCATGAACGCCTTCTTCACGACGGTCGGCCGCTGCACGTGAACGACGAAGAGAGCGACGGGGCCGCAGCCGCTACCCGTTGGGCCGCTCCGAGGAACTGGGCCGGCATGGTGGCGCCTTGTTCGTCGGCACCCGTGGCGGGGTGTCCTGCGTCACTGGCACACAGCCCGAAGTCCTGGGAGCTGTTTTGGAGCCGGTTTCTGGAACCGGCTCCCAAGGCCCGTCTGCCGACGGGCGCGCAGGAGCGTGTGGTCAGAGCCAGTCCCAGTGCTTGAAAGCGAAGTACAGAGTCAGTGAGACGACGACGATGACGGCGCTGGAAACGATGAAACCCGACTGGTGTGCGAAGCCGGGGTAGGGAAGGTTCTGTCCGTAGAAGCCAGTGATCGCCGTGGGCACGGCGATGATCGCGGCCCAGCTCGTCACCTTCTTCATGATCAGATTCACCCGGTTCGCCTGCACGGACAAGTTGGTCTCCATCACCGAGGCCACCAGATCCCGCAGCGACTCCGTCCACTCGCCGGCACGCAGCACGTGGTCGTACACATCTCGGTAGTACGGCAGCAAGGAATCATCGACGATGTCGAGGTCCGGGCGCATGAGGGCGTTGACGACCTCCCGCATGGGCAGGACCACGCGGCGGAGCCGGACCAGTGATTTCCGCAGGACGTACGACTGACGCTGTACGGTCTGGATCTGCCGGCCGCCTTCGGCGAAGAGCAGAGCGTCCAGTTCCTCGATACGTTCGTCGAGTTGCCGTACCGCGGCGAAGTGCCCGTCGACGACATGGTCGAGCAGACCGTGGAGCAGAAAGGCCACCCCGTGCGCTGTCAGAGCCGGGGTGCGGTCCCAGCGGGCGACCAGCTCGTCGAGGGCGAACGCGGCGTCCTTGCGGACCGTGATCAGCGCTTGCGGCGTGAGGATGACCGCGAGCTCGCTCATCGTCAGTCCCGCACTGTCCGGGTCGACGGCGACCGCGTAGACGCTGAGGAAGTGATGGGTGCGGTAGTTGTCGAGTTTCGCCCGCTGCCCCTCGTGCAGCGCGTCCTCGAGGGCCAGCTCGTGCAGACCGAGTTCCTCGCCGACCGCCGTGAACTCGGCGCGGTCCGGGCGGTACAGGTCCAACCAGACGGTCGCAGAAGGGTCCGCCAGATGCCGGGAGATGTCCCGGACCGGGAAGTCCTCCTCAACCAGGGAACCGTCGCGGTACAGCCGGGTACGGGCCATGTCGCGCACCCTAACGGCATCGGCGGAGCTTCGGCGGACACCACTGCCGGGCATCCACTCCGACGGGCGGCACCGCCTCGATCGCCTTGAAGGCACCGCCCGGCACGTACAGCCCTACGGGCGCCCGGAGCTCCAGAAGTCATTCCTTGGGCACGTGGCGTTCCTCGGCGCTCCGAGGGCCCTCCACGGGGACCGTGTATGCCTGATGGGTGCCGGTGTCGATGAGGATCTGTGCGGCCTCGGTGACGTTGGCGGCCCGGACAGCCCTGGCCATCGCGGCACGGGCGGCCTCGACTGTCGCGTGCGGCGGGACCACGAGAAGGGAGAAGTGGTCCTGGTCGCCCCGAGTGATCAGGACCGTGTCGTCACCCACCGGAAAGGAGTCGATGCGGACGACCTGGTCGCCGATCACCAGGCGCGTGGGAAGTTCATCCCAAGCGGTGGCGTCCAGGCCGACGCGCGTGATGGGGCCGAGGTGCACGGTCAGCGCGTGGACGAGGTCGGGCAGCTCAGCACCGATGTCGCGGGAACGCGGCCACCACGCACCGTCGAGGTTGCCTTCCCGGGATCGTGTCGTCTCCAGCCGCAGGAGGACCGTCCCGGGTTTCGCGGCCCGATGGATCGCGTCCGGCAGAAGACCGGGAGCGCGAGGGGTATCGGATTCGTTCATGGTGTGTCCGCCTGTCTGCGGGAAACGGTGCCGCCGCCGAACGCGGGACCTCGTCCTCTCACCGTAAGCCGTGACCCGCCGCAGCAGCTGCGCCGACGGTTCCGGGCCTCGTTGCCTATCGGTGAAATGCCTGCTCACGCGCACGTCCCGGGACCTCCGCAGCGGCGTAGAGTGAAAGCACCGGGAGTACTTCGCACACCGGCCGCCATGTCGGTGTTGTTCTCGGCGAGCAACAACGCCGGCCTCCGAGAGGAGGCTCGGGGACAGGTCCGCGTCATGACCGCGACCATCGAACCCACGATCGTTCAAGAGCGCCTGCTGTCGGTGCCGGCCCGGCTGTCTCTGGCCCCGACCGGCTCGGCTCCAGGTCTCCTGGACGGTGCCTGGTGGCCCCGCTCCCGTGATCTTCTGCGCGAGATCCCCACGCTGACAGACGCGCTGGACGCGTGCTGGGGCCGGATCACCCACGTCACCGTGAACCCGACCCACTGGCCCGTCATCCCGCGCAAGGTCCCCGTCACGGGGCACACGGTGCGTGTCGGCTGGTTCGCCGCCGAGCAGGACCCGAACAAGGTGATCCTCCTGTCCTACACGGTGGGCCGCCTGGACCTGCTGGTGATCCCTCCGGAGACGGACCCGGCCGCCGCCGCCCGGCTGATGGCAGCGGCAACCGTCCCGAGAGGTGTCCGCACCGCCAGCGGTCTGATGGCCGATGAGGCCATCAGCCACGACTCGACAGATGCTCAGAGCCGGGAAGAGGAATGGGAGACCGACGGCGGAGCCGCTTCGAGGGCAGGAGCCGCGATCGGGATCTTCACCTCCGCCCTGAGGAGGTGAAGACGTGGAGACGGCCGTCACCGTCGCCGTGATCCTCTTCGTGATCATCGCGGGCATGTTCCTGATCCACCGGCTCAACGCGCAGCACGCCGAAAGGATCGGGGCGTTCCGCTACAGCGATGCCCTACCGGGAATCCGTCGGCGGACTCGTAAGAGCCCACGTGCCGCCGTGCCGAAGGGCCCTCCTGCCGACGCCACACGCCGTGAGCCTCGAGAGGGGAGCCGCTGATGACGCAGACCTGCTTCCAGCCAGGGGTGGGTGTGGGGCGGCGGCCGTCACACCCACCGGCTCAGGGCTGCGGCTGGCCGCATGACGGCCATGTCCTGCCATATGACCGAAATGGGATCCTGGGCATGCCCTGGTGAGTGGGCCGGTGCACTCTCACGTGCAACGACCCGGAAGGGCGGCCCCGGTGTGTATACGCCGGGGCCGTTGCGTCACCGGCACATGCCACGGGGAGAAGGTAGTGATCCACTCGGCCGATCTCCACGAATGACGCAGCTGCGGCGTCGTCGACCCGCAGGGTCGCGAACAGCAGGATCGGGGCGTCGCGCAGGATGGCCCTGACGAGAACGACGCGCTGGCGCCGGCCGCCCGAGAGTTCGGCTCCCCGCTCCCCCACGAGGGCGCAATCACCTCGGCAAGACCCGCACCGACTGGCTCACCGCGCACCGCACCTTTGCCGCCCTCGGCACCGCCTACGGCACCTTCGAGGACTTCGACCAGAAGATCGACGGAAGGGCCGACGGACTGCCGGACGGCGTGCACGACAAGGACTTCACCGGCTTCCACCGCATCGAGTACGGCCTGTGGCACGGCGAGCCCGCCACCTCGCTCACCGCGCCGGCCCAGCGACTGGCCGCCGACGCCGCCGGCCTGCGGAAAGCCTTCCCGCACCAGGACTTCGACCCGTCCGACCTGCCGCTGCGCGCCCACGAGGTCCTCGAGAACACACTGCAGTTCGAGCTGAACGGCGACACGGGCGAGGGCAGCGGCACCAACCTCGCCACCGTCGACGCGGACGTCGCACGGCTGCAGAAGGTCCTCGACTCCGCCCACCATGGCAGCTACTGGACCCCCGTCGGACAGCTCGACGCCACCGCCCGCGCCCGCGTCAACGGGGCCACCGGGCAGCTGCTGGAGGACCTCTCCCCCGTCCCGGACCTGCTGGAGATCCGGGAAGTCCGCCTGATGACCACCGCACACCACCGCATCGACGACCCCGCCCGCAGCGAAGGGAACGCAACCATGCCGTCCGCCGAAACCCCCGCCCCGCAGGGTGGCTGCCCGGCCGGCGCCGACCGCCGCTCCTTCGTGAAGACGGCCCTCGGCGCCGGAGCAGCCGGCGCGGTCCTGGCCGGCGGCGGACTCGCGCAAGAGCGGCGGTGGCATCGCACAGGCCGCCGCGCAGACGGAGAACGCCGCCGAAGTGCCCTTCCGCGGCCTCCACCAGGCCGGCATCACCAACCCCGCGCCGGCCGCCGCGACCTTCGTCTCCTTCACCGTCAGCGCCGAAGCCCGCGCGCAGTTGGTGGAGTTGCTGAAGACGCTCACCAGCCGGGCCCGCTTCCTGACCTCCGGCGGCATCCCCGCCGATCTCGGCGTCGGCGCCCCGCCCTCCGACAACGGCATCCTCGGCCCGACCCTGCCTCCGTACAGCGCAAGGCCCGTCGTAATCGACCGGTCAGGCGCTCAAGTCGGTGACTGGGTTGCGGTTCAGTAGTGCCGCGCACCACTGGAAGTGGCCGTCGCTGCGGTCCGGGCTGAACAGGTCATAGGTGGTCAGGGCGTATGCCGCTTGGTACAGGGCCAGCACCTTTGCGTCGTAGCCCAGTGCCGCCGCGAACACGCTGGTGAGTTCGGCCGTGTGGTGCTCTGCGTCGGTGCCGTACATGTCCCAGATGGCCGCCGTAACCGCCGCTTCGAACGCTGGGTCACCAGCTGTGGTGAAGAAACCGAAGTCCAGGAGTGCCACTGGGAGCCCGGTATCGTCGACGTGGACGTTGGACGGGACCAGGTCGCCGTGGATAGCGGTGACGGGCGTGGCTGGCAGGGCCCGCAACGTCTTGGCGGTCCGCTCGACCGCCGTGGCCAGCCCAGGCACCGCCGCGGCGAGAACGTCTCCGTGGCGGCGGGCGGCACGCTCGACCAGGGCGGCGAGCGCGTCGGGGAAGCGGGTATGGCCGTCCCACAGCGGGCGGTCGTCGCCCTGGACAGTCAGCTGCTGCATCGCGGGCGAGCCCGGCACGGACGCCAGGCCGCGCAGCACGGTGAGCAGGGCGTCAGTCTCGCGCGCGGGCAAGTTCCGCGCCGGGGGCGGGCTCCCGGCGTCGTCGCGCAGCGGCGCCCCGGGCAGCTCGCGTTCGTAGGTGACAAGCACGCCGTTTTGTTCCTCGGTGGCGAGGATCTGTGGGGTGGCGAAGGGCATGGAGTACCAGGCGATGTCGGCGTAGACCTGGCGGATCAGGTCGAGGGCGATCGGCGGCCGCCCGCTCCACACCTTGGCGACCAAGCCCTCGCCGAGCCGGTAGACCGCGCCTTCGACGCCCGCGGCCAGCGGCTGCGGGGCGGAGTGACCTCGCCTGGTGAAGTACGCGAGCCAGTAGTCAGTGTGCCGTTGGAGGTATTCGGCCATGGGCGTACTACATCCTGCGGCCCTTGTCCGACGCACCTCCATAGCCTGTCCGGGCCGATCACGAGCGCAGCAGGATGGTTACGCACACGCCAGCATGTCGGCGACCAGGCCAGCGAGCCGTCCTTGCCTGCTGTCCGAAATCCGCCCTCGCATCCGGAGTGGGTCCCGCAGGCTACCCAAGCGGGGCTCCACCCCCGCAGCAGCATGTCCCCACACGTCTCCTGGCCACGACTGCCCCTATAACGAGGGTTACGACTGCACAGGTCTGACCAGGTGGAAGACCTCCCGGGCCGCGTAGCGCTTGAGGCTTCGGACTATCTCGCGCCGCGTCTTGCCCTCCTTGCTGCGGCGTTCGTAGTACTCCTGGGTACGTGGGTCGACGCGCAGGCGGGTCTGCACGATCCGGTGCAGGGCCGCGTTCGCTTGCCGGTCGCCGCCGCGGTTGAGGCGATGGTACTGCCGACTGCCCGAAGAACGCTCGACCGGGCTGACACCGCACAGCGCCGCGAAGGACGCCCACTGCCCAGGCGTTCCGGGTTGTCCCCCACCGTGATCAGCAAAGTGACGGCCGTGTCCGGACCGATGCCCACTGCCTCGAGCAGCTGGGGAGCGTGGCATTCCACCAGCCGGGTCAGGCGGCCTTCCAGGTCCTGGATCTCTTCGCTGAGCTGCCTGATGCGCCGGGCCAGGAGACCCAGGGTGACGTGGGTGGCGTGGAGCACCGATCCCTCGCCGGCCTCATGGTTCAGGCTGTCGTCGACGAGCCCTGCGCACGTGCGGAAAAGCTCTGCATTGCCCAGCCCGGCCAGTTGCTCTCTCAGCTGGGGATCGGCACGGATGAGGACGACTTTGAGCTGGTTGATCGCCTGGGTGCGGGCCTTGACCGCCGAGTCCTTGGCCAGCTTGTACATCCGGGCGATCTCCACCGGCCCGTCGCCCGCCTTGGCCTGGGCGCGCGCCCGCCCGCTCAGCACCGCCCGGGCCGCGTTCTCAGCATCGAGTGGGTCGGACTTGCCTCGCCGTCGGCGGTCGGCCCGGTCGAACCGGTTCACATCGAAGACGTCCACGCCCTGGGCCAGCAGGTAGCGGGACAGGGCCGCCCCGAAGGAACCGGTCCCTTCCACTCCGGCCCGCCGCACCGTACCCGACGCCCTGGCCCACCCCAGCAGGTTGCGGTAGCCGGCCGCGCTGGCCGGGAACTCCTTGGTGCCGATCACCTCCCCCACCAGGGAGAGCACGGCGGCCACATGGGCATCCCGGTGCGTGTCCACTCCCAGGACCACCTCCCTCGCCGGCCGACGCCGACGAGGACGCGAAGCGGTGGACGTGCCGGTCATGCTCGTTCCCTTTCAGGCCGACGGCTTGTCCCGTAGCCGGCAGCGGGCCGTGCGGACGGTCAGAATCGTGATGACGCCTGTCCGGCAAGCCCCTATCGAGACACGTCCATCAGCCCGAGACCAACAGTGCGCAGTCCCCTGGCCGGCGGTCGACACAGTGTGATCAGGACACCTCGGTCAGAGATCTCAGGAGTCAGACCCCGCCGTAGGACAGGCACCCACCTACGGTTCTCGGCCCAACCGGCTTCCAGCCACGTCAGCCCGCCAGTTCGAGCGAATTGACTCGAAGCACCGGTCGCCTACCACCGGAACTGGCACCATGCCGCCGTCGTACGTCACTTCGAGTCGAAGGCGGACCATTGGAACGGCGGGTCAATGAGCGGCAGTTGTCGGTGTTGCAGTGGGTGGGAGCCGGGTGCCCTGCAGGCGTATGGAACACAAGCTCCTACAAGACCACCTGCCAGGCACTCCAGAACCGTGGCCTGGTGACGGTCTCCCGGAAGGCCGGGCAGTGGAGCGTCGCCCTGACAAGCGCCGGTCGGCACTACCTGGCGCACGGCACGTACCCTCCCCGCGGATCACGCCCGCGGAAGACCCAGGCCGCCGGTCCACGACCTAAGTCCACCAGAGCGCAGGAAACTCCGGCCACCGAGCGGAAGCCAAGCCCTCCCTCACATCCTCGTGTGACGCTCACGGAGCAGCTGTTACAGGAGCTCGCGGAGGCCAGCGGCCGAATCGACAAGAGCGGCAGCGGTCCCGGCTTGGAGAAGTGGCCGTCCCGCGTCGCCGCCGCACGCAGGTCCGGAAGGGTTCCCGAGACGAAGGAGCTGTACGGAAACTGGTGCCGCGACGGGTACGAGATCAAGCTCGTCGACATCCCCGCCTGGCGCCTTGCCGTCCTCGACCCCGTCCCCGTGCCCGCCCGACTCACTCGGCCGCACACCGTGGTGCGGGCCATGCAGAACGAACGCCAGCCGCTGGGCCTGACCAAGCCCGTCCAAGGACGCGCTCTCCGGCTCATCCAGGCCCTGATCACCGCCGCCGAGGCCGACGGACACACCTGCTCGGCCGGGCAAACCGGCTTCGCACCCCCACCTCATCGCCGCCGCAGGGCAAATCCCCACTTCACCATCACCGCACAGGGCCAGACAGTGGGGTTTGTCGTCCTCCAGGAGCAGGACCGGGCCGAGCACGTCGCCACCGAGAAGGAACTCGCCGACGCCAAGAAGCACTCCTGGGTCAGAATCCCCCGCTTCGACTACACCCCGTCCGAACGCCTCCGCATCATCCTCAGCGGCGGCCAGCCACACCGGGCGAGCGAATGGGCCGACGTTCCCGGCCGCGCCCTCGAAGAGCAGCTCGCCGAGATCGCACAGGAGGTCACACTTCGCGGCGAAGCCGCCGAACGCAGACGCCAGGACGAGGCCGAAGCGGCACGCCAGAAGCGCATCCGCTGGGAAGCCGCCATGGAAGACGCGCGCATCCGGTACGCGGAGGCGTACCGCGTCAGGCACCTAGAAGCTCAGGAAGCGGCATGGCGACACGCCACCCGACTGACCCAATACGTGAGCACCGTACGCACGCGAGTCGAGGACATGCCTCCGGGCCAGGCCAGAACCGAAGCCGAGGAATGGATCAGCTGGGCAGCGGCCACCGTTGAACGCCTCGACCCATTGAACGCACCGCCCCGGCTGCCCGACATTCCCAAGCCACAAGCCGACGACCTGAAACCCTTCCTCGGGCACTGGAGCCCTTACGGTCCCACCTACTGAACGCCCGCACCGCACATTGTGCGCCCACAACCGCAGTTCAGGGGCTCTTCGCGACCGGTTCAATCGCGGCACACCGACCTGGTGGGTCATCGGAAAGATGTCGACCTGAGCGATCTTCGGAAAACCCGAGGTCAGATCCCATTTCCTGGCCCATCGCCATGCATGTGGGTGCCCAGGGAGTCAAACGGGGCGTCACGGCCGACAGTCCGCCCTTTCAACCCGGTCGCTCCAGCCTTCGCCAACACCCTGCTCGACGCGACCGGCGTCCTCCTCGGCCAACTCCCGCTCAGTCGCGACCAGGTGTGGCTGGTCGTGCGAGACGCGGGCCTGACGGATCGGCAGGTGGGCGACTCGTGGTGGAACGCTCCCTGTCAGCCGACCTGCTGCACCTTGATCGCGTCGCTCACCCGAACCGTCCCGGCTGCAAGGACGTCCAGGTAGACACCGAGCACGATGCCGGGATCCGCCGGGAGTTCGTGGACGGCGAAGTACGCGTCAACTGGCCCGAAGACCGACCGCCAGCGTCAGTTCAAGGACCCGGTGTGGCGATGCGAGATCCGGAAACAGCTCCCGCAGCTGCGACATCCGGTACCGGACTGTCTGGGGATGGACGAACAACGCCGCCGCCACCTCGTCCCGCCTGCCCTGGTGCAGCAGCCACGCCCGCAACGTCTCCTCCAGCCGCCGTGCGGTCGCGACAGGCAAGGTGCGCAACGGTGCGAGGGCTCGGGCACGCAGGTCTGCGAACGCGTCCACGTCGGCGCTCAGCACCAGCTCGGGCAGGTGGTCCTCGGTGTCGCGGATATCAGAGGAGAGGGAGCGCGCGCGTACGGCTCGTGTGTACGAGGCGGACGCACGAGTCCATGGCCGGGCCGGGCCGACCACGGCGGTGCGGTCGGTCAGCTGCCGCAAGAGATGTGATCGGTCGGAATCGGGGACGAGCAGCACACCGGTGGCGTCCGGCAGATCGTCGAGGACGAGGGTGCTCGGGTCGAGCGCGCGGTAGGCAGGCCGGGCCTGGGCGGCGGGCAGCAGGACCGCCGTCAGCGTAACCGGAGGCTGCCATCCGGCCCGTTGAGCAGAGGCCAGCAGCACGTCCGGGCTCGCGCCGGCGAGGAGGTCGCGGGCCAGGTGTTCCAGGTGGCGCTCGTGGGCCCTGCCCCGGGCGGCCAGTTCGTCGGCGTGGCCCGCGGCGCTCGCGGCGGAGAGCTCGTCGATGTAGGCGAAGGTCAGCTCGGCGAACTTGGCGACCTCGGCAGCGGGCAGACCTGCGGACACGGCGCCCGCTGCCAGGCATCGCCAGGCCACGCGGGCGCCGACGCGGTAGGCGCTGAGCAGGGCGTCCATCGAACGGCCGTCGCGCACCTCGCCGCGGCCCAGCTCGTAGGCCGCGTCACCGCCGTCGCCGCCCGTGGCGTTCCCGCTCGCGAGGTCCAGGTAGTGCCCGAGGGCGGTGCGAACGGCTCGGCGGATGGTGCCGCCCATGCTGCCCGAAAGGGCGTTGGCGTAGGGAGGGACCTCGTCGATGATCGCCTGGACGACCTCGTCGGCGGTGGTCTTCAGCGCGGCCCGAAGTGCGGTGACCGTCGTCTCATCCAGGGCCAGTTCGCTGGCCCTCTGGGTTACACGACTCACGTTTTTATTCCCTGCGAACAATTCCACCCACCAGATTCACGTCCTACGGTCAGGACTTTACGCCCTGAGACGCAGCAAGCTGGAGTCATGACGAGTGCAGCCCTTCGCAGCAGGGCGTGGAAACTGTTGGAGATGGTCACGACGCCGCTGCTGCCGTCGGACTACCTAGACCTGGTCAGCCCACTGCGTGCGGGCGCTGACCTGCGGGGGCGCATCGAGGCCGTGCACCCCGAGACGGATGACGCCGCGACTGTCGTGATCAGGCCGGGACGGGGCTGGCGCGGCCACACAGCCGGTCAGTACGTGCGGATCGGGGTCGACGTCGACGGGGTGCGCCTGTGGCGTGCCTACTCCATCACCTCGCCGACGAACCGCCAGGACGGCCGCGTCACGATCACCGTGAAGGCGATCCCGGACGGCAAGGTCAGCAACCACCTGGTCCGCAGGGCGAAATCGGGCACGTTGATCCAGCTCGACCAGGCGACCGGTGACTTCGTGCTGCCGCAGGCCAAGCCCGCCAAGGTGCTCTACCTGACGGCCGGCAGCGGCATCACGCCCGTGATGGGCATGCTGCGCGACATCGAGTTCGACGACGTCGTCATGGTCCACTGCGCGCCACGGCCGCAGGACGTGATCTTCCGCAGCGAACTGCACGATCTGGTCGCGGCCGAGAAGCTGCGGCTCATCGAGGTGCACACCGACACAGACGGCATGCTCGACATCGCCCGTCTCGACGAACTCGTGCCCGACTGGGCCGAGCGCGAGACCTGGGCTTGCGGGCCGGCGGGCCTGCTCGACGCCGCCGAAGAGCACTGGAGCGGGCACGGCGTCCAAGAGCGCCTGCACACCGAACGCTTCCGCCCCAGAATCGTCGTCGCCGGCGACGGCGGCGAGGTCACGTTCAGCGCCACCGGCAAGACCGTCGACGCGGACGGCGCCACGCCGTTGCTGGACGTCGGCGAGGAGGTCGGCGTGCTCATGCCGTCCGGGTGCCGTATGGGCATCTGCTTCGGCTGCGTCACGCCGCTCAAGGCGGGCGCCGTCCGCGACCTGCGCACCGGCGAGATCACCGAGGCCGAGCCGGGCGTCCTCATCCAGACCTGTGTGTCCGCCGCGGCGGGCCCTTGCGACATCGAACGGTAGGAGCACTTTGACCGCCATCGACCCCACCGCCCACCTGACGGCGGAGCAGATCGAGGAGCTCGGCCGCGAGCTGGACGCGATCCGCGACAAGGTGCTCGCCGGCCGCGGGGAGAAAGACGCCGCCTACATCCGTAGGGTCATCTCGGCGCAGCGCAAGCTCGAGTTGGTCAGCAGGGGCGTGCTGCTGTTCTCGATCTTCCCGCCGGCGTGGCTGCTCGGCACCGCTGGTCTGTCCGTGGCGAAGATCATGGACAACATGGAGATCGGCCACAACGTCCTGCACGGCCAGTGGGACTGGATGCGGGACCCGAAGATCCACTCCACCACCTGGGAGTGGGATCACGTCTCACCGGCCGACCAGTGGAAGCACTCGCACAACGAGTTGCACCACACATACACCAACGTGATCGGCAAGGACAACGACCTCGGGTACGGCATCATGCGCGTCGACGAGGACCAGGAGTGGCACCCGTTCCACCTCGGTCAGCCGCTGTGGAACTTCATCAACGCCTGCTTCTTCGAGTACGGCATCGCGGCGTACGACCTGGAGCTCGGCAAGAACCTGCACAAGCGGCGCCGCAAGAACCCGGAGTTCCGCGCGCGGGCCAAGGCCGTGGGCCGCAAGATCCGCAAGCAGGTGCTCAAGGACTACGTGATCCACCCGCTGCTGTCGGGCCCGTCGTTCATCCCCACGCTCGCCGCCACGTTCACCGCGAACCTGGTCCGCAACATCTGGTCCCACTCCGTGATCATGTGCGGGCACTTCCCCGAGGGCGTACAGGTCTTCGAGCGCCGGTCGATCAAGGGAGAGACGCGCGGCCAGTGGTACCTTCGCCAGATGATGGGCTCGGCGAACATCAGCGGCAGCAGGGCCATGCACTTCATGACCGGCAACCTGTCGCATCAGATCGAGCACCACCTGTTCCCGGACCTGCCGAGCAACCGGTACGCCGAGGTCGCGGTGAAGGTGCGCGCGCTGTTCGAGAAGTACGAGCTGGAGTACGTCACCGGATCGCTGCCCAAGCAGGTGTTCTCCGCGTGGCGCAAGGTCTTCCGGCTCTCGCTGCCGAACAAGAAGCCCGAGGTCAATACGCCGGACCGTCAGCAGGAGCTCGTCGCCGCCTGATGGGTACAAGCGCCTGGCTCACGAACCCGAGGTCAGGCGCCCTTGTCCGCAGGCTCCAGAATCGCCACGCACTCCACGTGATGTGTCATCGAAAACACGTCAGGAGGCACGGAGAGAGGAAAAAGTAAAGGTCAGAGCGCTCTTGCGGTGTTCGGGGCGGCCAGCGAGGTGCTGGAGCGTCACAACGCGGCAGGCTTCTCCGGGGGCAGACCCGACAGGCCACCTGCACGAATGGCTGGTCTCAAACGCTCACGTTCGCGCGTGACACCCGGACGCAGGCCGTGCCTGGGACCGGGCCGACATGACGAGCAGCCACTATTCGGAGTCAGGGTGCATCTGCACCCACCGGCCGTTGATGAACTTCACCTCCACACCGTAGAACGGCTGGGGCGGGGGGACCGGCCGCTTGCCGCGGTGTGGCGCTGTCGGCTGCTCGGGGCGGTCGGCGGGCTGCACCTTCGCGGCCCCCGGCTTCATTTTCGCGTCGCGCTTCCGCAACGCTTCGATCTTTTTGAGGAGTTCGGCGCGGCTGATGTCTTTCGGCGCCCGGGTGAGACCGGGCGGAGCCGCCGAACGGGTCGGCGAGCGGTCCGTGGCCGACTGGCAGGCGCGGTGCACCGGCTGTGCGTCCGCGGCGAAGACGAGCTTCTTCCTGGCCACCGGCAGGCGGCATACCGCACAGCGCTTGAGCGCGGGCTTGGGCCTGAACGTGTCGGACACGATCCCCCCGTGATGCCTTGGTGGGACAGCAGGATAGGCGCGCTGATGACAGCTCGGGGGAGTTCGAGCGAAATGTGAACGCTCCTTCTTCGCGGAACGGTACGTTCGCGCCGGAAGTGTGAGACGTTGCCGTTGTCAGCCGGCTCAGCGGGAAGGGCCGAGGACCACCGGTCGTGGGACTGCGACGAGGGTGAACTCAGCGGGTCGGCGAACCGTCGTCTGTGCGGCCGCGCATGCCTTCAGTAGGGGGTGAGGAAGGCAATGTTGCAGCTCGGCGACGTCGAAACCCTGGAAGGGCTTGGGCGGTCCCATCGAGGGGGATGATGGCCGCGCGGGAGTCGTCGGCGTCTCCGATCCGGCGGCAACGAACCGCCAGGGCGAGGCGCCGCGGCGCCTCGGTCGCGCGTTTTCAGGCTAGCCACATCCGTCTCCCAGCCTTCGGCCCGCGCCGCAGGCCACTTCGTTCGGATGCGGCACGGCGTCGGCCGGCCGATCAGGGCGTCCACCCGGTGCACGACGGATGCTCCGGGAACTCGGTCGAGCGGCCTCCCCGGTCCACGCAGAGGCCCTCAACGAACGCTGCCGTGTGTATGAGGTGATCTCACCGGGTGCCGCTGTCGAGACGGACGGTGCCGCTGCCGTCATCTCGGGTCACTCCGGGGGAAGGCGTCGCCGGTCGGCCAGCGTTCCGGCAGACCGAGTGCGGTGTGGACGGAGCGAATCGCGGGCTGGCGCTCGACCTGCGATCCCAGCCAGTTGCGTCGTGGCCCAGGTAGGAAAGAGATGGGGGCAGGAAGCGAGGCAGGATCCGGGCTTTGCCAGAGAACGGGAGTGTTTTTCGTCCAGGTCCGGGGTGCTGGGTTGTTCACGACGAGCACGCCGCTGACACGGCTGTGGGCATGGTCGTAGGTGGCAGTCCAGTAGCCATCGGGCTTGCGGCTCAAGGTCGATCCGCTGTCGTAGGCGTACGGGGCCTCCCCCTGAGTGGTGGACACGCTGATACTGGATCTGCTTGATCCGGAGGAAGCGAGAAGACCGCCGATGGCGATGAAGGACTATTCGGA
>NZ_JBVJVY010000050.1:0-44554 GCF_055603265.1 Streptomyces sp. NPDC037288
ACCCGCACCCTCTACGACGAGGCCACCGCGTGGTCACACCACGCAACCCTCGCCGGAGCCGCTTGACATCCCTACGCCATGGGATGTCTGACCTGGGCATACGTGCTCTGGCGTGGGGCCCGGGAGGGCAGGATCGCACCGTTATTGACCGTGGTTTACCGGTCTTATGGGCACGCTGTGGGCACGCCGTCGGGTCGAGGTGCAGAGGGCCCCTCTTGGCGGCTGACGAGCGGCCGAGCTCTGAAAGCGAGCGTTCGCCGGGAGGCCGCCGTTGCGGAAGCACATGGAGGAGGGCTCAGCGGCGGCCGAACAACTCGGGGCGGAGATGGCTCGGAGCGACTCCCGCGATACGGGCTTGCTCGGGGTGGACACCGCCGAGGCGATAGAGCGGGCCGACTTCGGGGAGAGGGTCCGCGAGGAGATGTCGGTCATCAGGATGAGCGAAGGCCGTGAAGTACGCCTGGGCCAGCATGCGCTCGTTGACCTCCTCCGCTGCTTCGTGGCTCTCTTCCGGGGTGATCCGGAGGTGCGAGGGCCTGGCGGCGGCAGGGTGACTGAAGACCAGTAGGGTGCGCCGGCCCACAGGCATGACGATCTCATCGACTCTGGCCAGCCCTCGGTTCCGGGTGCTCTGGACCTGGATGAGGGTCCTGGTCTGCCGGATCTCTCGCTGTCCCCGGCGCCGACGACTCCGGGTCCGCCGACGCGCCTGCGGGATCACGGAGTCAGGTTTGTCCTCTTCATCGTCGAAGGTGACGATGGGCTCGTCGCAGGTGAGCAGCGCGCCATCGGTCAGCTCGATCACGGTCAGCGGTCTGCTGAGCATGTGCTCGGCGAGAGGCTCGGCCAGCTTGCCCATAAGGCTCACATGCTCGTTGGGGTGGCTGGTGACTTCCAGGGTCCTGAAGTTGCGGAGCATGTCCCGGTAGGCAATGACCTCTCGGCGCCCGGCGCCGACGGGGTCGTTCAGCTGCATAACGCGGACGTAGAAGTCCGACATGAGCTCGATCTCGCGGCGCTTGCGGAGCCCGCGGACGTATTGGAAGGCGATGAAGACGCAGAGGTCAGTCTTGTCCTCGGGCGTGATCGGTCGTCCCCAGGTCACGGCCGAGGTCACGCGGCGCAGCGCGCTCGCAGCGTTGCCCTCGACCTTCTGCAGCACCTGCTCCATGCGCCCGTCCGGCTCACCGTGGATGTTCTGGAACGTGTAGAAGTCCCTGATGGCCAGGTCACTTTCCTTGCGAAGCCCGGGTACGGGCGATCGGCGATCGCGGACCCACAGTTGATTCTGGGAGTTGGCGAACCTGCGCAGGTAGAAGGCGGGCACCGTGTGGTGCCGTGCTCCCACCTGCTGGCTCGGATCAGCGTTCTCCAGATCCCACTCGTCCATCCCACGAGCCTCGCACGAGGTACTGACATCGGGTACTGCGTTGTTTCACCCCTCCCTCGTGCCGTCAGGAAAGTGGCCGTGCCGCCGGTAAGCCACTTCGTCGGGATGGAGACGAATGCGGCTGCGCCGCCAAGCAGTGTCGAAGGAGACGGTCCGCCGACTGGCCCGGACCAGGCGCCAGGCGTGCCAACTGGTCCTCGGCGAGAGGACCCAGCGCCAGACGGTCGTGCTCATTGGCAGCTTCCGCGGTCGTCAGCTGTTCCCGGCCCTGGTCCGCTCATGAGCCGTTCTCCGGAGCAGATGGGCCTGGATGCCCATTGACCAGGGCTTCTGCTTTCGCCGCGTGATCGGGGCGCTTCGCGTGGCGCATGCCGGCGGCGAGGACCTCGTAGACCATGCGCCTTTGCGGTGGGTCCTGGAAGCTGTCGAGGAATTCCCGGATCACTTCGAGGGCCGCGTACTCGACAGTGCGCTCGGCTTCGGGGCGGTATTGGGAGAAGGCTTCAGTGATCTTGCGGAGGGTTTCCGGGCTCGGGAGGTTCGTCGGGTTGCTGCTCAAGCCACCGTACGAGCAGCGCGGCAGGGTGGGTGAGCTCCTCAGCTATGGCTTCGGTGGTCTGCCGACGGAGAAGGTCGGTCACCGCCTGGCGGCGCTGTGCGGCGAGCAACGATCTGACGGCCGCCTGATCGTCAGGAAGCAGCTCCAGGGTGAGCACGGCCTCGTATTCGACGGGTGGCTCGGTGGCCAGCGACCGTCTGCGAGCGAGGTGGCGTCCGCACGTGTCTCGTGCGGTGGCGAGGTCAGCGGGATCGCACTTGTGTGAAACGTCGGATGCCGCCTCGCGCAGGGTGGCCCTGATGGCTGCGGCGAGGTCGTCCGTCCTCTCTGAGTACGGGGGTTCGGTGATGACGGTGGCGGTGATCCGGGCAGTGAAGCCGATGCCCGGAACCTTGCTGGGCAGGCGGACCTCGAAGCGGGATAAGCGGCGCCGCAGCATTCGCCGCATGCGGCGCCGTGACCATCGGGAAAGAGTCACGGCTCAGGGCTCCGCGGTTTCAGAGCCGGTGGGTGGCGTTTCGGTGAGGATCGGCAGGTGGAGGTCTTTGCGGAGGGCGATGACGGGCTCGTCGTACTGGACGCCGGGCTCTCCGAAGACGAGGGCCGTCACCGGGCTGGTGTAGAGGTGCTCGGTGATGACTTGGCGGAGGATGTCGGTGACGAGATCGCGGGGGACCAGGCCCTCGGCTCGGACGCGTGCCCAGGCGACCATCAGGTCACGGCACTGGTTGGCGACACGGATGTCGGCCAGCGCGGCGTGCCAGCCCCGCAGAATGGCGGCCCTCACCCCAGGCGTGCGGCTCGCGGCTTCCATCAGCACCTGAAGGACGTATGCGTCGTCCTGCGGGTCGAGCAGGGAGAGGAAGGCGCGGTGGCCGGCCAGGTGACCATGCTGTGTGGCCCACTTGATGACTGTTTCCCACACCCGGGACAGCTGGCCTGGCTGGACGGCCATGGCACGCACGGCCGTCTCCGCTGCTCGTACGGCGGTATCCGGTTCCGGGCGGTCGAGGATGTGCCGCAGGCGCACGAGAGTCTGACGTGGGTAGTGGGTGGCGAACTCTCCCTGGCAGACGAGGGCGACGACCTTAGCCACACGTTCCTCGTCCGACTGGGCCCAGTCCAGCAGTTTTGTACGCACCTTCGCACCGAGAGCGTCGGCCAGGGCGGCCCTGGTGAAGACTCCGGCGATTAGCGCTTCGTGCTGGGTGGTTGTGTTGCCGTTGCCGATCCAGGTGCGGATCTGGTCGATGATCCTCACGTCGTTCTCGGTGATGGCCAGCTCAACGAGCAGATCACTGATGACCGCCAGCCGGGAAGCACCGGGTTCGCCAGGTGCGGTGATGGTGTCGAGCCACTTGAGCAGGTGCATGTGGATGTCTGGGCGCTGTTGCCAGAGGTGGTTCAGCACAGCCTGGGCGTAGCCGGGTTTGTGGTCGAACGTGGCGTGACGACCATCCACTTCGGCACCGACTGCGCGAAGCCGAGTGGAGAGGTCGGGGCCCGTGAGAATGGCCTCCACGTCGTTCTGTGGTCCCTTGCCCAGCAGGCGCCGAGAGGCATCTTGGGTGGCGACGGCTTCGCTGCCGCTCAGGAAGATTGTCGCGACCAGCAAGGCGCGGTCGGCGGGACCCGTCTCCTTGAAGACCGTGTTCACCTCTGTGCGCCACTGCTGGAAGGCGGACAGTGCTGTGTTCAGTCCCTCAGTGGAGTCCTCGGCCTGGGCGAGGTCGCCGGCCAGCCTCGCGGCGGCAGCGGGTGCGGAGGATTCTGTCAGCAGGTGTGCTGCCTGGCCCACCATGCCCGTACCGTCGGGCCTGAGGGTGGTGTTGAGCCAGCGGATGCGCTCAGGCTTGCGGTAAAGGAACTCAAGGTGTTTCTCGGCTACCCGATGCGGGGCGGGCCTGCTCTTTGCCCGGACGACGACCCGGCCCAGCGTTCCGGACGCTCCCTCGGGCCAGGAGTGCTCGTCTGCGATGACGACGAGGTAGGAGCCGATCCGCCGAAGCCTCTCGCCGTGCGTCACCAGCGCCTGAGCGACCTCGGCTGGCTGTTCCCAGCCGCTGATCTCCGCTGCGACGTCCAGTAGAAAGGCCGTGCCCGGCTGATCTGGCAGGGAGCCGATGTCCGGTGTCTCCGGCCTGTCCCAGTCCGGGCTGATGGCTTTGAGCGGAAGCGGCTCACCGTCGGTATTTCGCTCGGAGCGGGACACCTGCCACAGGGCCCTGATGCCGGCGGTGCGCTTGCCGTAGCCGACGGCTCCTGAGATCACTGCCAGTGCTGGTCCGTCCGACGTCAGCAGGGATACCGCGTCGCTGGCCGTCATGACGGTACCGCCGCTGTGATCCGTGTCCACCCACGCCCTGCTCACGACGTCCAGCTCGACCTGGGGGATGTCGGCAACGGTCAGACGCTGCTTGTCCACCATGGTGACATCGCCGCCGGCAATGATGATCTGCGATCTCTCCACGCTGTGGACGTCGACGTTCATCCTCGCCCGTTCGGGAGAGGCCGACGGCAGCGGTGGTGCGGTCGGGGGTACCTCGTTCAGGTCGCTCACTTCTTGCCCTCCGGCATGCCGTAGGAGAAGTCGCCGGCGGTGGCTGAGCCTCCCGCGATGACCACCTGGCTGCCGGTGTTGTGGTGCACGCTCACGCGCCCCCAGACCTCGTCGGCCTCGTCGGACCGGTCCACCAGGCTTTTGAGCTCAGCTGCCGCGTCGGGGTTCTTCTGCAGGAACGCGGCTAGCTGGATCATCAACTCCTGCTCCAAGGTCTGCGTGATGCCGGCACGCTCGCTGTCGGGGCTACCGACCAGCCGATCATGTGCGGCGTCCAGCAGACGCAACTCCTGCTCGGCCGTCTCCTCGCCACCCCTGCGGAATAGCCGGGCCATCGCTGCACGGACGGTCTCCCAGCTGCTCTTGGCCATCTCGGCCACCAACACCGCGGCCCCACCGGTGGCCACCTGCATGACGTTCAGTGCATCACCCATGATCAATTCCCCCCTGATGCTCTGGATTAGCGACATATGCCAGCACAGCGTGCGGAGATCATCAGACGGCCTCAATCGAAATGCATTGCCTCGTCTAGAAACGATTGATGGGAAAACAGGCAGAATCGAGTCAGCTAGGACGGCGGACGCATCTCCTCCGTATCTGCAGGCGGGGTAGATGTCCTGGTTGTGACGGTGGCTACTCCATTCGGGCGACGGGTTTACCAGCCAGAGTGGGAGGGCGCCGTGGGATCGCAATTTGGCGGATTTGCGCCTCTTCGGCGCCGCGCCGTCCCGTCAGGGGAATGCAAACCTCAGACCACTGACCTGCTCCCCCACCCGGCCGCCAAACGGCGCGCCTGCCACGTCGCCTGAGGTGCGAGCACCCGGCGCACGGGTGGGAACCGTACGTGGCGCGGTGCCAGCCGAAGTCCTGCCTGCGGGGACGGCTTCATTGTCCGGGGAAGAGTCGGGGCTGCCTGCGGCGCGCGATGTTGTGTCCGCCACCTGCGAATGTCGCGACACAGTCGGCCTCTGCGAAGTCGATCAGCCCAGTGATCGCCGAAAGGAGTGACTGAGGGCGGCATTGTTGACGACGGGGTGGAAGCGCCCAGGAAGTGTGGCAGGCACCCAGGTGATCGTTGTGCTCAGATGGGGCGTGCTCGCGTATCGTCCGTGGGGTGATTGATGCCACCGTGGCAGCCAGCAGCGACATCCCCGACAGTGCGCTCTCAGAGTTGATCGATGCCTTCGATCTCGGAGGCGTGCGGGAGCGTCGCTATCTCGCCGATGGGCTGATGAATGCGAACTGGAGGCTGGACACGCTGGCCGGGCAGTTCGCTTTGAAGCGGGTCACGGATGTCTCGCCGGAGCGGTTGCAGCGCAATCTCCGGGTGCTGGCGGCCCTCGCCGCCGACGGAGTCCCGGTGAGTGCCGCAGTACCCACGGCCTCGGGGTCGCTGGTGGCGCAGGTCGGAGGTGGCGCCTGGTGCCTGTTCCCGTGGGTGGCCGGCTCACATGTCCGAGGTGTCGACCTCAGCCCGGCCCTGGTGAGTGCGCTGGGCGCGCACCTGGGGCGCCTGCACGTGAGCCTGAGCAGGGCTTGTGGCCGAGGGATGCTGCCAGGGGTGCCCGAAACGATCATCGCGGACATCACCTCGCCGGAGCGAGCGGTGGAGAAGGCCGAGCGGCTGTCCGTAGCCGTACGCGACAAGGGCACCGGCAGCGACTTCGACCAAGCAGCCGCTGCTGCCTTGGACCACCGGAAGGCCCTCATCTTCAAGCACGCCGATCACCGTCCGCGATCTACGACACCTCAGGGTGACCACGGGTGGACGCATGGCGACGTGCAGTACCGCAATCTGCTCTGGGAAGACGGGGCACTTGCCGCCGTCCTGGACTGGGACCGGATCGCGGTGCGCCCGTACGCGGAAGAGGTCGTACGGACGGCGCAGGTGCAGTTTGGAGTGGGCGGGGTGTTCGACCTGGCGCGGGTGTCTGCCTTCGTCGGCGGGTATCGGTCGGTGGTGCCGCTGGAGCCGTCTGCGCTGGTGGACGGTGCTCGTCGGCTGTGGTGGAAGCGGATGACGGACTTCTGGCAGCTGGAGTTCCACTACGACCGCGGTGACTTCTCCTTCGATGAGCTGTTCACCGCGGACGAGGCGCTGCTGCACTGGTGGACTGACCGGCTGGATCAGGTCGAGGACGCGTTCGCCGCAGGGTAGATCCCGAGGCGTTCGAGGTCCGGCAGGCGGGGGCGGGTGAATGCCATCGCTCGTCGCCGCGCCTGCTCCCCCAGGGTGTGGTGGTCAGCGGTGCGTATGGCCTGCGCCCACTCTTCCACGCCGGCCTCGGCGGGAAGCACGATGCCCGCGTCGCCTATGGCTTCCGGGATGCCGCCCCGGTCGCTGCCGACGCTCGGAGTCCCGTGCAGCGCGGCTTCGATGATGACGCGGGGGAAGGCGTCTCCCACCGCGGACGGCACGAGCAGGAGGCGGTGGCTGCGGTAGAGGGGACTCATGTCGTAGACCCTGGGCACATAGGTCACGTTGGGGTAGCCGGCGAACTGCTCGGCGGTGTTCCACCAGCCTTCGACCAGAGTGAAGTGCTGTTCGGGAATGCGACGGATCAGCTGGTGCAGGAGGTCGGCGCCTTTCGGCGGGATCGGGTTGACCATGAGCACGGCATCGGTTCGCCCACGCCGGTGGTGCCCCGGCTCCGGCAGTGTGAAGGGCGGGTACAGGACGGACAGCCGCGTGCCGTCGGTCGGAGGCGCTTGCCGGAGAACGAATTCGGAGACGGCCAGACCATGGTGAGGGCTGCCGGAGAGGACCCCGAGTCCCGTCTTGGAGATCGAGTGCAGGATTCCTGCGACGAGGGCGGCGGGCCGGGCTTGAGCGGCGATGTCGGCCGCGCCTTCCTGTGAGGTGAACACCACATCCGGTCGTGCCTGGGTCAGCAGGCTCCGGAGAGCTGTCGTGATCCTCTGCTGCGGTACGGCGAGGCAGTCCACTCCGTTCCAGCTGTAGCGCAGCTCCTCCTGGGATTCCTCGTACGCGGTGTCGTGCTCGTCCAGGCAGGTCCGCATCTGGGCGGTCTGTGGGGCCTGGTCCCAGGGCGCTTGGTAGGAGCCGAGGTAGATGATGCGCCATCCGGCTGCCGCGAGTTCCTCGGCGAGGAGTTGCTGGGTGACCTCGGCTCCGCCGATGAGGAACGGCGGTGGGGTGCGTCGCCACGCGAAGAGGGCTGTGGGCATGAGTCGGTCACCTGGTCCAGTACGTGACGAGGGCCTCCACCGCATGCGCGACCGCATCGGGATTGGTGTCGGCGGGGATGACGGTCACTTCCCTCGACACGGGTGGCTGCCCTGCGGAGACGAAGTAGTCCCGAGCGTGGGCGAGGAACGCCGGCTCGTGAAGGAAGTACTCGGACTCGGCCGCCGTGTGCCCGGCCGCCTTGCGTCGCAGGGCCAGCTCTTCGGCCGGCACGTCGAGGTAGAGGGTGTGGTGGGGGCGCAGGAAAGGAAGCTCCTGGAGGCGGTCGCGCAGACGGTGGTGGACGTCGTAGCCGAACAGGGCGTCCAGCGCGTGGGCGTGGGCCAGGAGGGTGTCCACCGAACGGTCCAGGAGGACGACGGGCTTGGCGCTGACGAGTGCCTTGCGCACGCGAGCGCCTTCGATGCCCATGAATGTCTCGAATGCGGCGAGCTGTTCGGCTGCGGATGCGGTGCGGGCGGGCGGGATGTCGGCGCGGCGGTCGATGTGCTGGACGTAGCAGTCCGAGACGAAGGCCCGCTCCTCGATGCCGCGCGTGCGCAGGTGGCCAATGACGGTGGACTTCCCGGCGTACGACGGGCCTTCGAGCGCGATGATCTTCATAGAGACTCCGTCCGGTAGAAGCGTTCCGCGAACATCCCCGTGCCGCTCAGGAGGTCGGCCGCCGTGGTCCATGCGTGCCGGATCGGCCGGTACATCTTCCGGGCAGGGTGCATCTGAGAGCCGTGCATGTGCAGCACCGTGACCTTGTCGAGCACGACGTCGGTGATGTCGACCAGCTCGGGTACGAGGGCGTGGCCGGTACGTGCTCGGAAGAGGTGCTGGTCGCAGTCGGCCAGGGCGTAGGTGGCCCAGAACGCGAGGTCTTCCCAGAACCAGCGGCATCCGAGTCGTACTGCTGCCGCGTGCACGAGGAGATGGTCGGGGTGGCGGGTGACGGCGGCCGGGGCGAGGAGTTCGGCGCCGGGGTGGGCTTCGACGATCTCGCGGAGTTCGTCCGTGATCCGGTCCAGGCGGTCCTGGTCGAAGGGCTGGTACGGGGGCTCGGCGTCCTTGTGGCCGAGGAGGATCCGGTCGGCGGCCAAGGGTGCCAGGGCAGCCGCGCCTTCCCGGCTGCGCAGGTCGGATACGACGGTCTCGGTGCCGTAGGTGTCCTCCAGGGCCGGGTGGACGCTGGTCGAGCGGGTGAACACCGTGGCCACGGTGAGCGGCCGGGGATGGCTCAGGAGGGTTCCGGAGGCGGACAGGGCGAAGTCGTCGTGGTGCGGTTCGATGGCGAGCACCGGGCGTCCGGCCGGGCGCCGCATCTCGATGAAGTAGCGGTGCCCGCTGTGCGGCGCCCTGAGCTCGATGATCTGGCGGTCCTGCGCGCGGTGGCGTTCGGACAGGTGCTCGGTCCACTGCTGGTGGGCGTGCATGAGGTCGTCGGGGAAGGTGTAGATCCCTTCCGCATCCGGTACGGGCAGCGTCACGGTCATGGCGGGCTCCGGGGTCATCGGACGGTGGTCTGGTACCAGTGGCGCCACATCCGCGGGGAGTTGAGCCGCAGCCGGGCGGTGACGGGGTTCTGCCACCACAGCATCCGGAGGCTGGACCACTGGTCGTAACGGCGAGTGGAGGGGCGTACGCGCAGCTCGTCGAGGATCACAACCGGTGCGTTCTTGATGCGGCCGTGGGCCGTCAGACGGTGGAAGAACTCGACGTCCTCGCTCATGAACAGGTCGTCGCGGTATCCGCCGACTGCGTGGAAGGCCGCTGCGGTGGCGAACTGGGCGACGCCCTGTGCGCCGCCGTGGTTGGTGCGGTAGTGGTCCCAGTAGGCGCACAGCAGTCGTGCGCCGAGCCGCTTGGGTGTGTAGAGGGGTGGGATGGCCCCGCCGGCGGCGCCGTTGTCCATGGCGGTGGCCGCGGCGGTGATCGCCTCCATAGGCAGGGCGACGTCGGCGTCCGTGAAGAAGAGCCTGCGGCCTTCGGCGGCAGCCGCGCCGGTGTTGCGTACCCGGCCGATGTTGCGGACGGTCTCGCTGATCACTCGGACGCCGTAGGAGGCGGCCATGTCGGCGGTGGCGTCGGTGGAGGCGTTGTCCACCACGATCACCTCTCCTCGTTCGCCGCTCGTCTCCTGCCATCGTTCGAGGGAGGCGAGGACGGTGGGGAGGTAGCGGGGCAGGTAGGTGGCTTCGTTGTGGGCTGGAATGACCACCGTCAGTCCAGGGCTGGTCATCGAGGTGTCCCTTCGCTGCGTAGCGTGCGGAAGAGGTGCGGCGTCTGTCGGGTCAGGTCGGTCAGGCGGTCCGACCACAAACGGCGGCTGGTACCGGGCGAGGCGTGGACCCAGCAGCGGGCGGTGTGAACGACCACCCAGGCCGAGAGCCGGGTGTTGTCCAGGGGCGCCGCGTAGGCGTCGAGCAGCGTGCGGCGGTCCCATGGGGCGTGAGCCGCGGTCATGACGAGGGCGTGGGCGACGTCTGCCTCCCGCCGGCCCGGCGCGGCATCGGTGAAGTCGACCAGGTAGCGCGTGCCGCGCGGGCGGGAGAGGACGACGTTTTCGAAGTGGATGTCGCCGTGGCACCACACGCTGGGTGCTCGCTCCGGCGTGTCGGCGATGACGGCGAGGGCGGGGCCGATCCGGTTCAGCAGGTCGGGTGGGCAGCGGCGGGCCAGGGAGGAGACCGAGTCGAAGAACGGGCGGCGGGGCACCGTCTGCTCGACCTGTGCTCGGTGCAGGCGAGCGAGAAGGCCACCGAGGTCTTTGAGGGCTTGGGCATGGGGGATGTGACCGGAGCGCACGGCGGCACCCAGGGTGTATCCGCCGAGGTCAGAGGTGATGAGCGCGGTGGCCCCCTCGCTGGAGATGGTGCCGCTGCCGAGCACCTGCGGGACAGGCACAGCGACACCAGCTGCACGGATGGCGGCGGCCTCGGTCAGCGCGTTGCGGCGAGCAGTGTGGTCGTACAGCTTCACGATCGCGCTGCGGCCGTCGCGGAGGCCGACCCGGAACACGGCCGTCCGGGAGGCCGCCGACAAGCGCTCCGCGGTCCGGGCGGGTGTTCCGAGCAGGGTGCTGCACGCGCGGGCGACCATCGCGGGCGGCGCGCTCATCGAAGCCCCGCCGGCTCGGGATGGGCGGCGCCCAGCGCGCGGACGTGCCGCAGGGTCCGCTTCAGGACAGTGCGGTACTCCCGCACGTCGTCCGTATCGGAACAGTCCGCCTGCCAAGGTTTCTCCGGACCGACGAAGTGGATGAGGCGGGCGGACGGGTCCGGTCGTAGGGGGCGGGTGACGACGCGGCGTACCCAGTCGCCGCGTTCGAGGTACCGGCCCACCTCGAACCGGTTGTACGCGGCGTCGACCGCCCGCACGCGGCCGGCGTGGAGGAGCCACAGGTTCAGGGCGTCTTGGTCGTTGTGGAGGATGTGCTGCCGATGTCTGACCAGGGCCTGCTCGACACCGTGGCGGATACGCGGCAGATCGGCGGTGTGAGCCCACAGGAGACCGGCGTTGTAGTAGGGGCGGTCCCTCAGACGCGGCCAGCGTTCCGCGGCGCCCGGTAGGGCGGGACAGCGGCCGACTGCCGGGTTGAACTCGTCGCGTACGGCGCCGACCTCGCCGGGGCGGAGAGCGTCGAGCGGGGCGGTCAGGTCGCCGCGGACCAGGACGTCGGCGTCCACGTAGATCAGGTACGGGCGGCCGACGAACTCGGGAGCGAACTCGAAGCGCAGATAGGTGGTGACCGTGATGTACGAGGTGTCCGCCATCCGCGCGGAGCGCAGCGGGGAGCGGCGGGCCAGGGCAAAGGAGCCGAAGCCGACCCGTTTGGCGAGGTGGGCCAGGAGCTGCACCTGGGGCGCTCCGAGGTCGAAGGTGAGGAAGCGCAGCGCTGCCGCCTTGCGGGCGCGGGGGCTGAGGCTGTCCGCCAGGGAAGTGATCGTGGCGAGGCCGGGGGTGAGGTAGTGCCGGTCGATGCAGATGCCGAATGCGTACACGGCGGGTCCGCCTTCCGGGCGTGGTCTGGGAAAGTGATCTGGTGATGAGCTGTGAGCCGTCAGCGCCCGCCCAGCGGCTGAGCTGGCAGCGAAGCGCAGGGGGGCTAGAACGCGCGGTCGGCCTCGTCCGGGCTGGCGTCCGGTTGGCTGACCGTCGGCCGCTGGCCGGCGGCGAGGTCCTGATGGTCGTTGGTGATCAGCGTGCCGAGCGTGACTGCGGCAGCGAGGTGGCCGGTGAACCACACACCGACGCAGAACCGCTCGACGGAATCGACGGCCCCGCCACGGGCCTTGTGGCGGCTGCGCATCAGGTGGTCTTCTCTCGGCTCAGGCGGTCTGCGCGCGTCTCGATGACGTCGAGGGTGCCGGGCTCGTCCGTCTCCCACTCAGTCGTGGGGCTGCCCGACTCCGGACGCAGGACCCAGTCGGTGCCCTGCCTGATGTCGGTGACGATGGCGCGACGTCCGTCAGCGTCCGAGACCAGGTCACCGACCTCCGCCCGTGCCCGGGTCACGAGGCGGCTCCCGGCACGAGGTCTCCCCACAGCCACCAGCCCGAGGAGGCTTCGAGCAAGATGCGGCGGCGTTCGTGCTGCCCCGGCGTCTGGCGGGCCGGCGGCGACGTCGCCTCGGCGAGGAAGCCGCCCCGGTCACGGATGAGGACGCCGAGCGCAGCGAACTGACCGGCGTCTTCGGCGAGGTGGGTGATTCCAGCGACGACGATGCCGCGGATCAGACCGGAGGACAGTGCGCTCGTGACGGCAGCCCAAGCCGGGCGGGCGTCCAAGGGCGTGCTCGGGTCGTCATCGGACCAGGTGCCGGCCACATGCCAGTGCCGGGCGTCAGCGTAATGGCGTGCACGCCGCTCGGCCTCGCGGATAGCGGCCGACTCGGCCGCACAGGAGTAGACGGCGACCGGCACGTGCCCGATGCCGCCGGATGGGGATTTCGGCATGCGCTCAGCGTGCTGTCGATCCTGTGCGCGGGACAGGCACGGCTCGTGGCGGCGCCAGCAAGTCGTGTGGCGATGGGCTGCCATGTCCCGTGCTGCTGCGCTGTCGTCCTGCGGCAGGACTGCCATGGAGCATGGCAGTGGGCCTGATGGCGGCTTCCGGGGCTGCTACGGGGCGTGGCGGTGGGCAGTCAGCGGACGGCGAAGGGAACACCGGCTGCGTGGGCGAGCCCGCGGAGCCGCGCGACGGACACGCCGACGAGGCGAGAGATGATCACTCCGGGCAGCATTTGGTGCCGTACCCACCCCGGCGCCATGCCGCAGACCTTTTCCAGGGTGCCGGCAGCCTGGTCCCACCGACGGCACTCCACGTGCGTCAACGCCACGTCGAGGCCGTACCGGGCCCGAGTGGCGAGGGGCACCGTGTCGTCCAGTCGGATCGTGTCCATGAGTCGGAGCGCACCGCCGGTGTCGCCGAGGGCTACGGCGATGCTCATCGCCTGGGTGGCGGCGTAGAGCGGTCCGAAGGGTTGGGCATGCCGCCCACGAGCATGCTCCGCGCCGAGGCGGGCGCCAACTGCGTGCGCCTGGGAGAGGTACTCCCGCGCAGTGTCCGGCGCAGAGCCACCCCGGGATGCCGCCACAGCAGCGTTCGTGACGAGCTGCCCGTACACCGACAGCCGGTCAGGATCATGCTCGGACATCTTCGGCTCGATCCGGTCGGCCTGCGCGGCGGCGAGCGCGAAGCCCTGCGCGGTCCGCCCGTCGCGGAGATTCACCCAAGCCGTGGTGGCGGCGAGGTGGGCATCCCGCAGATCGTCGCCGGCCTGCACGGCGATCTGCCGGCCGTAAGTGAGCGCCGCATAGGCCAGGTCCCGCGAACCCCACACGTTCGCAGCCATCCCGGCAGTCTGGAAGACATCGGCCAGGACGCCGGCCGCTGCCTCCCGCTCGTCGGTGTCCGCCGCGTCGTATCGGGCGCGGGCTTCGGGCAGCAAGGCGCCCAGAAGCGCACCGAGTTCGGTGTAGCGGCCCGCCCAGTAGGCCGCGTCAGCGCGCCGAACGACACCACGGAGTTCTTCGACGGTGCCCGGCTCGGTGCCGGTGGGGATGCCGATGGCGGCATCGTGCGTGGCTGCGGACAGCGTGCGCAGCGCTGCCCGCTCGTCGCGGTCCATGGAGCGGCGGGGCGCTTGCTGGCCGAGGAGCACGGCGATGTCAGTCCCGAGTGCGGAGGCGATGGACAGAAGCGAAGGAAGGGAAGCGGTGCCGCCGCGTTCCAGCTTCCGCACGACACCCACGGAGACGTTGGCTGCTTCCGCCAACTGCTCCTGCGTCATGGCACCGCGCAGCGTCTTGAGCCGTTCAGCGGTGCTGTACTCGGACCACTGCATGGCAGCAACTCCTCCCCGACCGGCCAGGCACGGACCGTACCCACTGCTTTACGACCGACAACACCCATGGGCACCGTCGGCACAGTGAGTTGGCTGGAAGTCGCCGCTAGACGGAAAGCGCGGCGCTCACTCCGAGCAATGCCTCAAGCTCGGCCACCGTTGCGGCTTCATCCGTCGCGAGGACGGTCGTGATGCCCAGGGCCTCGGCCGGTGGCAGATTCCGAGGGTGGTCATCGACGAACACGCACGCCTGAGCAGGAAGCCCGAGACGCTCCAACGTCAGCTCATAGATGGCAGGGTCGGGCTTTGCGATGCGGACCTGCTCGGAGATGACGTGCACATTGAATAGGTCCCAAATTCCTGCTTGTTCGTACGGGTTGAAGGGATCCGTGCCGAAGCTGTTCGACAGGAGGGCGAGACGGTACCCTGCGCCCTTGGCAGCTCGGGCGAGCGCGGCCATGCGCCGAGCCGGGGGCACCGCGGCCCAGGCGCGTCCCATCAGGTTGTCCGGCGCGACATGCGCACCGAGAAGGGCTGCGGTGCGCTTGTTCCACTCTTCCTGGCCGATCTCACCGATCTCCAGTGCCGTGTAAAGCCGTCGGCCTTCAGGGTCGTCGTTGAGGGTGGCGCGCCACGCTTCTGGGGGAAGCCCTTCCGACTCGCACCAGGCGCGGTGCACGGCGAGCGGATTGGCAGTCAGCACCCCGGCGAAGTCCAGGATGAGCCCGTGCTTGGCTTGGCGGTCCGCGGTCTCCACGGGCTGTGGCATGCTGCGTGCTCCCTCTCGCTCGGCCTCACATAGACGCTACCGCGCGACGGCCGCACGGATGCCGTACAAGCCGCAGGGCTTGGACGGCGCGTGGGCCCCGCTTCGGGCGGCTTGCAGAGGGGCGCACTCAGCACTGCCGGACTCCGGCATGGTCGCCACCACTGCGTGGTACTACTGGTGACCGTGCAGCACATAACCCGTGCGTGCGACCGGAAGCACGCGGACTCGGCCCTGGCGTTTTGCGTTGGCCCTTGGCCGCGAGTTCCTCGGGATGCCGTGACAAATGGGACTCAGGGCAGGCGGACGGAAGCCAGCTCGGCGTCGGAGGTGATCAGCACGACGAGTCTGGGCACCGTTTTGAGTCGCGACGGCGGTTCAGTCCCTGGACCGGCTGTGCTGGACGTTGGTCTCCTGGCTTCGGCCGATGAGCTGGTCTGTGGCGAGCTGCACGCGCTGAACAGCCTGCTTGGTCACTGCGAGCACGGCGTCGAGTTCTGGTGTCCGGCCACCGGAGTTGAGCACGCGGGCGACCTGGTTGAGATTGTTGCCGACCTGCCCGAGATGTCGACGTGCCAAGAACAGCTCCGTGATCAGGTCGCGGTCGGCTGCGATCACGCCGGCGGTCCGGTCCAGGTCGAGGGCGGCTGCGAGCGCTGACCGGGCGAGGAAGCCGGAGACGGTCAGACCGGCGGCCTGGGCGCCAGCCGTGATGCGGGCGAGTTCATCGTCGCCAAGGCGCGTGGTACGAACATGGGGGCGCTGGCGACGACGGTACGGGCGGCGACGGATCGGGGGTTGCGTCAGAGCGGCGGGCTCATCGGTCGCGGCCACCACCCCCTGTTCACGCACCTCATGCTGCGATCCGCCCTCGGTCGCAGCCTCCTCGCCTGGCGTTCCCCGCCGCCGGGCGGTTCCCTGCCAGGTGGGGGGTGGGGTCCCCTTGGATACTCCGCCTGCGGTGGAGTATCCAAGGGGATAACTTGCTCCGGCTGAGGTCGGCATTGCGTTCGTCTCATGCCGGGGGACGGGGCTTTCGAAGTGCTGGTTGTGCACGTGCGGTACTCCGTGGGGATGTGGGAAGAGAGGTGCCGCCGCGTCACGAGCGCAGGGCGTCGTTCCACGCGGGTAAAAGGCGGGACGGCGACCGGGGTAGGGGCCCAGCTGTTCTCGGCCGACCACTGGGGACGGTCCGTGACTTGCGGGGACTGGTCCCCGAAGCGATGTCGTCCACGGTCCCCAAGGGAACGAGTCGTATGTGGGGACCGGTCCCCGTGGTTGGGGACCGTTGCGGGGACCGGCCTCATAGCGCCCGGAGCAGGGATTTCTCAGGGGACCGGTCCCATCGCTGCCCCTGCTGGTCCCCGGGGGAGCGGTCGTTGCGGTCCCCCGGCTGCGGTGGGCTCGGTCCCCGATGCGCGGTCCCGCATGGTGTTCGTCGGGACGGTCCCCACCTGCCGCGCACGGCTTGTCGGGGACCGCCGGGTATCGGACTGCGGGGGCAGCGGCGGTGAGGAGCGAGGCATGTTGGAGTGCGTCAGGCAGCCTGCTGCGGGTCCAGCCGGGCAGCGGAGAGGTCGACGCGCGAGGGATGGGGCGTGGCGCGTACCTCATTGCCTCGGGCGGTGCCGTCAGGGCCCAGGCGCCGTTGACGGCACGGGTCGCCTGCGCGGGCGTGGCACCACGCGCAGCGGACGCTGAGCACGTCCGGGCGCCCGTCGGCGACGGCGGCTTCGCGTGCAGAACGGGTTGGCCGGTAGCGGGCCAGCTCGGCGCGGACGGCCGGCGGGATGCACGATCCGATGGTGCGCAGGCGGGCCTCGATGGCCGGGCGAGAGTCACCGCTGGTGATCTGTCGGTACGTCGCGGGTGCGGTCTGCCCGATGGCGACGGCGTGCCGGGTGCCGAGCAGTTCGGCACGCCAGGCGGCTGGATCGTCCGGATCGGCGACCGGCGTGGGGTCGGTGTGCCGGTCGCGGCGGTCGCGTCGGTGGGCGCGCCGCGCACGGGCGACATCCACCGGCAGGATCGGGTACGGGAAGCCGAGGATGTGGGCTCGTATCAGCTCGCGGACGTCCCAGCCGTGGGCGGTGGAGAAGGGTACGTCGTGCCGCAGTTCGTGCCACTGGGCAATCTGGTCACGGGCTTCGCGCGTGCCGCTGCGGGTGATCCGGGGGGCGAGGCGGCCGATGTAGGCGAGGATGGCGGCGATTTCGCGTCGGTCCAAGGGCGGATTACTCCGTTCCGGTCGGTTCGTCGAGGGCGGCGAGCAGGGCAGCGGTGTGGGCCTCGGCACGGGTCATGCCGGCCGTGGATGTGGGGGCGGTGGTGCCGCCGGGCAGGGCGTAGAGGTTCGGCCGGCCAGGGGCGGGGGTGCGTTCGCGGGCGATCCACGCACGCCAGTCGGCAGCCCACGCGGCGGCAGCGCGAGGGGCCCAGGCCGCCCGGTACGAGCGCCACTTCTCGTCGGCCGCTTGCAGGGCGTGCTCGCCGAGCCGGTCGAGGTGGCCGTGCTGCTGGAGCCAGGCCCGGGCGCCGTCGTCGATCCGCCACTCGGTGGCTTCGATGAGCGGGGCAGAGCTGCTGCTCTTACTACCGTTCACCTTCGGTTCTCTACTGTTCTGGGGGTCGGAATCCGTGCCCCCTCCGGGTCGGAATCCGTATCCCCCGGGGGCCAGATTCCGTTCCCCCAGGTCGGATTCCGGTCCCCCCTCGAAGGGGTCGGCAGGGTCGGATTCCGGTCCCCCAGGGGTCGGATTCCGATCCCCTGGGACGGCCGGATTGTGGTCCCCCTCGGGGGCCTGTTCGGCGAGGAACCGGGCGGCGGCCGGGAGGTGGTAGTACGTCTCTCCCCGCGGCCCCTTGCGGCCGGCAAGCTGCACCAGCTCACCACTGGCGATCAGCTTGTCCAGCGCGTCGCGCACGGCGGTGCGGGAGGCGTTCGCGCGCTTCATGAGGGCGGGCACGGACGCGTACGCGATGCAGCGCCGGTCGCGGCAGCGGTCGGCGATCAGGGCGAGCACCATGCGGGCGGTGCCCTTGCTGTGGCTGTGGTCCCACACCCATTCGCGGGCGTCGTGGCTCATAGGGCGGCGGCTCCTAGGTCGGGGCGGGGATGCGGTGGGCCCTTGTCGGGCGGTGCGCGGGGAGGGGCGGCGCAGCCCCGGCCCCGGCGTTGGGGAGGGCTGGTGGCGTCGCATAGCCAAGACAGCCACATGGATGCTGCACAAGTCCAGCATTCCGCCGGGGAAATCAGACAGCTGACGGCGAACGTGTCCTGTGCGCGGCAATTCCAAAACCATAAACCCGGATCGCCGGTTGACAAAAAAGTTGCCCTGCATGTCGAGCCAGAAGGATCACTTCGGGAAACCGTTGACCCCCGCTGCGGCGGCAAGCTACAACACAACACTCCACGTCAGAGGGCCTCATCGGGCTGGCGTAGCCAACCTCTGCCGGATACCCAGAACCCCACCCGGAGGCAACGCCCGGCCGCGCGCCGGGCGAAACATAGCCGACGATCGCCGGTTATCCAAACCGGCGATCGCAAGTTACAACTTGGAGCCATGGCAGCGCGATCCCTGGAAATAGGTCCCGCCGGAATACGGACCGCCCGCACTCTCGAAATCCTCCGTACCGAGCGCGGTCTAGCCCAACGCGAGCTCGCCGCCCGCGTCACCGCCCTCGGCCGCCCGATGTCCAACACGATGCTGTCCCGCATCGAACGCGCCCAGCGCCGCTGCGACATCGACGACCTCGTCGCTCTCGCCCAGGCCCTCCGCGTCTCACCCCTGGCTCTTCTCCACGGGGTGCATGCCGCGTAGGCCCGTGTGTCTCGGCCTGGGCTGCTGCCTCGAAACAACCTCTCCGAGTTAAGGACGTACCGCCTTTGCGCCGACCCGCAATACCCCCTGCCCTTGCCTACCCCCAGCGCACCGCCAAGGAGGTGACCGCGAATGGCTGACCGACTGCTGACGGTGGCCGAGGCCGGCGACCTGCTCGGCACGGGCGAGCGTTTCGTCCGCCGTCTGATCGCCGAGCGCCGGATCCGCTACGTCAAGCTCGGCCGCCCGGTGCGCATTCCGGAAAGCGCGATTGCCGAGTACATCGAGGCACGCACCGTTGAGCCGGTCCGCCGTATCCGCGCCCGCTACGGGAAGGCGGCCTGATGGCGGGACGCAAGCCGCAGCGGCGGCGCGAGTTCGGCACGGTGCGCAAGCTCTCCTCCGGCCGGTGGCAGGCCCGCTACCTGGGACCGGACGGGCAGCGGTACACCGCGCCGGAGACGTTCGACACCAAGTCCGACGCGCAGGAGTGGCTCAACCTCACCCGCGCCGACATCGAGCGCAATCAGTGGCGCGATCCGGACGCCGGTGCGGTCAACTTCAAGAAGTACGCCCAGCGCTGGCTGAAGGAGCGTGGACTGGCCCCCACGACGGTCGACCGCTACAGCGGTCTCCTGCACCTGCACATCTTGCCGAGCTTCGGGGGCAAGGACCTGGACGAGATCACCCCGCCCAGCGTCCGTACCTGGCGGGCCGAGCGCTTGAAGGCGACCGGCGCCACCACTGTCGCGAAGTCGTACCGGCTGCTGAAGGCCATCCTGCAGACGGCGGTCGACGATGACCTGCTCCGCAGCAACCCATGCCGTATCAAGGGCGCCGGCAAGGAGGAGGCCGACGAGCGTCCAACGGCCACGATCGAGCAGGTCTTCGACCTGGCCGACGTAATGGGCCCGCGCTGGCGCCTGATGGTCCTGCTCGGCGCGTTCGCCTCACTCCGCCCCGAGGAGCTGGCCGAGCTGCGCCGTCGCAGTGTCGATCTCGACGAATGCTCCGTGCGCATCACGCAGGCTTCCCCGGAGTTGACGAACGGCAAGCGGGTCACCGGCGATCCGAAGTCCCGGGCGGGCAAGCGCACCGTCTACCTGCCCGACTTCCTGCTCCCCGAGCTGCGCCGCCACCTGCAGTGGTTCGCCGAGAAGGAGCCGGACGGCCTCCTTTTCGTCGGGGAGAAGGGCGCACCGTTCCGCCGCTCGACCTTCGGGCGGAAGTGGCGCAAGGCCAGGAAGAAGGTCGGCATGGCGGACAACTTCCGCTTCTACGATCTCCGGCACACCGGCAACACCCTCGCCGCCGACACCGGAGCCAAGCTGAAGGACCTCATGGTCCGCGCTGGCCAGTCCTCCGAGCGGGCCCAGCTGATCTACCAGCACTCGACGACGAAGCACCAGCGCAAGCTGGCGCGGGGCATCGACGCCGAGGTGCGGCAACAGTTTCGTGATTCAGCCGTCGAGCAGGGAGCCATGGAGGCGTGAGGAAACCCTGACCGACGGAGTCCGGCCGGACGGTTTCGTCGGCCGGACTCCGACACGTCGGCACCGCGTGCGACAGCCTCCGCAGTGCCGTGCGCCCCTCGTGCCCCCTTGAGAGACGGCCGTGAGTGAGATCAGCTTTTCCTGCATGCACTGACAGGGGAGTTGTGGGCGGCCGTGATCGGCCCAACTGGAGGGGGGGCAATGGCTATCAAGTTGGTGTCCGTTTCGCCTGCGCAGGACGAGCTGATCGACAAGGCCATAGCCCTGGGTGATCGCTACACGAAGACGCTGGGGCTTCTGACGCCTCCTGCTTACCGGAAGGCAGCGGAGGATGGCGGCCTTCTGGCCGCGGTTGAAGCGGACGAGGTGCTCGGCTATGCGCTGTTCGGACTGCCGAAGAGGAGCGCGCGTATTCGGCTCGCACACCTGTGTGTGGCGGAGGAACAGCGCGGCCGGGGAATCGCCCGCCGGCTGGTGGAGGGCATCAAAGAGCGGTACCCGCAACGACTCGGGATCAAGGCCAAGTGCCGACGGGACTACAACCTGAGCGGGATGTGGCAGAGTCTGGGCTTCGTCCCGGATGGCGAGGTCCGAGGGCGGGGCCGTGACGGCGAGATCCTGGATGGATGGTGGTTGGACCTCGGCCATCCGGACCTGTTCACGGAGATGGAGAGCGACGCGCTTCTGGTAGTGACGGTCGACCACGGAGTGTTCGCCGATCTGCGCGGCCTCGCTGACACGGCTGGCGCGGAGGAATCCCGCGCACTGGAAGCCGGATGGATGGCGGATCTCGTCGAGCTCGCCTACACACCCCAGTTGGTTCATCAGATCCGGGACCTCGCAGATACGGCAGAGCGTCAGCACCAGCGGGCGGCTCTGACCGGCCTGCGCAAGCTGTCCCCCGACTCGGCAGCTGTGGACGAGCGAACCCGTGAACTGCTCGTGGCCGCCACGCAGGCCATCCCCAGTCTGACCGTCGGCGCTGAGCTTCGGCTCTGCCTGCGGTACGTGGCCGAGACCTCATGTGCCGGTCTGCAAGTCCTGGCGACCCGCGATCCGCTGTTGTCCCGCCTGGCTGACGTGGCCTGGGAGGTCGCCCGGGTCCGGGTCGTCTCGCCTTCGACCGTGACGCTGCACGTGGATGAATTGCGGCAGGCCCAGGTGTATCGCCCGGCCGATCTGATGGGGACGGAGTTCCGGTCCGGCGAGGTGGCACCAGGCGCAGAGGGCGAACTGGTCGCCTTCTTCCACCAGGCGGGTGGCGACGATGGCTCGGCCTTCGCCGAGCGCCTGCGGTCGCTGAACGGGGGTGCGGTCGCCTGGCGCCGCGAACTGCTCAGGGATGGTCAGGGCCACCCAGTTGCCCTCTACGCATGGGCGCTGGATGGGCGAACGCTGGTTGTCCCCGTCCTTCGTACGGCCAGCCACCCACTGGAAGAGACTCTGGCCCGGCAGCTCCTCTTCCTGATCAAGCGGCTTGGCCGGGACTGCGGTGCAGAGATCATCCGCATCAGCGATCCGCATCCCTCCGCGGCCGCCAAGTCCGCAGCAGGCGACGACGGGTTCTTCGAGCATGACGGCAGGCTTGTCGCCCTCCTCGTGAATGTGTGCGGGACGGCTGCCGAGGTGGAGGCTGTGGCTGGCGGACTGGCCCGCGAGCTGACCGTGGAGACGACCGCGCTCCGCGCCGGCATGCCCGCCGAGGTGGCCGCCGTGGTTGAGCGGGCGTGGTGGCCGGCGAAGGTCATCGACTCGGAGCTGCCGTCCTTCCTGGTGCCCATCAAGCCGCGCTGGTCAACCGAGCTGTTCAACGTCCCGGCCATGCTCATTCCTCGGAGTGACGCCCTGGGCATCAGCAGGGAGCACGTCTACTACCGTTCCTCGGGCCGTCGCGGGGAGAGCGTCCCGGCTCGCCTGCTCTGGTACGTCAGCGAGGGCAGCTCCCCGGGCGAAGGCCAAATGGTGGTGGGCAGTTCGCGACTCGACGAGGTGCTCATCGACACGCCCGACACCCTCTTCTCGAAATTCGAACACCTGGGCGTATATGGTCGGGCTGAGGTTCAAGCAGCTGCTGACACCTCCGGCCACGCCATGGCACTGAGGTTCTCGGACACCGAGATCTTCCCGAAGCCGGTGACGCTGCGGCGATTGACCTCGCTGGCCAGGGAGCGGGGACTACCGTGGTCGCCGAGTTCGCTGATCTCGCTGTCCAAGATCAGCGAGGAGCTGTTCCAGGCGATCTACCAAGAGGGGCACCGAACGACGTGAACGATCCGGAACGCGCGATGCTGCTGTCCGTCCACCCGCGCTTCGCCACCGCGATTTTGGCCGGCAGCAAGACGGTGGAGGTCCGCCGCCAACGCGTCGCTGCGCCACCCGGAACCCCGGTTCTGCTGTACGCGACCGCGCCCACCATGGCTGTGGTGGGCATGGCGCGCATCGCTTCAGTCCATGTCGCCTCCCCAAAGGAGGTGTGGTCCGCCCACAGCACCCAGACGGGAATCACTCGGCGTGAGTACGACGCCTACATGAGTGGCGCGACTCAGGCGAGCGGCCTCACGCTGGAGGATCCCGTCTCCTTCGGCGAGCCGGTGACGCTCAGCGCGCTGCGCTCCGCGGGGGCTTTCCACCCTCCACAGAGCTACCGCTACATGAAGGGCGAAGAGCTTCGGCAGGTAGCCGTGGCAGGACCTGTCGTAGGCACCGCCCTTCGTGAAGCGTTGGGAGACCTGGTGCCTGCCTAAGGCAAGGGTCGAAGCCCTGGGTTGCCGCGTCCTACGTGATCAGTCGAAGAACAACGTGGCCCATGGGAGCCCAGCGACAACGCCGCCGTGGTGCGAACATGCACCTCGTCGGCCGATGGAGCTGGACGGCCACCCGTCGCTGCAGTGAACGGGTGAGGGCATTTCTACCCGGCTGACCTCGGTAGGGGCCTGATCTATGCGGGTGGCCTCGGCGATGAAGTCGCTGTCGAAGCACTCCTGATGGTCGAGAACGATGCGTGCAGCCTGACCAGCCAGGTCGCGCTTCTTGGCGTACGCCGTTGCTATGTCCAGCTCGGTGGCTGATGTGGTGTCGAGGTTTCCGAGATCGGCGGGGAGCTTGGTCCCGAGCTGCAGGATGCTGATGTTCGGGTCGCCGGCGAACACCAAAGGAATCCGTACGGCGCGAGCCTTGTCGCTCAGAGCAAGGGCCTCGGTTCGGTGTGGCCGGCACATGGACTCGTGCTGATCGTCCTTCCAGGCATCCCAGACACCGACGCCAAGGCCAACAAACACGGCCAGGGTGACGAGCGAGAGCACGACTCTGATCGTCCGTTGTTCTCGTTCTGCCTGCTGCCTCGCCGTCTCGGTCCGAGCTTTTGCCTCCTCGGCGGCAGCTTCACGCTCAGCTCGGGTGGCGTGGTGCCGACAGCCTCGGCCGATCTCCTGGGGGAGCTTGCAGGGCGTCCCTTTCTTCGTGGGACGCCCACAACGCGATGACGTTCGGCGTCTTCGAGAACGGTCGTACCTCGTGGGCATGGCGCGCATTGTGAACCACCCGCTCATGCTGCCGCTGCGAAACGACCGAAGTGCAGTCCGGATGGTCGACAGCTGCGTGCCAGCCCGCAAGCCGCCCTTTGCGTAAGCGACTTCACCATCATTTGCACAACTTGTGGCTCGGATCACGCGAAATACGTCTCGCTATTCGAGACGAACCAGGGTGGGGGCGGCCAGAGAGGCGTCCAGGCACCCCTGAAATGACCGCTCAGCCTCGACTTAGGGCACGCGGAGGGCATGCCGCCCTCAAATTGGACTAGACAACAAACAAACCCCAGGCCGCTGACCTGGGGTTTCTCTCTGGAGCGGGTGACGAGAATCGAACTCGCGCTCTCAGCTTGGGAAGCTGATGTTCTACCATTAAACTACACCCGCGTAAGTACGGACATGCCCTTCGCGGAGCCGGTGTCCGGACATCGCTCACTTTACCTCATCGCGGACCCCTGGTGCCGAAGCCCTGGGGTCTGAGTCTGTTTCAGGGGTGGGATCCGGCTGCGGCCGGGCCGAGTTGGGGCGTACCGTGGAGGCCTGAGGGAGGGTCCGGGTGGGGCCGGAGTGCCGCCTGGAGAGTCGTCTCTTTGATCCCGTAATGTGGCTTTTGTCGTCAGGGCGGTAAGCCCGACGAGGCTCTTGGGGAAGGGACTTAAGGGACTTGATGGAACGCACCGTCGTCCGCTGCGCGGACGGGCACGTCTTCAGCACCGCTTCGTTCCCGATGCAGCAGGCCGATCGGCTCGGCCCCCGCCGGCTCATGAGGTGCCCCCGGTGCGCCCGGCTCCGCAGTGTGGTGCCGGTCGCCCTGGAGAAGCGCTAGAGGCGTCGGCGGGAAAGCCGGGGCAGGCCCGAGGCAGGGAACAGAAGCCGCAGCGGTGTCCCGGACTGCGCGGCAGGCACACGCCGCGGTGGTAACTCAGGCGCGCGGAGTCGTCACGATTGTCACGGCTCCGCGCGCCTTGCGTATCCTCGCTACGTGCTTCTCTCAGACAAGGACATCCGGGCCGAGATCGACGCCGGGCGGGTACGGATCGATCCCTACGACGAATCCATGGTGCAGCCGTCGAGCATCGACGTACGGCTGGACCGGTATTTCCGGGTGTTCGAGAACCACCGCTACCCGCACATCGACCCCGCCGTCGAGCAGCCCGACCTGACGCGGCTCGTGGAACCGGAGGGGGACGAGCCGTTCATCCTGCACCCCGGGGAGTTCGTGCTCGCCTCCACGTACGAGGTCATCTCGCTTCCCGACGATCTTGCCTCGCGGCTGGAGGGGAAGAGCTCGCTCGGGCGGCTGGGGCTGGTCACGCACTCCACCGCCGGGTTCATCGACCCCGGATTCAGCGGGCACGTGACGCTCGAACTGTCCAATCTCGCCACGCTGCCGATCAAGCTCTGGCCTGGGATGAAGATCGGCCAGCTGTGCATGTTCCGGCTGACCTCGCCCGCCGAGTCCCCGTACGGCAGCGAGCGCTACGGCTCCCGGTACCAGGGCCAGCGCGGGCCGACCGCCTCGCGGTCCTACGTCAATTTCCATCGGACCCAGGTGTGAGGGCAGCCACAAACATGAGCGATGTTCGCGAGAACCTGACCTACGAGCGGTTCGGTGCCGCCATCCGCGAGCTCGCGCAGACCGTCGCCGACGACGGGTACGAGCCGGACATCGTGCTCAGCATCGCGCGCGGTGGCGTGTTCGTCGCCGGCGGGCTCGCCTATGCCCTGGACTGCAAGAACATCCACCTGGTGAACGTCGAGTTCTACACCGGGGTGGGTACGACGCTCGAGATGCCGGTCATGCTCGCGCCGGTCCCGAACGTGATCGACTTCTCCGACAAGAAGGTCCTGATCACCGACGACGTCGCCGACACCGGCAAGACGCTGAAGCTCGTCCGCGACTTCTGCCTCGACACCGTCGCCGAGGTGCGCTCCGCGGTGATCTATGAGAAGTCCCACTCCCTCGTGAAGTGCGAGTACGTCTGGAAGCGGACGGATGAGTGGATCAACTTCCCGTGGAGTGTCTTGCCTCCAGTACATAAGTCGGGCGAGGCGCCGAAGGAGAACAAGGAAGCGCTCTGACCTGCTGCTCCCTTGCGTGGGTCGAGAGTCCTCGTTTTGATCTCTGCATGGACCCCAAGGACGAGGGCATAGGTGTGGCGGACGGCGAGATCATCGCTGGGCGCATCGTCCTGGGCATCAAGGCACTACGAGACCACCTCGGGTGTTCGCTGCATGAGGCGCTTGACGCCTACACGAGGCGCTACGAGCAGCTGCGCCGCGAGAGGCCGGCCGACTTCTCGGTGAGTCACGGGGACTACTGGAAGAACTTCTACTCCTGAGCCGGTGCGGTCTTGAAAACCGTCGTGGCGCAAGCCACCGTGGGTTCAAATCCCACCCCCACCGCGCAGGCGAACGGCCCCTGACCAGCTGAATCGGTCAGGGGCCGTTGTGTTGTGCCGACGCCCGCTCGACGCCACTGCCGGTTGCTGGGGCTTGCTGTACTTCGCTGCTGTACCGCAGGCCACGCGCCAGGCGGTTGTCAGTGCCCCTTGCTAGCTTGCCTGGTGGAGTGAGACCGGTCAGAGAACCTTCGAGGTCCGCGGTCAAGGGGGGTGGGCATAAAGGTCCCCGGGAGCCACCTCGGGACTATGTTGCAGGCCCCAGACCCCACCCCCCTCATCACCCGGCCAACACGCTTTCCAACTGTGTTGGTGGGGTGTTGGGGTGCGTGCGGGGGCGTTCACGTGCGTTCATGGACGGCTGGTCGGTGTGAAGGAACCAGAAGTGAGTCCGTCACGGCCGTTCGCGCTACGCGTAGGTCACGACCACGATCGATATGGCGATCCCAAGAAGGACGCCTATGCCAAGCCAACGCCACCGCCCTTCCCGGTCGGGCAGAACCACCGGCGGGGGTGGGGTAACCCTTGTCTCTACGCGCAAAGGGCCCCCGGCTGCCGTGCCGGGGGCCCTTTCGTCTGCGTGAACGATCAGAACGTGCCGAGCTTCACGATCGACAGCAGCGCGGTCAGCTGGATCGCCGACGCGCCCAGTGCCTTCGGCCAGGGCAGGTCGTGGGAGCGGGAGACCATCAGCGTCAGCAGGGCGCCCGCGCCGATCCAGGTGGCCCAGCCGAGGAGCTGGACGAAGCCGGCGTCGCCGCCGAAGAACATGGCGACGACCAGGCGGGGCGCGTCCGTGAGGGCGGTGATCAGCATGGACAGGCCGACCGTCGGCTGCCAGGCGCCGTCGCCGCCGAGCTGGCGGGCCAGGGTGTGGGTGACCACGCCCAGGATGAACAGGCCGAACACCATCACGACCGCGGTTATCAGCACGATCGGCACCGCGTTGGAGAGCGTGGCGCTGATCGCGTCCTTGCGGGCGCCGTCGAAGCCGAACACGGCCAGCAGGCCGTAGAGGAAGGTGGTGATGAGCGCCGGGGTCCACATCGTGTAGTCCCGCATGCGCAGGAAGGTCCGGTCGGGGGAGAGGATGACCCCCTTCAGCAGTTCCTTCCAGTGCAGGGGCGGCCCGAGCGGGGCGGCGGGTGCGGCGGAGCCGGCCTGGTAGGTCCCGCCCTGGGTGTAGTCGGCGGCCTCGTCGATCGAGAACGCCTGGGTGTGGCCCGGTTGGTTGGCCGCGTACGGGTCCCGGCCGGAAGCGCCGGCGCCCGGGTAGCCGCCGTCGTCCCCGAAGTACTCCGGCCCGTCGTCGGCCGGGCCCGGGTGTCCGTACGACTGGCCCTGCCGGCCGTACGGCTGTCCCTGCTGCGGGTACGAGGGCTGCTGCTGGCCCGGCTGCGGGTACGGCCGCTGCGGCGCCTGCGGGTAGCCGTACGAGGGCCCCGAGGGCTGCCCGTACGACGGCCCCGCGGGCTGCCCCTGCTGCGGTCCGGGCCGGCCGTACGACGGTCCCTGCTGCGCCTGCTGTCCTTGGGGGGTGCGGTTGTCCCGGCCCCCGCGTCCGATCCTGAATCCAGCCACGTCATCGAACGTACCTGGTCCCGGAGGGTGACGTGCCGGGCCCGGGCGTCCGGGCCCGGCTTTGCGGCCGACCTGTGACATCCCCTAAGGGACCGTCAGCGACTCGACCAGGGAGCCTTCAGGGGTTTCCCCCCCGTTTCCCCTCGGGGGTCTCCGGCTCCCGTCCACAGTTGGGTAAGGATGGGGGCATGAGCGTAGTGAAGATCAATGTGCTGACCGTGCCCGCCGAGCAGCGGGAGGTGCTGGAGAAGCGGTTCGCGTCGCGGGCCCACGCGGTGGAGAACTCCGACGGCTTCGAGTGGTTCGAGCTGCTGCGGCCCGTCGAGGGCACCGACACGTACCTCGTGTACACGCGCTGGCGTGACGAGGAGTCGTTCCAGGCGTGGATGGAGGGCCCGATGAAGACCGCGCATCAGGGCGGCGCGGAGGGCGAACGGCCGAAGCCGGCCGCCTCCGGCTCCACGCTGTGGTCGTTCGAGGTGGTGCAGCAGGCGGGCCCGAAGAGCGAGTAGCCACCGCGCCGGGCGCCCCGTTGCCGACGGTCCCTATGCGGACGGTTCGGTGGCGGGGCGTTCCGATACAAAGGAGCCGAGGCCGGGCTCTGTGTAGATGAGGCCCTCCTTGCGCAGGTTCTGGAGGACCTTCTGGGCCGTCGCCGTGGCGATTCCGAACTCGGCGATGATCTGCATGACGGACGGTACTCGGGTGCGGGGCGGATAGGTCCCGTCGTCAATCCGGCCACGGATGACTTCGGCGACCTGCCGCCAACGTGGAATATCTGGTGCGAACTGCATCACTACACCACCATGCCTGTAGCGGGTACACCAGTGCGATCCGTGATAGGGCCTAGTACACCATGCCTCACTACCGCTACAGTGAGGCAACGAAAGACCCCCGCGACGGGTGGAGCCGTCCGGGGGCGTGGCCACCAGCCGTACCTGAACGGAGCTGATGACATGACCGACCTTATCCGCCGCTTAATCGCCCGCGTGGGCCTCCTGTTGTTTCCGCCCGGCGCTCAGCGGCCCCCGTACGTCGATTTCGAGCCGCCACCAGCGCCGCCCCTCCCGCCTCACCGCAGTCCCTACGGCCTCGACACCCCCCTCGACGCCACCGCCCACAGGGCCGTACGGCCGTATGTGGACGCTCTTGAACAGCCGTACCGGGTCCGGGCGTTGGAGGCCGCATGACATACCCTCCGCGTCTGCTGCCCTGGTCGGGGGCAGAGGGCAAGCCCTGCTATCTCATCACCGACGGAGACGGCGGAACGCTCTCCCGGCTGGCCGACGCAACGGAGTCCGTGCAGCTCGGTATGGGTGGTCAACTGCTCGCCCACGCCCGGGAGATCCTGCCGGACACCCCGCCCGGCGAACTCCGCTTCCTCGCCGAGTGCTTGACCCAGGCCCTGGACGACGTCCTGCGTGTCGCGGAGAGCCGGGGGCGGCGGCTGGGGAGTTGAGGGCATGAACGCGTGAGGACCGGCCGCCGGTTCGGTTCCGGCGCAGTCCCCGCTCAGTTCCGCTTGAGCCAGTCCTCGTAGCGGGTGGCCGCGATGTGTGCCGTGTCGTCGCCGGCCAGCACCTCGTGGGGCATGCCCGCGAACAGGCCGGCGTTCTCGTCGGTGACGACGGTACGGCCGTCGGGCTTCACCGCCAGGGTGATCTCACCGAGCCGGTCGAGTCCGTGCACCTCGGGGCCCGCGATGTTGCGCACGCCGTTCGACGGTTCGCCCTGCGCCGCGTCGGCGACGGCGGCGGCGACATCGGCGGAGGCCATCGGACGCAGCCGGACGGACGGCAGGCGCACCTGAGTTCCCCCGGTCGTCATGTCCATCACCGGGGCGATGAACTCGAAGAACTGGGTGGCGCGCACGATGCTGTACGGCACACCGCTGCCGCGCACGGCTTCCTCCTGGGCGACCTTGGCCCGGTAGTAGCCGTAGTCGGGCACCTGGTCGACGCCGACGATGGAGAGTGTGACGTGGTGGCGGACACCCGCCTCCTTCTCGGCCTCGAACAGGTTCCGCGCGGAGCGGGTGAAGAAGTCCATCGCCGGCTCGGTGTCGAAGGACGGGGAGTTCGAGACGTCCACGACCACGTCCGCGCCCTCGAGGGCCTGGGCCAGGCCCTCGCCGGTGAGGGCGTCGACGCCTTTGGAGGGAGAGGCCGGCACGGCCTCGTGACCGCTCCCGCGCAGGCGTGTCACCACCTGCGAGCCGATGAGCCCCGTACCGCCGATGACCACGATCTTCATCGCTGTCTCCGTTCGCTGATGCGTTTGCGACGGATGCCGGGGCACGCCCCGGACCCGGTGCGCCACCGCGCACACCAGCCAGACAAGGCAGCGGGCGGTTCCGTGACAGCGGAGGCACGCCGGTGCCGTGCCGGGTCCCCACCCGTTGGCCCAGCCGGGTTCAGGCGTCGGTGGGCACCAGTGCCGGCCACGGGAGGGTCACCGGCTCCGGGTGCGGACGAACCCGGGGAATCCGGCCCCCTCGGGACACGACGGCGCCCCCTGCCTGTGCGTAGCAGGGGGCGCCGTCCGTCCGTGGAGCCGCGGTTACTTGACCGGCTCGGGCTCCGGCTCGCTCTCGGTCTCCGGCTCGCCCGCCGGGTCGACCGGCGTCCTGACCGAGTCGAGGAGCAGCTGGGCGACGTCCACGACCTGGATGGACTCCTTCGCCGTGCCGTCGTTCTTCTTGCCGTTGACCGAGTCGGTCAGCATGACGAGGCAGAACGGGCAGGCGGTGGAGACGATGTCCGGGTTCAGGGAGAGGGCCTCGTCGACGCGCTCGTTGTTGATGCGCTTGCCGATCCGCTCCTCCATCCACATCCGGGCACCACCGGCGCCGCAGCAGAAGCCGCGCTCCTTGTGGCGGTGCATCTCCTCGTTGCGCAGGCCCGGGACCTTGCCGATGATCTCGCGCGGGGGCGTGTAGATCTTGTTGTGGCGGCCCAGGTAGCACGGGTCGTGGTAGGTGATGATGCCCTCGACCGGGGTCACCGGGATCAGCTTGCCCTCGTCCACCAGGTGCTGCAGCAGCTGGGTGTGGTGGATGACCTCGTAGTCGCCGCCGAGCTGCGGGTACTCGTTGCCGAGCGTGTTGAGGCAGTGCGGGCAGGTGGCGACGATCTTCTTCGCCGACTTCGGCTTCCTGGTCGACTCGTCCTCGTCGTCCTCGCCGAAGGCCATGTTCAGCGCGGCCACGTTCTCCATGCCGAGCTCCTGGAACAGGGGCTCGTTGCCGAGGCGGCGGGCGGAGTCACCGGTGCACTTCTCGTCGCCGCCCATGATCGCGAACTTGACGCCCGCGATGTGCAGCAGCTCGGCGAAGGCCTTGGTGGTCTTCTTGGCGCGGTCCTCCAGGGCGCCGGCGCAGCCGACCCAGTACAGGTACTCGACCTCGGAGAGGTCCTCGATGTCCTTGCCGACGACCGGGACCTCGAAGTCGACCTCCTTGGTCCACTCCAGGCGCTGCTTCTTGGCCAGGCCCCAGGGGTTGCCCTTCTTCTCCAGGTTCTTGAGCATCGTGCCCGCCTCGGACGGGAACGCGGACTCGATCATCACCTGGTAGCGGCGCATGTCGACGATGTGGTCGACGTGCTCGATGTCCACCGGGCACTGCTCGACGCAGGCGCCGCAGGTGGTGCAGGACCACAGCACGTCCGGGTCGATGACGCCGTTCTCCTCGGCGGTGCCGATCAGCGGGCGCTCGGCCTCGGCCAGGGCGGCGGCGGGGACGCCGGCCAGCTGCTCCTCGGAGGCCTTCTCCTCGCCCTCCATGGTCTTGCCGCCACCGGCCAGCAGGTACGGCGCCTTGGCGTGCGCGTGGTCCCGCAGCGACATGATCAGCAGCTTCGGGGAGAGCGGCTTGCCGGTGTTCCAGGCGGGGCACTGTGACTGGCAGCGGCCGCACTCGGTGCAGGTGGAGAAGTCCAGCAGGCCCTTCCAGGAGAACTGCTCGACCTGGGAGACACCGAAGACGTCGTCGTCACCGGGGTCGGTGAAGTCGATCGGCTTGCCGCCGGAGGTCATCGGGAGCAGGGCGCCGAGGGAGGTCTCACCGGCGGCGTTGCGCTTGAAGAAGATGTTCGGGAACGCCAGGAAGCGGTGCCAGGCCACACCCATGTCGGTCTTCAGGGCGACCGTGATCATCCAGATGAAGGAGGTCGCGATCTTCAGGCCGGCGAAGAAGTAGGTGAGGTTCTGGAGCGTGGAGACGTCCATGCCCTTCAGCCAGGACACCACCGGGTACGAGAGGAAGAACGAGGCCTCGTAGCCGTCGACGTGGTGCTGGGCGCCTTCGAGGGCGTGGAGCATGAAGATGCAGACGCCGACGATGAGGATGACGGCCTCGACGAAGTACGCCTGGCCGAAGTTGGAGCCGGCGAAGCGGGACTTGCGGCCCGGGTTGCGCGGGTGGCTCAGCTGGCGGATGCCGATCAGGACGAGGATGCCGACGACCGTCATGGTGCCGATGAACTCGACATAGACGTTGTACGGCGCCCACTCGCCGATGACCGGCAGGATCCAGTCCGCTTTGAACAGCTGCCCGATCGCGTTGACGATCGTCAGCAGCAGGGTGAAGAAGCCCACCGCCACGAACCAGTGCGCCACACCGACGACGCCCCAGCGGTTCATCCGGGTGTGGCCGAGGAACTCCCGGACCACGGTGAGGGTGCGCTGTGCGGGGTCGTTGGTCCGCGTGCCGGCCGGTACCGACTGGCCCAGCCGCATGAAATTGAAGATCTGGAGGAGGGCGCGGCCGAACAGTGCCACGCCGACCACGATCAGGACCAGCGACACGATGATCGCGGCGAGTTGCATTGGGGCTCCTGAGGCGGCCTCGAACTGACTGAGCGACTTAACGGACGACATTACTAAGCGGTAACTTAGGTAGTCCGTCTGAGACTACCCCCATCTTCCGTCGGGATGCAGCCGGGCGCGGGGTGATGCGCATCATCCTGCGGGTCATCGGATCGTGTTATTCGTACCGAATTGCTACATTCGCCCCTACCTTAGAGCCGTGCTCTACGGGATCACCGCCGCCACCGCCGCCCTGCTCCTCGCCGCCGTCCTCGCGGCGCTGCTCAGGGTCCCCGCGCTGCGGGCCGGCATCGTCGACCGGCGCCGGCAGCGGCGGCTGCCGCTGCTCGGCGGGCTCGCCGTGGTGGTCGTCACCTGCCTGGTCACCTGGATGGGGCAGTGGACCCGGGTCGCCCCGCTCGGCGACGGGGTCGTCCGCCTGCTGGTCGCCGCCTGCTCGGTCGCCGCGCTCGGGCTGGTCGCGGACGTGTGGCGGCTGCGCGCGCGGGTGCTCGTCGCCGGTACGGCCGTGGCGGCGGCCTGTGTGGTGCCGTACGACGCGACGGGTGTGCTGGGCGGGCTGCTCGCGCTGGTGTGGATCGTCGTCGCCTCCCTGGCCTTCAAGGGGCTCGACCACGCGGACGGGCTGGCCGGCACCGTCGGGGTGGTCACCGCCTTCGGGGCCGGGGTCTGTGCCGCCGCCGAGCTGATGGACGGGCTCGCCGTCCTGCTGAGCGTGTTCGCCGCCGCCCTCACCGGCTTCCTGATGCACAACTGGCATCCCGCGCGGATCGGGCTCGGCACCTGCGGCTCGCTGTTCACCGGGTTCCTGCTGTCGTCGTCCCTCGTCTTCACGCGCGCGGGGTACGACCTGGTGCCGAGCGCGGCCGTGATGTTCTGCCTCGGCGCGGTGGCGGTCGCCGACGCCGTCCTCGTGGTCCTCGCCCGGGGACTGGCCCGGCGTCCGCTGCTGCGGCGCGGCCCCGACCATCTCGCGCACCGGATGCGGCCGCTCGGGCTCACCCCGCCGGGCTCCGTCGTGCTGCTGGGTGCCGGCTCCTTCTCCTCGGTGCTCGTCGGGGTGCTCGTGCACACCGGGTGGACGGGGGAGGGGGCCGTGCTGTGGGTGGCCGGGGCGGCGCTGCTGGTGGTGCTCGTCCTCCTTCGGATGCCTGTCCAGTCGCCGCGTCGCACCGAATCGACGCAGGTCAGCGGCCAGTTGCGTGTAAGGAACGGATAAGACTTGAGTCCCTGCGGCTCAGGTCTGTTGACCCATCGCCGGGCGTCATGCACACTTGAGTCCGTTCCACTCAAGTCAGCTGGAGGAATCAACCATGGCACGTGCGGTCGGCATCGACCTGGGCACGACTAACTCCGTCGTCAGCGTTCTGGAGGGCGGCGAGCCCACCGTCATCACCAACGCCGAGGGCGCCAGGACCACGCCGTCCGTCGTCGCCTTCGCCAAGAACGGTGAGGTGCTCGTCGGCGAGGTCGCCAAGCGCCAGGCGGTCACGAACGTGGACCGGACCATCCGCTCGGTGAAGCGCCACATGGGCACCGACTGGAAGATCCAGCTCGACGGCAAGGACTTCAACCCGCAGCAGATCTCCGCGTTCATCCTGCAGAAGCTGAAGCGGGACGCCGAGGCCTACCTGGGCGAGAAGGTGACCGACGCGGTCATCACCGTCCCGGCCTACTTCAACGACTCCGAGCGTCAGGCGACGAAGGAGGCCGGTGAGATCGCGGGTCTGAACGTCCTGCGCATCGTCAACGAGCCGACCGCCGCCGCGCTGGCCTACGGCCTCGACAAGGACGACCAGACCATCCTCGTCTTCGACCTCGGTGGCGGCACCTTCGACGTGTCGCTCCTGGAGATCGGCGACGGCGTCGTCGAGGTGAAGGCCACCAACGGTGACAACCACCTCGGTGGTGACGACTGGGACCAGCGCGTCGTCGACTACCTGGTGCAGCAGTTCAAGTCCGGTCACGGCGTGGACCTCGCCAAGGACAAGATGGCCCTCCAGCGCCTCCGCGAGGCCGCCGAGAAGGCCAAGATCGAGCTGTCCTCCTCCACCGAGACCTCGATCAACCTGCCCTACATCACCGCGTCCGCCGAGGGCCCGCTGCACCTGGACGAGAAGCTCACCCGCGCCCAGTTCCAGCAGCTGACCGCCGACCTGCTGGAGCGCTGCAAGACGCCGTTCCACAACGTCATCAAGGACGCCGGCATCTCCATCAACGAGATCGACCACGTCGTCCTGGTCGGCGGCTCCACCCGTATGCCCGCCGTCGCCGAGCTCGTCAAGGAGCTGACCGGCGGCAAGGAGGCCAACAAGGGTGTGAACCCGGACGAGGTCGTCGCCATCGGCGCCTCGCTCCAGGCCGGTGTCCTCAAGGGCGAGGTCAAGGACGTCCTGCTCCTCGACGTCACCCCGCTGTCCCTCGGCATCGAGACCAAGGGCGGCATCATGACCAAGCTGATCGAGCGCAACACCACGATCCCGACGAAGCGCTCCGAGATCTTCACGACGGCCGAGGACAACCAGCCGTCCGTGCAGATCCAGGTCTACCAGGGCGAGCGCGAGATCGCGGCGTACAACAAGAAGCTCGGCATGTTCGAACTGACCGGTCTGCCGCCGGCGCCGCGTGGCGTCCCGCAGATCGAGGTCTCCTTCGACATCGACGCCAACGGCATCATGCACGTGACCGCCAAGGACCTGGGCACGGGCAAGGAGCAGAAGATGACCGTCACCGGCGGCTCCTCGCTGCCGAAGGACGAGGTCGACCGCATGCGCCAGGAGGCCGAGCAGTACGCGGAGGAGGACCACCGCCGCCGCGAGGCCGCCGAGACCCGCAACCAGGGCGAGCAGCTCGTCTACCAGACCGAGAAGTTCCTCAAGGACAACGAGGACAAGGTCCCGGGCGAGATCAAGACCGAGGTCGAGGAGGCCGTCGCCGAGCTGAAGGAGAAGCTCAAGGGCGAGGACACCGCCGAGATCCGCACCGCCACCGAGAAGGTCGCGGCCGTCTCGCAGAAGCTGGGCCAGGCCATGTACGCCGACGCCCAGTCCGCGCAGGCCGCCGGCGGCCCGGAGGGCGCCGCCCAGGGCGGCAAGGCCGCTGACGACGACGTCGTGGACGCGGAGATCGTGGACGACGAGCGCAAGGACGGTGCCGCGTGACGGAGGAGACCCCGGGCTTCGAGGAGAAGCCCGACGTCCCCTCCGGCGCCACCTCCGACGACGCCGAGCCGAAGGCCGCCCCCGAGGAGGGGGCGGCCCCGGCCGGGGACGGAAACGCAGACGCGGGCCTGGTGGCCCAGCTGGACCAGGTACGTACGGCGCTGAACGAGCGCACGCTCGACCTCCAGCGCCTCCAGGCCGAGTACCAGAACTACCGCCGCCGGGTCGAGCGGGACCGCGCCGCGGTCAAGGAGATCGCCATCGCGAACCTCCTGACCGAGCTGCTGCCCGTGCTGGACGACATCGGCCGCGCGCGGGAACACGGCGAACTGGTCGGCGGCTTCAAGTCGGTGGCCGAGTCGCTGGAGACCGTCGCGGCCAAGATGGGCCTGCAGCAGTTCGGCAAGGAGGGCGAGCCCTTCGACCCGACCATCCACGAGGCCCTGATGCACTCCTACGCGCCGGACGTCACCGAGACGACCTGCGTGGCGATCCTGCAGCCCGGGTATCGCATCGGCGAGCGCACCATCCGCCCCGCGCGGGTGGCCGTCGCCGAGCCGCAGCCCGGCGCGCAGACCGTCAAGGCCGAGGGCGCCGAGGAGAACACCGAGGCGAAGCAGGCCGGCTCCGCCGACGACAAGGAGAACGGTGGCCCGGACGAGGGCTGACGTAATCACCGCAGACAGGAAGGAGGGGCGTCGAGGATGAGCACCAAGGACTTCATCGAGAAGGACTACTACAAGGTCCTCGGCGTCCCCAAGGACGCCACCGAGGCCGAGATCAAGAAGGCGTACCGGAAGCTCGCCCGCGAGTTCCACCCGGACGCCAACAAGGGCAACACCAAGGCCGAGGAGCGCTTCAAGGAGATCTCCGAGGCGAACGACATCCTCGGCGACCCCAAGAAGCGCAAGGAGTACGACGAGGCACGCGCCCTGTTCGGCAACGGCGGCTTCCGCCCCGGGCCGGGCACCGGCGGCTCCTTCAACTTCGACCTGGGCGACCTCTTCGGAGGCGGCGCCCAGGGCGGGGGTTCCGGCGGCTTCGGCGGCGGAATCGGTGACGTCTTCGGGGGCCTGTTCAACCGCGGCGGAGCCACGGGCACACGCACCCAGCCCCGGCGCGGCCAGGACATCGACACCGAGGTCACGCTGAGCTTCACGGAGGCCATCGAGGGCGCCACGGTGCCGCTCAGGATGTCCTCCCAGGCACCCTGCAAGGCCTGCTCCGGCACCGGCGACAAGAACGGCACACCGCGCGTGTGCCCGACCTGCGTCGGCACCGGGCAGGTGGCGCGGGGCTCGGGCGGCGGTTTCTCGCTCACCGATCCCTGCCCCGACTGCAAGGGCCGCGGGCTGATCGCGGAGCACCCCTGCATGGAGTGCAAGGGCAGCGGCCGCGCCAAGTCCTCGCGCACGATGCAGGTCCGCATCCCGGCCGGCGTGACCGACGGGCAGCGCATCCGGCTGCGCGGCAAGGGCGCGCCCGGCGAGCGGGGTGGACCGGCGGGCGACCTGTACGTGGTCGTGCACGTCGGCGAGCACCCGGTGTTCGGGCGCAAGGGCGACAACCTCACGGTGACCGTCCCGGTGACCTTCGTCGAGGCCGCGCTCGGCGGCGAGGTGAGGGTCCCCACCCTGGGCGGCCCGTCCGTCACCCTGAAGCTGCCGCCCGGCACGCCCAACGGCCGCACCATGCGCGCCCGCGGCAAGGGCGCGGTCCGCAAGGACGGCACCCGCGGCGACCTCCTGGTCACCGTCGAGGTGCGTGTCCCCAAGGACCTGTCGGGGAAGGCTCGTGACGCACTGGAGGCGTATCGCGAGGCGACCGCGGGCGAGAACCCGCGGGCGGAGCTGTTCGAGGCCGCGAAGGGAGACTGAGAGAGATGGACGGCCGTCGACGTAACCCGTATGAACTGACCGAGGAGACCCCGGTCTACGTCATCTCGGTGGCGGCCCAGCTCTCCGGACTCCACCCGCAGACGCTGCGCCAGTACGACCGCCTCGGCCTGGTCTCCCCGGACCGCACCGCGGGCCGGGGCCGGCGCTACTCGGCCCGCGACATCGAACTGCTCCGCCAGGTGCAGCAGTTGTCGCAGGACGAGGGCATCAACCTGGCCGGCATCAAGCGGATCATCGAACTGGAGAACCAGGTCGCCGCCCTCCAGTCCCGCGTCGTGGAACTGGAGGCGGCCCTGGACGGCGCGGCGGCCGCGATGCAGCAGCGCGAGGCCGCCGTCCACGCCTCCTACCGCCGCGACCTGGTCCCGTACCAGGAGGTCCAGCAGACCAGCGCGCTGGTGGTGTGGCGGCCGAAACGGCAGCAGAGCGACTGAGACAGCGGTGGCAAGGGGCCCGGAGGGAGACCTCCGGGCCCCTTTTCCCGTGCCTCAGGGCGCGATGCCGATCCGGAACACGTGAGCGCCGACCGGGTCCGACTCGGTGCCGTCGGCGTAGACGGCGGTGACCTTGTAGAAGACGGTGTCGGCCGCCGGCGCGGTGGTGTCCCGGTAGCCGGTGCCGAAGCCGACGGGCGTGCCGGTCAGCCGTACGTAGGCGCCGGCGTCGCGGTCCCAGCGGTACACGTGGTAGCCGGTCGGGGTGCCCTTCGGGTCGTCCCCGTAGGCGGAGGCGTCGATGTCGGGACCCTCGGCGGTGTCCAGGACCCGCATCCACAGATGGCCGGAATCGTCCGGATAGGTCTCCGCCGGCATCAGGTCCAGCTCGGTGACCTCCACGCCGGTCGAGGCGCCGGTGTCCAGGGCGTTGCCGTCCCGGTCGACGGCCACGACCACATAGCGCAGGTGCTCGCCGTCGGGCAGGCTCACGTCCCGGTTCCCGGACCAGACGGTGCCGAACGGGAGGCTGGGCGTGATGTCGGTGTAGGTCCAGGTGCCGTCGCGGTACACGCCCCGGTGGATCTCGTAGTGGTCCACGTCGGCGGCGGTGCTGTCGTCCCAGTCGAGCAGGACGCCGTTGCCCTGCGGGGTGGCGGTCAGCCCGGTCACGGCGGGCGGGGGCGTGTAGTCGCCGACGTGCTGGACGGTGACGGGGGCCGAGAGGGGGCCGCCGTTGCCCGCGTCGTCCAGGGACCGGACGGTGTAGGTGTGTGTGGTCGAGCGCTCGACGCCGGTGTCCGTGTACGAGGTGCCGGCCACCTCGGTGAGGCGGTCGCCGTCCCGGTAGACGAGGAACCGCGAGACGCCGCTGCCCTCGGGGCCCCAGGGCCAGTTCAGGGTGACGCCCCGCTCGCCGTCCTCGGCCGTCACGTCCGGGACGTAGGCGGGCGGGGTCTCGTCGCGGGTGTAGTACTCGGAAACACCGGACGGCGCCGACTCGTTGCCGGCGGTGTCGACGGCGGTGACGACGTAGAAGTAGCGGTCTCCGGTCTGCGGCGGACGGTCGGTCCACCACGTGGACTGCAGCAGCGTGTCACCGCTCAGCAGGTGGTCCGGGGTCGTCGTGACGGGCCGCGCGACGGAGCGGTACACCCGGTAGCCCGCGAGGTCGGGCTCGGTGTTCCGGCTCCAGGACAGCGTGACCTCGCGAACCGGGTCCATGGACCAGTCCGCGGCGTCGGCGGGCGCGGCCGGAGCGGTGGTGTCCACGGTGGTCACGCCCTGGTCCGCCGTGCCCGCCGACTCGTTGCCCGCCCTGTCGTAGGCGCGGACCTCGTAGTAGTAGGCGGCGCCGGTCTTCGGCAAAGTGGTGTCGGTGTACGCCGTGGAGGTGGTCGTGGCCAGCGGCTCGGCGGGGTACGACGAGCCCTTCGGCCGCCGGTAGACGCGGTAACCGGCGAGGTCCATCTCGGCGTTCCTCGCCCAGCTGATCCCGGCCCTGCCGGTCGCGGGGTCGTAGCGGACCGAAGTCCCGGCCGGAACGAGGGGCTTGACCTTGTCGACGGTGGCGGAGGTGCGCGGGGTGTAGCCGAACCTCACGCTCGCCGCGCCCGTCCAGTTGACGTAGTCGAGCCGCAGGGTGTGCCTGCCCTGGGGGACGCTGACGTCGACGGTCCTGGCTCGCGCACCCGAGGTGCCGGACCAGAGGTCGACCTTGCGGACGCCGTCCAGGTAGACCCGGATGCCGTCGGTCCCGGAGACGGCGAACGCGAAGGGCCCGCCGGAGCCGAAGTCGCGGGTGACGGTCCAGCGGACGCCGAAGTAGTCCTTCGGCAGGCCGGAGGCGGGAGCGCCGCTCCAGCTCTGGTCGATGGCGCTGTCACAGTCCGTTTTCTTCGGAGTGCCGGAGAACGTGGTGTTCGCGTAGAACGTGCGCTTGTACGTCGGCGAGGCGCAGGCCGTGGCGGCGGAGGCGGACGCGGTGGCCGCGCCCAGCAGGCCGCCGGCGGTGGCGAGTACGACGGCGGCTGCGGTCGCGCATCTGGCTGGGATCATTCGGTCCTCTGGTCGAGTCGGGGAAGCGGCGGACGGCCGCGGTGATCACGACTCGCGAGCGAGGGGGTTGGTTGTGCGGATCTTTGCCGATCTTTGAAACGCTGTTGGCCGGTCAGCCGGAGAGCATGTCGCCGGCCATCTCGACCGCGATCATCCACATCGGCTGCGCCCCGGTGTTCCCGTTCTCTTGCCGTCTCCTTTGCCGTCTCCTGAACACCCCTTGGACGAAGGGTCCGTAAAGAGTGTTTGGAGAAGATTCCGTTCGTCCTTCACAGTGTCAGCTGAGGGTGATGTTGCGGACTCGTTAAGTAGTTCCGCTTGACGCCGGGTGTGGCCTGCGCGTTGTCTTTTCAGACACCTGGGGCGTATAGCAGCCCTACGTCCGGAACGCACCTGAAGTGAGCTCTCGAATGCGTCGTATCGCCATATCCGTGGCCGCATCCACGATGACCCTCTCGCTCGCCGGATGCGGCGTGCTGGACGCGACGGGGGACGGCGCGAGCGCGAGCCCGAGCAAGGGTGACGACATCACCGTGGGCCTGCTGCTGCCGGAGAAGGCGAACACCCGCTACGACAGGTTCGACTACCCGATCATCAAGGACAAGGTCGCCCGACTCACCAACAAGCGGGGCAAGGTCGAGTACGACAACGCCGACGCGGACGCCTCCCGGCAGGCCTCGCAGCTGCAGAAGATGATCGACGAGAAGGTCGACATCATCCTGCTCGACGCCGTCGACTCGCATGCCGTCGCCGCCGGGGTGCAGAAGGCCAAGGACGCGGGCATCCCGGTCATCGCCTACGACCGTCTCGCCGAGGGCCCGATCGACGCCTACGTCTCCTTCGACAACGAGCTCGTCGGAGAGGTGCAGGGCCGGACCCTGCTGGAGGCCCTCGGGCCGAACACCGACACCTCCGACAAGATCGTCATGGTGAACGGCTCGCCCACCGACCCGAACGCCAAGCAGTTCAAGCAGGGCGCGCTCTCCGAGCTGAACGGCAAGGTGACGATCGCGGAGTCGTACGACACCACGGACTGGAAGCCGGAGATCGCCGAGGCCCACATGACCCAGGCGATCGGCCAGATCGGCAAGAACAACATCGCCGGTGTCTACGCCGCCAACGACGGCATGGCGAGCGGTGTCATCAAGGCCCTGAAGGCGGCGGGGGTCACGAGCCTGCCCCCGGTCACCGGCCAGGACGCGGAACTCGACGCGGTCCAGCGGATCGTGGCCGGCGAGCAGTACATGAGCGTCTACAAGGCCTACCCGGACGAGGCCGAGGCCGCCGCGCAGATGGCCGTCGCCAGGGTCCAGGGCAAGGACATCCAGTTCGACGCGCTCACCCAGGACAAGGTCGACAGCCCCACCGCCAAGGACATCCCGGCCAAGCTGATCCAGCCGATCGCCCTGACCAAGCGCACCATCAAGTCCACGGTCATCGCGGACGGCATCTACTCCGTGGGCGACATCTGCACCCCCAAGTACAAGGTGGCCTGCGCGACGCTCGGCCTGAAGTAGGCGTCCCCCGCGCCCCCGGCGAAGCGCTTCAGCTTGTTGCAAGGCGAGGGGCGGAGCCTGGTCGATACCCGGACATAGACGCGTTTGCCGCGGGCCCCGTTGAGTCGAGCCGTGTTGCGGACCCGGTCGGCGCCGCGCATAGTTGCGCTGCGGAAGTGGCAGCACACCGGGGGTGAAATGGGCGATGGCCGGGCGCGGGGCGGACGAGCATCCACACGGCGCCGACCGACTGTGCGCGGCCGGGGATCGGGTGTATTCCCGGGCGGTACGCCGCGGGCGGGTGCCGCGCACTGATGCCGAGACGGTGCCCTGCCTGCTGGAACTGGCCCTGCTGCACCCGGACCCCGACGACATGGACTGGCTGGTGCCGACCTCCCCGCAGGAGGTCATGACCAGGCTGCTGCGCGGGGTCTACGACGAGGTCAGCGAGAGTCAGCGGCGGGTGGGCTCGGCGGTGGCCGCCTTCGAGTGGTACGCCGGACTCGGCCGTCAGCTGGGCGCGCTCGCCGCGCCCGCCGAGGGCAGCGCGATCCGGGTACTGGACGGGCTGTCCCGGATCCAGGCCGCGATGGACGAGGCGACCGAGGCGTGCACGACGGAGGTGCTCACCGTGCAGCCCGGCGGCATCCGCCGGGAGGCCGAGCTGACCGAGGGGCTGCACCGGGCGCTGGCGCTGCGCGGCCGGGGCGTGCGCATGCGCGACCTGTACACGCACGTGGCCCGGCACGGGCAGGGGCTGCTCAACTACCTGGAGCTGATGGGCGACACGGTGGAGGCCCGCACCCTGGACGAGGTCATCGACCGGCTCATCCTCTTCGACCGCACGGTCGCCTTCATCCCCGCCAACGCCGACCGCACGATGGCCCTGGAGCTGCGCCATCCGGCCCTGGTCGAGTACCTGGTCACGGTCTTCGAACGCCTCTGGCGCCTCGCCATCCCGCTCACCGCCCCCCTCCCCGACACCGGCATCGAGGGCATCTCGCACCGCGAGCAGTCCATCGCCGCGCTGCTCGCCGAGGGCCACCAGGACGCCGTGATCGCCGAGCGGCTCGGCATCAGTGTGCGCACCTGCCGCGCCCACATCGCCCGCCTCTCGGAGACCCTCGGCGCGGCCAGCCGCACCCAACTGGGCGTCCGGATCGCCCAGGTCGGCCTGGACGGCCACCGCGGCCCCGCGCTGCCGGCGGGGGCGCTCAGGGCTCCTGATCAAGAATCCCGGAGCGTGCGATGAGATAGCCGAGCTGGGCGCGGCTGCCGCTGCCGAGGGCCGAGGCCAGCTTGGCGATGTGGGCCCGGCAGGTGCGGACGTTCATCCCGAGGCGGCGGGCGATGGCCTCGTCCACGTGACCCTCCACCAGAAGCTTGGCGATGGAGTGCTGGATCTCCGGGATGCCGTCGGGGGCGGTCTCGTAGGGGGCGCCGGCGCTCAGCGGGACCGCGCGGGACCACATGAACTCGAAGACCTTGATCAGGTAGCGGACGAGTCCCGGGTGCCGGAGTTCGAGGGCTATCTCCCCGTCGTCGCGGGTCGGGATGAAGGCCACGGTCTCGTCGCAGATGATCAGCCGCTCGACGAGTTCGTCGATGGTGCGGTACTCCACCTTGCCGTCGGTGAACTGGGCCACGTAGGCGAGCGTCTCGGGGCTGTAGCGGGCGGGGTGCTGATAGAGCGTCCGGATACGGCAGCCCCGCTCGATCAGTGGTCTGTCGCGCTTCAGCCCCTGAGTGAGGGTGTGTTCGAGGCGGCGGCGGCTGGGCTGGACGGTGAGCATCTCGGTCTGGCACTGGGCCGTGGCCAGATCGAGTGCCGCGTTGATCCGGTCGAGGCCTTCCAGCACGGTGATCGAGTGTGTGGTCGCCGTGGGCTGCGCACTGATGCTCATGAACGGCTCGAAAGCATCGGCCAGTTCGATCGACTGCCGCCTTCGCTGGGTGATCTCGTGCTCGATGGGGGTGAGCCGCTGGGCCAGGGCGATGGACGGGGGTACCGGGCGGAGCCAGTTCGGGTCGTCAGGATCGGGATGAAGAAGGGCGAACTCCATCAGACACGGTGCTGGTTCGGCATCCGTACGGGCTAGGCGTCCCGTTCGGAGAGCGTTCCCGTAAAGACGGCGTCCGTCCTCGCACAGGTCGGTCAGCCCGTGGGGATGTGTCCGCTTAGTCCCGTTCGTTGCCAAATCTCCACCCCCCAGGGTCCTGAACGTGCAGGAACATGATGCATCGTTTGTGTGGCCATGACGTGCCGGAATGGGCCATCGTCGTATTCGGACGGGGGAGAGGTGACCTTCACATGAGGACGAAGCCGACTATGCGTAAGAAAATGCTTCGCTCGGCGCTTGTCGCCGCCTTCTCCGCCGTGGTGGCCTTCGGGGCGCTGAATGGCCTCGCGGGGACGAAGGCGGATGCGGCGGGCGACAGTACCTGGCGCACGAGCACCGTGTCTGCTGCCGGTGCCGGTGACAGCACGTGGGTCGTCAAGGCCTCCGCTGCCCCGGGTGACAGCACGTGGTTCGCTCCCAGGGACAGCACATGGGTCGCCGAGTCATGACCACTCCACCCGACGACCGCTCCTTCCGCCGTGAAATGGCCACGGCCTACCGCTCCGGCTGGCACTTCATCGACCTGGTCACCGCCATCCCCCACAGTGGTGACTCGCTGATGGTGACCGTGTTCGGAGAGCCGGTCGTCGTCACCCGGGACGATGACGAGGACGTGCGGGCGTACCGGTGCCTGCGCAAGCCGCGTGGCGCGCCCCAGCCGGTGCGATGTGCCATCCGGTACGGAATGATCTTTGTGAACCTCGACCAGCGGGACCACCGGCTCGCCGAGCCGACGGACCAGGACCTCAGGACCATCTCAGCCACCCCCCGCAGTGCCTGACGCGATTCCCCCGTCGTAAAAGATCGCTCAGGTGCTTCCCCCCGCAGCGGGGGGGGGGGGGGGGGGGGGGGGGGGGGGGGGGGGGGGGGGGGGGGGGGGGGGGGGGGGGGGGGGGGGGGGGGGGGGGGGGGGGGGGGGGGG